>CAZJWE010000052.1:0-18883 GCA_964549265.1 uncultured Bacteroidales bacterium | reverse complement strand
TTGTGCCTGATCCAAAAGATTGCTTCGGGCAAAGCCCTCGCAATGACGGCTTTGTAGTGTTGGGCGGTGATGTATTGATGGCTGCAAAAGCCAATGTAAGAGAGCTGAAAGCAAAGTGCTGCATAAGCCAATGTTGTTTTTTTCAAATCAATCGTTATTTAGAATAGAGCCTTAATTATTAATTCTACACTTCTAAAAAATGGTCTTTATTTTCATATTTATTATCTTTAGCCTTTCATTTATATCTAATAAAAATATAGTTGATTTGAACATTAAAATTAAAAGATCATATTTGAGTGGAGATATCCTGGTCCCTGCTTCAAAATCTCATACCATCAGGGCATTGGTGATTTCGGGGTTGGCCAATGGTACATCTGTATTAAAAAACCCGCTTTTTTCTTCTGATACCGAATCATGTATTGCCGGAATTCAGGCAATGGGCGCCCGGGTAGTCAGGGGAGAAGAACAGCTACAGGTTACCGGGTTTGGAAATGTTCCACATATCCCTTCAGAATCCATAGACATGGGGAACTCCGGTACCAGTTTGCGCATGCTTACAGGCGTGGCATCTTTAGGTAGCCAACCTGTTGCATTTGACGGAGATGAGTCACTGCGAACACGTCCTATGCATCCTCTTTTTTCAGCACTTGAAAAATTAGGGGCAACAGTGGATTCTGCCAATGGTAAATGTCCATTCACCATACAGGGGCCAATTCAGGGAGGAAAAACAGAGGTAAACGGGATGAGCTCTCAATATGTTTCATCTCTGTTGATCACTTGTCCTTTGATTGAACACGACACAGAGATTATTGTGCATAAGCTCATGGAAAAACCGTATGTGGAGATCACCCTCGACTGGATGAAAAGCCAGTCTATCCAATTTGAACAAAATGGACTGGAATGGTTTAAAATAAAAGGCGGACAGTCATACAAACCTTTCAACGGGTATATACCTTCGGATTTTTCGTCGGCTACGTTTGCCCTTTGTGCAGCAGCCATCACCCGTTCCAAAATCAAAATTAAAGGATTGAGTTTTGATGACCCTCAAGGAGATAAAGAAGTATTTCAGCATTTGGAGAAAATGGGAGTGCATCTTCAGCATGTAGAAGACGGGGTGATTGTCACCGGAGGCGAACTCACAGGAGCGGATATTGACATGAATAATATTCCTGATGCATTGCCGGCAATGGCAGCAGCAGCCTGTTATGCAAAAGGGACAACACGGCTCATTAATGTGGCCCAGGCCCGGTTTAAGGAATGCGACAGAATCAGGGCAATGGCCACAGAACTTAAAAAAATGGGAGCCGATGTTACTGAATTGGAAGACGGGTTGATTATTCATGAAAGCAGTTTAAAAGGAACAAGTGTGCATGGGTATCACGATCATAGAATGGTGATGGCGCTTGCTTTGGCAGGCATGGGAGCAGAAGGCGAGACATTGATTGATACTGCTGAATCATTTAAAATTACCTATCCAGGATTTGTTCAGGATTTTAAACATATACAAGCCAATATTAAATATTAACCTCTAAAAAATTAAAATTATGCTAGGATGTACTCACGGAAAATTGTTTAAAACAACGGTAGGAGGAGGTTCTTACCAGGAAGGCCTTTCCATTAATATGCAGGGTGTTCCTTCAGGATATTTTTTTACCGAAGAAGAAATTTATGCTGAACTGATGCTTCGAAAACCCGGACAGGGTGAACTGACTTCTCCGCGCCGGGAAGCTGATGTGCCTATTATATACAGCGGTGTAAATGCAGCCGATACCATGCCCGGATTTAGCAATAAAGGGTATACCAACGGCACTCCTTTGGTTATTTTAATACCGAATGTTGACCGCCATTTTGAGCACATTGAGCAATATCAGGTGACAAACCGCACTCCGCGTCCCGGTCATGCTTCTTTTGCTTCGTACCAGAAATTCGGTAAATGGGATGATGCCATAGGCGCCGGCATATTCAGCGGACGGTATACGAGTACCATTGTGGCTGCAGGTACCATTGCCAAACGTATTCTTGCCGAACACGGTATATTTGTGACAGCCTATGTCAAAGAAGCCGCCGGAGTTAGAATGGGCGATATGGATATTGAAAAGATCAGGGAAAAAGCCCAGGCATACCGGACAGTAAGAAAATTGTATGATCCTGTTTACCAGGAAATATTTGGACAGGAAAAATTTAAATCCGGCATGCGGTTCCTTGAAAAAGCTGCCGTATTAGCAGAACTGGAAAAACGCATCCCCGAAATTCCTAAACCAAAATATAACGAAGATGAAGTAAGGGAAAAATATGGTATTAACCCTCGCATATTCTGTCCTGACCTTGAAACAGCCAATGAGATGAATAAAGAGATCATCCGTATTAGAGATGAAGGCGACTCATCGGGCGGATATGTAGAATTTGTTGTAACAGGAGTTCCTGCTGGATTAGGAGAGCCGGTATTTGAAAAGATGGATGCTGAACTGGCAAAACTTATGGGCATTGGAACCGTGAAAGCTGTAGAAATAGGCTGCGGAATGCAGGCTGCTAAAATAACAGGCTCGGAATGCAATGACGAAATGCGGGTAGAAAACAACAACGTCAATTTCATGTCTAATAATGCCGGGGGTATTACCGGAGGGTTAACAACAGGGCAAAACATTGTCGGAAGGGTATCTGTTAAACCCACCCCAACCATTGCCAAACCTCAAAAGACAATAGACAAAGTAAGCCTTGAGAATAAAGACCTGGCTGCTGTAACACGTCGCGATCCCACCATTGTTGCAAGAATCTGGCCGGTTGTGGAAGCATATACAGCGATGGTGATGCTGGATAATTACATGCAGTATATTGCTCTCCAGAATATGAAAAGGCCGGAATAATTTTTGCATTATATTTACTACAAGGATGTCCAAAAAGGCATGATATCTTTTTTTCTGACACTAAAATACAAACGCACTGAATTGTAAGATTCTGAATTTTAGTTTGTTGTTTATGGTTTTCGTGGTTTGGTGTTTTTGTGGCAGAAATTTTTCTTTTTTAGACATCCTCAAAAATCTATATAAATAAAAATAATAAGAAAATGGATACAAATGTAATCCCCATCAAAGAAAATATTTACTGGGTAGGCGTGAATGATTATGAAACGCAATTGTTTGAAGCAGTCTGGCCGTTGCCCGAAGGTGTATCGTACAATTCGTATCTGATTGTAGATGAAAAAGTTGCATTGGTGGATGCAGTGAAGCATACAACCAGTCATGTATTGCTTAAAAAGCTAAAACACGTGCTTAAAGACAGGCCAATTGATTATATGGTCATCAACCATATGGAGCCTGACCATTCGGGTGCTGTAGCCATGTTGGCAGAATTGTATCCTGATATGCAAATTGTTGGGAATAAGAAAACCCTGGAATATGCAAATGATTATTATCATATTAAAAGCCAAACAAAAGAAGTTAAAGAAGGAGATACATTAAATCTTGGCAAGCATGAATTGCAATTTTATCTTACGCCGATGGTGCATTGGCCCGAAACGATGGTGACTTATGAAAAAACACAAAAAATATTATTTCCGGCAGATATCTTTGGCGGGTTCGGTGCATTGAAAGGGGGTATCTTTGATAATGAAGTGGACCTGAATTATTATGAGACAGAAATCAGGAGGTATTTTTCCAATATTGTTGGGAAGTATAGCAAAATGGCACAAAAAGCATTGAAAAAACTTGAAGGATTGGACATTCAAATTATTGCTCCTACCCATGGTCCGGTGTTTAAAGACAATCCTTCTTATATAATTGACAAATATGATAAATGGAGCCGTTTTGAAGCAGAAGATGGCGTGGTTATCGCTTTTGCATCCATGTATGGCAATACTCAAGAGATGGCAGAAATCGTAGCACGCGGCCTCTCGGAAAATGGCATCACCAAGATTCGGATGTATGATGTGTCGTATAAACATGCATCATACATTATTAATGATATTTGGCAATTCAAAGGCTTTATCCTGGGCTCCTGCACCTACAATACACGCATCTTCCCGCACATGGAAACCCTTGTGAATATGCTTGAAAACAAGCAATTAAAAAACCGCTATGTTGGCGTGTTCGGCTCATATACCTGGGGAGGAGGCGCATTCAAAGGGCTTAAAGAGTTTATGGATAAGAGCAACCTGGAGCCCGTTGAACCTTCTTTTGCTGTAAAAGGAAGTGTATCAGAAGATGATGTACAACAATGTTATGCGTTGGGAAAAAATATGGCTGAAGCTATAAAAGGTTAATGCTAAATGGGAATCATGCTGGCTTTTCTTTATGCCAGCAACTGTTAATCTTGTTCAATAGCATTCAACACCGGGTCTATGGATTTAAACAATTCTACCGGTTTGCCTGACAGCCACTTCTGTTCTGTTTCGGGTGTTAGTACCACCGGCATCCGTTTTTTTGTGTTGTGTATCCGGCTCATCAATTCATTGGCCTGGCTGGTAAGGATGCTGTAGGACCGGATAATTTCTCCTGTTTCTTTGTTTGTCCACTCCGACCAAATGCCTGCAAATGTAAATAATTCGTTTCGCGGGTGGGTGATTAAATATTTTTGTTTTTGCTTTCCTTTTGGATCGAGCCATTGCCATTCATAAAACCCATCGGCAATGACCAGACACCTATTATTTATAGCAGCCCTGAATGCTGGTTTTTGTTTGAGTGTTTCAATTTTTGCATTCAATGTATATTTTTTTATATTATCATCTTTTGCCCAAAAGGGGATCAGGCCCCATTGAAGATGTCTGATACGTGAGGGTGTCTCATGGTCTATGACAGGGGTGAGCGGAAAGGTAAACCCATTGATAAACGTGCTGGGCTGAAAAAGGTGGGCATGTTCAAATGTTGCATTGAACCGGTTTTCTATATCGGTGGCTTGTTTGTTGAGTTGACTAAAAAAACACATTATGCTTTGATATTTATTATTTCATCCAGACGCGTCGTGTACCGCGGAGATAATTTTTCCTGCCGCATCTTCCATGTGCGTTTGAGGTCTTGGCTTCCCAGTTTGAGAATTGGCGTTTTATACCATTGGTTTATTTTATCCATTACTTTCATAAGGCGTTGATGGCGGGGGTCCGAATTTTCAAACAACATGGCCTGCCGTTCGTTCTCCGGAGTGGTATCCATGACAATGATCCCGGCTTTTTTATAATAGTATCCCTGTTTAAAGATATTGTTGAGTCCCCTGATAGCAAATTTAGCAAGCTCAATGCTTGAGTTGGTGGGGTAGGGCAGGTTTATTACAATATTCCGGCTGTATTGCGCATGGTCTTTCCGGTGTTCATTGGTATGCAGGAACACCATCATGGTGTTACAACAAGAATGCTGGTGCCGGAGCTTTTCTGCACAACTGGCAGCGAATGTTACTACACGTTCTTTTATGACGGCATAGTCGGCATAATTCTTATCGAAGGAGCGTGTGGTAGCAATGCTTTTTTTTGTTTGTAGTTGTTCTATGCCAAGTGTGGGATTCCCTTCCAGGTCTTTTTTCAGGCGAAGCCCCACCACTGTCATGTTTTTTCGCACCCACCCGTCAGATAGTTGGGTGAAACGGTATGCATCGCGTATGCCCATGGTGTTTAGCCGTTTGGTATAGCGGCGGCCGATTCCCCAAACATCTCCTAAATCAGTTATTTGAAGGGCTTTTATTCTTTTTTTTTCCGAATCAATAATATATACTCCACCGGTTTTGTTGTGATATTTTTTGGCTATTTTATTGGCCACCTTGGACAAAGCCTTTGTTTTTGCGATGCCTATGCTGATAGGGATGCCGGTGCCTTTATAAATCTCATTCCTTATTTGTCTTCCATATGCAGGTAGGTCTGTCAGCTCAAATCCTTCGAACTTTAAAAATGCTTCATCAATGCTGTAAATTTCAATGTTGGGGGAGAAAGATGTCAACAGGTTCATGACTCTTGCGCTCATGTCGCCATATAAGGCGTAATTAGAAGAAAACACGTGTACCCTGTGTCTGATAAACACATGTTTGTATTCAAAAGCAGGGGCACCCATTGGGATTCCCAGTTTTTTGGCTTCATTGCTGCGGGCTATCACACACCCGTCATTATTCGACAACACAACTACCGGTTTGTTGTACAGGTCGGGCCGAAACACCCGTTCGCACGAAGCATAAAAATTATTACAATCTACGAGTGCAAACATTAAAATGTTTTTATTACATGGATTACAATGCCCCACACAATGAACTCATTATCGGGGGTGACTTTGATGGGACGGTATTTTTTATTGGCCGGCATCAACAGGCAATAGTCTTTTTCAACCTTTATCTTTTTGATTGTAAATTCTCCGTCAATATAGCACACCGCTATTTTTCCGTCTCTCGGCTCAAGGCTTTTGTCAATCACCAGCAAGTCGCCGTCATGAATGCCATAGTCTTGCATAGAATCTCCGTTTACCCGTCCGAAAAAGGTAGAAGAAGGATTTTTGATCAGCTCTTTATTCAGATCAATGGATGCATCAATAAAATCATTGGCAGGAGAAGGAAAGCCTGCTTTAATTCCCTCTTCAATAAAAGGAAGAGGCAATGCCGTCTCCGTAGATGCAGAAAAAAAATCGAGGGTTTTGGTTTTATATAGTTGGTGTAATTTCATCTGTTTATTTTTAATTATTTTAATAGGTCAGATGGAGCTCGCCATGATGTAATGTTTTGTCATTCGATTCGATATGGAGTTCATTGATAATCATAAGCGTGTGTGTCAAAAAATTTGTCATGGCTCGGTTCATGCCTTTAAATTTACAAAATTAACAATAAACGCACGAACCAGACATGCAAAAAATGATTATTTTGCAAATTGTGAAATTAATTGAATTTTATATTTTTGCGATTATTTAAATTGTTAACTATTTTATGAACCGAAGTTTGATCCCGCCATGTCAGGTGCACATACGAGATTTATTGATGATCTGTTTAGATTGCACATATGTAATATTATTCGCATGGCGAGTTCTATCCTACCATTAAAAATTAAGTGTATGAAAAAAATTATAATGGGATGTATGTTTATTTTGTTATTATTAAATTGTACATTTTCACAAGAGTTAAAAAAAGGATATGTTATTCAAAATGACGGAGATACGTTAAATGGATACATTCAAACCGGAAGTTTGAGCAAAATGTGTAGAGTATGCCGGTTTAAAGATGACCCGGAATCTAAGAAAAGGCTATTGTATCCTGAAGATATTCAAGCATATCGTATTATTGACGGGAGATATTATGTGAGACGTAAGGTTATGCTTGAAGGAAAGCCTAAAGTGTTTTTTCTTGAATATCTTGTAGATGGGGAAGCTGATTTATTTTATTTGAAAAGTGGTGTTGAAGATCATTTTTTTATTGAGAATGAACGTGATTCGATTTTTGAGTTGGTAAATACACAGGAGATAAGAAAAGCCGAACACAAAAATTATTTTGTTGATAAAAAAGAATATCTTGGCATTTTAAATTATATGTTCCGTGATGCACGTGATATACAATCCCAAATTTATCAGACGGATTTAAATTTTAAAAGTCTGATGAATATCACGAAAACATATCATGATAAGGTATGTGAGGATAGTAGTGAATGTATTGTATATAAAAGAAAGAATGAGCTTTCTGTTTATTTAGGTGCCGTTGTTGGTGTTACCTGCTCAAAGGTAATTCATAACAAATGGAGATCATATCGTTCAGATCTATCAAAAAAGGGTTACGGTTATATTCCAGCATTTAATTCAAGTCTAATAATAAGGTTTGATAAAATATTTGGCATGCATGAAAACATGTCATTCAATGCACAATTGGGGTATAGGGAAATCATATATGGTTCGAAGAGTATTCAATTCAGGTATAGTAATATATTTTTGCCTGTATATTTATCCTATTACTATCCGGCAGGTGCCTTAAGGCCTTTTATTAATTTTGGCGTTAATACTTCAGCTATATTTAATGTTCAGGCTCAATATGTTGAGAAAATTGAAGATCCTGTTTATGTTTCTGGATTGTTGGGCCTGGGACTCGATTATCAATACAAGCGATTTAGTTATTTTATATTTGGCAATTATGAATTGAATTTTCAATTTTATAGAGTCGGTTATGATGTTTCTTATTATTGTAATAAATGTAATAGAATGGTTGAGTACAAATTCATTGGCTCATGGAAATTTTTCGCAAATGATATAGTCATTCAAATGGGTGTTCGATATGATCTTAATTCCCCTGAATAGTGTTTTTCTATGAATTCTTGAAGTAACCCTAAGGTACTACCCTTATTTTAGTGGTTAAATATTTTTACAGGACCTAAAATTGTTTAAATATATATAAACAAATTGCAAGTTACCATTAATTCGTGGTAGAACCAACCCTAATTTAGGGTTTCTGAACGTATTAAGACAAATAATCATTTTTAAGCCTGGCTGTTTTATTCATTGTATTCCCCGGCTATTTCTTTTATCCGTTTCATAATGGTTGATATACCATTGGCACGGGAAGGGGAGAGGTTGGATTTGAGCCCTATCTTATCAATGAATTCCGGATCGCTATTCAAGATGGCTTCGGGCGCCTGGTTGTTATATACTTTAAGCAACAGCGCTATAATGCCTTTGATGATTTGGGTGTCGCTATCGGCTTCGAAATGAATGGTTCCGTTTTCTTTTTTTGCTTTTATCCATACGTTCGACTGGCAACCACCGATTTTATGGCCTTCTGATTTTAAGTCTCCATCTGTAGAGGGCAATGATTTTGCCAAATTGGTTAGATATTCATATTTGTCTAACCAATCGTCTATCGAAGTAAATTTGTGAATAACCTGTTTCTGATTTTCTGTAATACTCATGTCAATATTTTTTTAGCTTTTTCAATGCCTTTGATCAATGCTTCTGTTTCTTCTTTGGTATTGTACATTCCAAAACTGGCACGTACTGCACCATCTATTTTCAGCCTATTCATTAGCGGGTCGGCGCAATGGTGGCCTGTGCGCACAGCAATGCCCATTTTATCCAATATAACCCCTACATCATAAGGATGAATATTGTTAAGGTTGAATGCAAGTGCCCCACACGAGTTGTTTTTATTGCCATATATTCTGATGTCTTGATCTGCTTGCAATTGTTGTAATGCATATTCATACACTTGTTTTTCATGCATTGCAATATTGGTTAGTCCTGTTTTTTCCATATATTCAATGGCTGCTGCCAGGCTCACTGCTCCGGATACATTGCAGGTGCCGGCTTCGAATTTTTGTGGCGGTTCAAGGAATGTAGCTTGATGGATATCTACCTGTTTTACCATTCCTCCTCCATAAACAGGCGGCTCCAAAGATTCCAGCCATTTCTTTTTGCCATACAGTACACCGATGCCTGTTTCTGCATACATTTTATGTCCGGAAAAGGCCATGAAGTCGCAGCCGAGGTTTTGTACATCAATGGGGATATGCTGAATGGCCTGTGCAGCATCTATCATCACCGGGACGTTGTGATCATGTGCTTTTTGAATGATTTTTTTGATGGGATTGATGACTCCTAATACATTGGATACGTAGGTGACAGAGATGAGCCTGGTCTTGTTGGAGATAAGATTTTCGAGCTGATCCAGTATCAGGTTCCCATCATCATCAATGGGGATGGTTTTGAGCTTTGCTCCCGTTCGTTTTGCAAGCATAAGCCAGGGGATGAGGTTTGAGTGGTGCTCCATTTCGCTGATGATGATTTCGCTGTCTTTGATAATCAATGACCGTTCCAATGCATTTGCCAGCATATTGATGGAGTCTGTTGTTCCCTTGGTGAAAATGATTTCCTCTGCATGAACGGCATGAATGAAACGTTGAACGGTTTCCCTAGCTTGTTCATACACACCACTTGCTATTTCGCTGAGGTGGTGGCTCCCCCGGTGGATATTGCTGTTTTGTGTGGTATAGAATCTTGCTGTTTCCCGGATTACGTGTTGTGGTTTGTGGGTTGTTGCCGCATTGTCGAGATAAACAAGAGGTTTGTTATATATTTTTTTCTTTAAGATCGGAAAGTCTTCCCGAATGTTGTTGATGTCAATCATCCTATTGTTCTATTACCTGTTCTTTTTCAGAAGGGATGCCGGTCTCATAAGGGAGTCCTTTATTACTCCATTCAAACCATCCTCCGTCGAACACAGAAACACGCGGCCATCCCATCAGCCAGGCATTCAGAAATGCTTCGCTTCCGCGCCACCCTGTTCCGCAATAAAAGGCATTATGCTTATCGGGTGTTATACCGGCTTGCTTCCACATGTTTTCTATCTCATGAAATTCACGGGTGGTATGGTCGAGGTTCCGGTAATTTTCCATATGATATGCATCGCTGCCGCAATCGCCAAAAACAGCACCCGGAATCCTGCCCGTTTTCTCAATATAATTGTATCCGCTTACCTCGCCGATAAATTCGCTCCAGCTCCGTACCGACACCAGGTTTTTGTCATTGTCTTTGATTATTTGTTGTGCTTCGTCTATGTCTACTGCCAGACCGGGATGAGCAGGGATGCTTGTGCCAAAATCATTGGCTGGGACAGATTTTATTTGTTCGGAGGAGAGCTCATATCCCCCATCTGTCCATGCCCGGAGGCCGCCATTCAGCACACGTACATCTTTAACACCGGCATACATCATGATAAAAGCACACCGGATAGCGCCCAGATGGCCTGCACTGCTGCCCGGAAAAGGGTCATTATTATCGGGGTGTGAAAACCTGCCATACAGGATCACTGTAGTGTCATGAGTGATTCCTTTTTCTGCAAATATTTTTTTAAGCTCCTCCGGTTCACGCCTGTTCCATGTCTCTTTTGATTCCAGTGAATTGGTGTCTATATCAATGGCACCGGGGATATGCCCCAGGGAATAGTCGTCTTTGTTTTGGTAATGTGCATGGCACAAAACAAATTTGTTGTTGTTGTATTCAGGGGCCTTGCCTGTTGCAATAAGCTTGCCGAGCCAGTCTGCCGATACAAGGTGTTTGTAGCGGGGCAGCTTATCCATGGGCATGTCATCATTTCCGCTCCATCCCTTCACAAATTGATGATATACGGAAATATTAGGAAATCCTGCTTTTTCAAACAAGCGAGCTATCTTTTTCGTTTCTTGTTGATCATAACCATATAAGATCAAATGATTTTTTGGTGTGATGTTTTTAGAGCGAACAATTTCTATCCAGTCAATGTAGTCTGCCCATTTAGTCGGCAGGCTTTTGGCTCCTTTGATGTGGCCTCCCCGTGCTTCGCCTTTTTCTTTCCATCCATTGTAAGCATTGATGGAACGAATGTCAATGATTTTTGTTTCCGTATCATTTAGCTTGTTGTAAACTTCTTGGGTGTTTAAAGATTGCATATGTTTATTTTTGGTTATTATTTTTGTTTTGTTCTGCTTTATTTACAATCCTGTCAGCTTGTTTAAGGATTTCGAGTTCAGGATACGCGTATTTGGATGAAGAATGGTGATTGCCAATGATTTCACAAATTTTTTGTATCTTATTGTTTTCAAGATGGCAATCCTGTAATATTTTTTTTGCTACAGGTGGCCCATATTCCTCTTGTAATCGTCCGTTGTTGTATCCATATTTTTCCTCTGCAATTTTTATTCCAATATCATGAAGCAACGTCGAAGCTACTAATATATCGTAATCAGTGGGTTGGTTTTCTGACAATTTTTCAGCTTCATGTAGCACGTTGATGGCATGTTCTATTCGCCTGTAATCATTTTTAAAATGAAGAACAAGTGTGTGGACTAATTTGCCTTTGAGGTGTTGCATTTAATTATTAATGGTTAATTATTAATTGCTAATTGCTTTTTCAATATCATTTTTCAAATCATGAATGTCTTCAATTCCAACAGCCATTCGCATCATGGTATCGCGTACCCCTAATTTTTCTTTGGTTTGCGGGTCGAATTCACAAAAAATGGTAGATGAAGGATGGATGATGAGGGTTTTGTTGTCATTCAGGTTGGTTGCTTTCCGGATGATGTTGAGCTTGTTTATAAAACGGTAACATGCTTCTTTGGAATCCAGGTCGAAGGTAAGTATGGCGCCTGCAAAAGAGAATTGCTGTTTGCTTGTTTCAAAATATCCGGATGTTTTTAATCCGGGGTAATTGACAGATTTCACCCCTGGATGGTTTTCCAGGTATTCTGCCAAATGTATTGTGTTTTCGCATGATTTATTGGCCCTGAGCATTAAGGTTTCCAACCCTAATGTCTGCATGAAAGCATTATGTGGCGCTAGACAAGCACCCAGGTTTTTGGCTATTTCTTTTCTTAATTTCATTAGCAGGGCAGATGGCCCGAACTGTCCGGTTAAGTGAGCTATGTTGCCGTTTCTTTCCCATTCAAATGTCCCGTTGTCAATAATAACACCGCCCATGGAAGTGCCGCCCCCGGAGATGTATTTGGTGTTGGAGATGACCTCAACATCTACCCCGTGGCTTTTGGAGTTGAATAAGCAGGGAGGTGTTAATGTGGTGTCTGCTATGAGCGGGAGATTGTGTTTTTGAGCTATGGCGCGTAATGTTTCAATGTTTACAACCTCTAATTGAGGGTTGGTGATTGTCTCAAAAAAGATAGCTTGCGTGTTGTCATCAATGTTTTCTTCTACTTCATCCGGGTTTGTTAAATCAATAAACCGGGGTTCGATTCCTACTGATCTGTAGACCGAATTCAACAGGGAATAGGTGTTTCCAAACAAATAATGTGAGGTGATGATATTGTCTCCCTGCGACATGATCGCTAATATAAGATTGGAGATGGCAGCCATCCCCGAAGAAAAAGCAATGCAGCCCAATGAATTCGTGAGCGATGTCAATACATTTTCAAAATGTTCTACCGTGGGATTTGTGAGCCTGCTGTATACATGTCCGGGCGTTGTCCCATTGAATGCATGTTCCAATTCTTCGGCTGTATTGTATTCAAATGCAGCAGTATCATAAACAGGCATCCGCAATGAGCCATAAGCATCGGGTTTGGAATACCTTGTATGTAAAGCACGGGTTGTAAAAGATAGTTGATCCATTACGTGTTTGCTATTTTTTAATGTTAAAAATTGATTGAAAGATAGGTATTATTTTATGAAATTTGGTACTACCATCATTCAAAAAGTGGTGTACTCAAATACCGCTCACCTGTATCCGGTAATACAACCACAATCATTTTGCCTTTATTTTCTGTTTTTTTTGCAATCTGGCTTGCAGCAAAAGCAGCTGCGCCCGAAGATATGCCGGCCAATATGCCTTCTTGTTTCATTAATAGTTTGGCAGTATCCATGGCATCTTCATTGGTTACTTTCACAATTTCATCAATAATAGATGTGTTGAGGATGTCGGGAATAAATCCTGCTCCAATGCCTTGTATTTTATGAGGGCCGGATTGTCCGCCTGAAAGCACAGGAGACCCTTCAGGTTCTACAGCAATGGTTTTGAATGCTTCTTTCTTTTGTTTTAAAATCTCTGAAGTACCTGTTATTGTTCCTCCTGTACCTATTCCTGCAACCAAGATATCCGCTTTTCCATCCGTGTCATCCCATATTTCATTGGCAGTGGTTTGACGGTGTATATCAGGATTAGCGGGGTTTTGGAATTGCTGTAAGATAATGGCATTGCCGATTTTTTCTTTTTGCTTTTCGGCTTCTTCAATGGCTCCTTTCATTCCTTTTTCTGCAGGTGTAAGGATTAATTCAGCACCAAAACTTTTTAGAAGTTTCCGGCGTTCAATGCTCATGCTTTCGGGCATGGTCAGGATTAGTTTGTATCCTTTCACAGCACTTACATAAGCCAGGGCAATGCCAGTATTGCCACTGGTGGGTTCAATGATGGTTGTATCTTTGTTTAGTTTCCCTTCCTTTTCTGCTGCATTGATCATGGCAAGCCCAATCCTGTCTTTTAAAGAACTCAATGGATTGAATGATTCAAGCTTTGCAATAATGGTGGCATTGTCTGCCCCTGGTAGTTTGTTTAATTTAACCAGTGGTGTATTTCCAATAAGGACGGTGATGTTTTCTGCTATTTTCATGATGTTAGGGTTTTTATAGTTTTTTTAATAGTTAAATCTGATAATCAATTCCGGAATGCCGGTTTCTTAATTTTTCTTGTTGTTTTACCAATTCTGATAATGTTTTGTTTTTCATATCCATAATGATAGAATCATTTAATTCGTTCCAGTATTCCTTTACCGGACAAGTTTGTGATGATTCACATTCTTTGCCTTCTTCAAGGCATTCTACAATCTCTAAATTGGCATTAAATGCTTTAAATATATCATATACGGAGATGTTTTCAAATGGTAAATTAAGAATATATCCACTTTTTTTTCCTGCTGCATTTTTTATAAGTCCTGCTGTTTTTAAAGATGCGATAATTTGGTCCAGATATTTTTCCGAAATATGTTGTTTCCTGGCAATCTCTTTTTGTAAAATGCCTCCTTTACGCATCGTTTGATGAAGGGCTATTTCAATCATAGTGCGAATGGCATATCTTGTTTTTGTATTTATTTTCATGTGTTTATGTTTTAATTGCAAAAATCACGGGGATTTTAGATGTGTTGGTTTATTTTATGATTTTCTTAAAACCAAAACACAACCAATCCTATAAGATTAGTAGGGCAAATATATAAAATAAGTTTATGAATAACAAATAAAATTTTATTTTTTTAATATTTTTTATAAATTGTATTGGAGTAATTGAAAATTTTTGATTCCGGGAAACGAAAGGTATATCTTTGTAGCCCATTAGAAATAATAAATAATAAAACATACAAATAATGCACCAAAAAACAAACATTCGTTTACGTCTTTATTCATTATTGACAGCAGGATTTATTTTAAGCATGTCTTTAATTTATTTAAGCTGTGAAAAAAAGGACCCTGACGAGAAAAAAGAAGAAGATAACACAGAATATCATGATCCTTTAGCAAATCCTAATGACGGCCCTGCCGCAGGCAATCCCAATGGAAACTATGCAATCCCTTCAGAGGCACAGGCAGAAGATATTTCCAACCCCGACCATGTGATTGGGGATGGAACACCCGAAAGTTGTACAGCGCAGGATTTTATTGATGCGGTTGCACAGGGAGGCGTAATCGTGTTTAATAGCGGCAATAAGCCGGTAATCATTACCCTGGATGAAACGGCCAAGGTATTCAATGATGCGAATCCGGATATTGTCATTGATGGAGGCGGACTGGTTACCCTTAGCGGGGGAGGGAACAACAGGATTTTATACATGAATACCTGCGATAAAAACCAGAAGTGGACTACCTCTCATTGCCAGAACCAGGATCATCCGCGACTTACTGTACAAAATATTACGTTTGCCGATGGCAATTCAACAGGCGACAAAGAATATCAGGGTGGTGGCGCTATATTTGTCAGGGGAGGCCGCTTTAAAGCAGTGAACTGCCGGTTTTTTAATAATGCTTGTTACAGCAAGGGGCCCGACCTGGGTGGCGGCGCGTTAAGGGTTCTCAGCCAATATGAAAACAAGCCTGTTTACATTGTCAACTGCACCTTTGGAGGCAAAGAAGGATATGGCAATTATGGGTCGAACGGCGGAGCGCTTAGCAGTATCGGGGTTTCGTGGACCGTGATTAACAGCTATTTTGAATACAACAAGGCCATTGGCAATGGCGGCAACCCGGCAAAAGATGGAACCCCCGGAGGTGGCAGCGGCGGCGCCATTTACAACGATGGCAATACCATGACATTGATTGTGTTAGGAAGCCTGATTGAGCATAATGAAGTCAACGCCTACGGAGCAGCCATCTTTTTTGTGAGCAATGACCATAGTGGAAATATCAAGATAGACAGTTCAACCATACGGAACAACACCGGCGGGTCATGGTACCCGAAGTATGAAGGCATTTCAATGCATGGCGATACCAAGTGTGAAGTGACGAATTCAACGATTGAGTGATTATAAGAGTCTATGCCACAATTTTTGTGGGATAGAATTTTTTTATATTGGATGTATTATATTCCTGCGGAGATAGGTTAATTATATCCATGGGGATTTTAAATTTCTTTATTGTTTCTATTTCTGGTTTCATCGTTAATTTAGCCCTTTCAAACAAATCTAAATGTTTAAAGTCAGATGATATTATAATTAAATCAACATCACTACCTTCTTCAATTGTTCCATTAAGTGCAGAACCAAATAATGCTATAGAATCTACCTGCACACCATATTTTATTAATGATTGTTTTAAAAAAAGAATCACGTTATCTATTGTTGCTTTATCCATTTTTGTATTCTTTTAGTTTGGTTTAATATGGATTCTGTTTTTTCTTTAGTATATAAAGTAAATAATTTTCTTAAATCATCCGGATATCTCGTGGGAACAGAAATATTATTTAGGGTATAAATAAATTCATAGTCTTGAGTGCTTAATTTGAGTTCAATTTTATCAATTAAATAAATTAAGTTATGTGTTTTTGTAGGGAATTCGTTTGTTTTTTTTATTATTAATCCTTTAAGAGCTTTTTCGAGTGATAAATGACACATAAATATACAATAAACATTTCTTCGGGTTTTGAACATATCTGTTGCTGTACCTAAATCATAATCTGATTGAAAAAACCATTCATTGTATTTTTTATTTGTTGTCATATAACAAATTTAATGAAATTAAATAAATAACCAATTAAATATTTTATTACTATTTTAGTTGATAAATTTAAAAACAATGCATGATTACACAGAAGCGAACAAACGAGCTGAAGCTTTATTACAAAAAATGACCCTTGAAGAGAAAATAGCCATGACAGGCGGTGAAGATATGTTTTACATCAAAGGGGTAGAACGGCTTGGAATTCCCCGTGTCCTGATGACCGATGCTACTCAGGGAGTACGCATCAGAGAGGGGATTCATACATTGGAGCGTTCTACAGCATTTCCATGCCCGCTTTTATTGGCATCTACTTGGAACCCTGATTTGGCTTATCATTATGCACGGAGCATTGGAGAGGAATGCCAGGCAGACGGCATCTCCTTTTTGCTCGGCCCCGGAATTAATGTGTACAGGGTGTCACAATGCGGCAGGAATTTCGAATATTTCGGAGAAGACCCCTGCCTGATATCACACATGGTGAAAAAATATGTTGAAGGATTGCAGAGTACCGGAACCATTGCTACATTAAAACATTTTGTTGCCAATAACACAGATTTCCGCAGGATGCGAAGCAATTCCATTGTGGATGAGCGTACCCTGCATGAGATATACCTTCCCGCTTTTAAGGCAGGCATTGAAGCAGGCGCTATGGCTGTGATGACTTCGTATAATAAAGTGAATGGCGAGTATGCTGCCCAAAGCAAAGAGTTGATTGATGGGGTACTGCAAAAACAACTGGGGTTTAAATGGATGGTGATGTCTGACTGGTGGTCGATTTTTGATCCTGAAAAGGCTGTGAAATCAGGATTGAACATTGACATGCCGGGGCATGAAATTGAAAGCATTGATTTCTCTAAACAATACAAAGAAATGTTTATTCAGGATAAAGCAAAACAACTTTTGGAACAAGGCAGCATTTCAGAAAAGGATATCAACCGAATGGTTAAAGGCATTTTAAATACATGCATTGCTATGGGGCTTTATGAGAATGATGAAAAAGCATCAAAGAAGGCCTGTTCATTTGATGAACATAAACAAATAGCATTGCAGACTGCACGTGAAGGCATTGTGTTGTTACGGAACGAGGGCCATGTTTTACCCCTTAGTTCAAACCAAAACATCCTGATTACAGGCCGGTTTGTTACTTCCATTCATAAAGACACCGGTGCTGCTGCTGTAGAAGGATATGATAATGTAACGATGTTGGATGCTTTACAAGAAAAATTTGATGATAAGGTAATTTATAAAGAAACGCCAACGGATCAGGAAATACAAGATGCCGATGTGGTAATTATGAGCATTGGAACGGAAGACAGGGAGGGAGAAGATCGTGATTTCAATTTGCCACATCATATCAATAACACAATATGTGCATATGCCAAATTGAACAAGCACGTGGTGGTGGTTGTAAATGCCGGGAGCGGTGTAAACATGTCTGCCTGGAATGATAAAGTAGCAGCCATTGTATATGCATGGTATCCGGGACAGATCGGGAATGTGGCACTGGCTGAAATATTAGCGGGTGAAGTAAATCCATCGGGGAAACTGCCTGTTACAATAGAACAGAAAATAGAGGACAGTCCGGCGTACCCTTATATTCCTGAATATGTACCTCCCGGCCATTTTGGCAAAGATGATGACTTTAACTTAGCCCTGCAGGAATATGATATTGTATATAAAGAAGGCGTTTTTGTCGGGTATAGATGGTATGACCACAACCAAATACAACCTTTATATCCATTTGGATTCGGGCTTTCTTATACAACTTTTCATATTGGAGAGCCTGTGCTTTCATCAGATCAGATTGCAGAAAATGAGCAAGTTATTGTTCAATGCACTGTACGCAACTCCGGTGAAAGGGAAGGGGCAGAAGTAGTGCCGGTATATATCCACCCGGTGAACCCCCGTGTACCTCGACCGCCCAAAGAACTTAAAGGGTTTGCAAAAGTATGGCTAAAGCCCGGAGAAGAAAAAATTGTTGACATTCCTATTCAGTATATGGATTTTGCATATTATGATGCAAATAAACATGCATGGGTTGTTGATGAAGGCATGTATGAAATAGGAACAGGGAATGGAGGCCTACTTTCTCTTTATGCCTGTTCAAATTTGAAAGAGCAGAGCTGAAAGCAAGAAGTAATAAGAATTCAATACAAAGATTATATGATGCTTTAATTTTATGATACTACCCCGAAAAATTCACCACAAAACGATAGGAATCAACATAAAAAACTATTAATAAACCTTTTGGCTTACTGCAA
>CAZJWE010000051.1:0-18896 GCA_964549265.1 uncultured Bacteroidales bacterium | reverse complement strand
ATTCAGCAAAAATAGGTAAACTTTTACTACCAACCCGAATCTTTCATTGATCCAATATTTGTCTCTTAAAGTGAGGATTACAGATAAACATGGAGATCTTGTAGAAATGAGGACCATTGATGATGTTGTGATATGTCCGGGCAGTGAATCACCCAGAGCCCGGTTTTATGATGATCATAATTGCAAAACTACAGATCTGCATTTAAATAATACACTAAACCGTAAAACGTATAATTTAGAAGAATGGTCAAAAATAGAGATCATTGTTTCCCATCAAAAAGACCATTATGAGGGTGAAGGCAAGTCAAAGAAAATTGAGATTTATTTGCAGCGGCATTACAAATTTGATATTGACGTTTCGTTTCCTGCCGGGTTGTTGATTAACAAACAAGGAGAAGCCGGATATGGAAGTTTTGGGGGAATAAGCCTGGCTATGATCGCACAGTTTAGTTTTTATCATCCTGATAAGATCAACAAATACAGGCCTTACAAGGTAGGAGCAGGATTTCTTGCTTTTAATGCATTTAATTTTGAAGCCAATACAGGCAGAGATGTTGGTGCTGTTTTATTAGGGAGCTTGTATCCGACAAGCAAAGAGAATAAGTTAACATTTCCCTTGTACCTTGGAGGCGGATATTTCCTTGAAGAAGGAAAATGGTTTTATTTGATTGGGCCCGGCATCAGGGTTAAGTTATAGGTAGCATTTTTTAGCCTCCCCAAAGTTATAAAGCTATTTATTAATCAACTGCAGTAAGTATTCACCAAGCCATTGATCACCCGATTTGATCCATTCTTTTTTCTCACCGACAATTTTAAAACCATGTTTTTTAAATAGTTTAAAACTGGAATCATTATTTTCCAGAATATTGCAGTATAATTGATGCAACTGGAGAATGTCAAATGCATATATTATAAGTAAGCGAAGCGCTTCTGAAGCATAGCCTTTATTGCGGTCTTTTTCTTCGCTTATGAGTATCCCAATCCCTGCATGCAAATGAAATGGTTCAAAGTTAAACAGATCAATGGTTCCGATAGAGCGCGATTTTTTTGCATCGGTTTTAAGGTCTATCATTAGCCTTAGTTGGCGTGTTTGATATATATCCAGATGTGCATTTTTTATGTATTCTCTGAGTATGTGCTTTGAAAATGGGGTCAGGGTGTTGCTTACACGCCAAATTGATAAATTATTTTCCCATTCATATAGAATATTGATGTCTGATGGTTCTAATGGCCTTAGCCTGACTATTTCACTTTCTAATCTGTGCAAATTACCTCCTTGTTTTAGTTGTGTTATACAAAAGCTGGGTTATTCTTTTAAAATAACTTTGTATAAATTGACCCCATTCGTTTCATTATCGAATCTCTCATAATAGCCATATTTCCCATTTAGTGTTGGACAAAAGTATTTGTCGTCATCTGGTGTGTTGATAGGATAACCAATGTTTTTTGGAGGTGTCCAGTCGTTGTCACCCTTTTTTGTTGTATAAAAAATATCATATCCACCCATGGACTTATGTCCCTGTGAACAAAAAAACAGCGTTTTCCCATCAGCAGTAATGAATGGAACGTCATCATTAAAATCAGTATTGACAACATCACCTAAATTCACCGGGACATTCCATTTACCATTGTCTTTTTTTGTTATGACATAAATATCCATTTCACCATGACTGTTTTTTCTTGAAGCATTGCTTGAGAAATAGATGGTTTTTCCATCTTTGGTCATTGAAGCATGATTTTCCCAGTATTTGGTATTGATTTTAGAATTGAGTTCTTCATAATCACTCCATTTTTTTTGATCTTTATCATATTCGCTGAAGTAAATGTTGCTAACAAAATTGTCATGCATGGCAATGAGTAGTTTTTCTCCTTTAGCAGATAAAGAAGCCGGAAACAAATTGCCGTTCCATTTGAGGTCCGGTGTAATATTTTGTGCAGTTTCCCATTCATTGTTTTCATTTTTCTGACTCATAAATATTGCATTGTAGAATTTTAAATTGGTGATGAAGACAACAATCGAATCATCACTTGAGACAGTGGGTTTGATAATATTGTACTGTTCATTGATTTTATCATCAAGCGCTATTATTTTATATTCTGTTTTATTTTTTATGAAATCCTCAGCAGTTTTACAGGCTTCGATTTGAAGCTTTGTATATTGAGACGCTTTAACATCTTCATTCTTGATTAACGAAAGATAGTTTCTGTAATGTTCAATTGCTTTTTCAAACTCATAATTAATTTGATATGCCTGGCCCAGGTAAAAGTATACTTCCGGGGGCGATTGTATTTCTTTAAAATTTCCCTCCTGGTAATTAAGGGTAGTGTAGTTTGAAGCTTTTTCCAGATAAGGAATGGCTTTGTTTTTTTCCCCTTTAATGTTTAAATAACATAAACCAATCCTGTATTGAAGATTTGCATTTTTAACCCCTTTTTCATATATTTTTAAAAAATTAAAGAGTGCTTCTTTGTATTCTCCGCGAGAGATAAAAAATTCTCCATCATTAAAATGTCGCTTAAGGTTTTCTGTAAGTTCTTGTCCTTTAATAGCAAAACAAGAACATAATATTAAAATACCTAAGATTGTTTTTTTTATGTATTCCATGGTAAATTGTAAGTTGATTAATTCAAATTAATTAATCATTCATAATTAATAATTAATATTAAAATGGGTACCAAACAAAAATAACATTTTTTTATTAATACCAATACGTTGGTATGTGTTAACTTGGAAAAGATTTGTTGCGACTAAACTATCAGGAAGGTTTGAAAAAATAAAATAAAGACGTTTTTTACTACCGGGAACATTAATCAGCATCAAATGTAACAATATAAATATCTTCTTTTCCGATCCCATTGGTTTTTGAATAAAAGGAGTAATAACCGATTTTACCATTCAGGTGGGGAACAAAAAAGATATTATCATCGGGTGTATTGAGTGGATAACCTATATTTACAGGTTTCTTCCATTGCCCCTGACCGTTTTTTTCTGCAATAAAAATATCGTATCCCCCGATATTATGATGTCCATACGAACTAAAATAAAGTTTATTTCCGTCAGAGGTAATGAATGGGGTTTGTTCATTGTGTTTTGTATTTATTATGTTTCCAAGATTTATGGCCTCTCCCCATTCCCCGTCTTCATCTTTTACTGATTTATAAATATCTAATCCTCCAAACCCGCCTTCTCTATTGCTTGTAAAATATAGTGTTTGCTTGTCTTTTGTTATACAGGCGTGTGATTCCCAGTATTTTGTATTGATGTTGTTGTTCAGTTTTTCAATTGGTGTCCATCTTCCGTCTTTGTAATGACTGCAATAGATATCTCTTTTAAAATCTTCATTTTTTAGGAGCAATAAATATTTTCCGTCAAAGGAAAGTGCAGTTGGATAGGTGTTGTCATCTACTTTTAATTGAGGGATAATGTTTACAGGCTCACTCCAGACAGAATCGGTTTTTGTAGAAAAAAATACAGCATCATAAAATTTAAGCTTTGAAGTATAAATTAATACTGAGTCGTTTCCTGAAACAACAGGATTGATATTTGAATTATTATCATTGATATTGCCACCCAATAATTTCATTTTTATAGATACAGGGTTTTGTATGGCTTGTTTTGCATTTTTGCAAGCATTGATTTGTTCTTGAGATAATGTAATATCGTATAGCGTTGTGTCACAAATAGAGATAAAGTGTTCATAAGCATCAATGGCTTCATCCAATTGTTCATTAATCCTGTATGCATCGCCAAGAAAATAGTAAACATCCTGGGGGACGCATGAATGTTTGAACGTGATTTTTTCACATTTGTTGGAAGCATATTTTTTGATTTTCTCAAGTGCTTTAACAGATTTATCCTTACTATAAGGAAGCTCCAGATAACATTGTCCTATTCGATATTGGATACCCTTGTGCAACTGGAATTCTTTTTTCAATAATTTATATAAATAAAGTGCTTCATTATACTCTCCATAAAGAAAAAAAGATTCTGCTTCGATGAACATTTTTTTATAATTGCCTTCGAAATATTGAAAACCAGGAGTTTTATCTTGAGAGAATGTGTTGTGAAGTGGGATTAGCAAAAAAAAGGCCAGAAAAAACAGTGGGATATGTCTGTTTATATTCATATGTTTATATTTTGTTTTTATTCACTTCGTTCATGAGATCGCTTCGCTAAGTTCAAAGGTCATATGGAACTCGCCATGAGTTTAATTTGTTGACTTTGTGTGATCTAAATAGCTTTTTAATAATCATGCTCGTGTGTGTCAAAAAAATTGTCATGGCTCGGTTCATATAGTAAATTTTTTATATAAACAAATATATAATAATAATTCTATTTGGAAGAAATGAAATGAAAATTATTTTATGAATTTTATTTATTTCCGATGTAGAGGACGTTTTTGAATACGATGGACAGGTCATTTTCTAACTTATAATCTTTTGAGTAAAGCAGATTGATTTTTTCGATCATGTCGTTTGAAATACCTGTTTTTTTTAACCCGTCTAGTGGAGAGAATATCCCTTTTTTCAATGAGGGGAGTTTGCCATTGTTGAGATTTGGATCTATATAAAAGCCTACCCAGGTTTTTAATCCTGCCAATACTTTCAGGCAATTTATTAAATACCTGCCAGGTTTTTTTACAAAGAAAATTAATACTGGATAGCAAATGATCAGTATAAAACTGGTAAGCATGTCAAATATCCTTTTGTTTCTTTTGTTCATCGGTTTTGCAATTGAATTAAAATTAATTACATATAGTTCTCCTGATGTATTGATTGAGTTGCTTCCAATGATAGAGAGGCTTTCTGGAGGTGCAATTTTATAATCCACTTTGATGTCAGACAATTCAAGCATCTTCTTTATAATGCTTTTTGTGGATAATTCTTTTGCTGAAAAAATAATTTCATCAATGTTGTTGATGCGTACAATTTCACCTAATTGGTCTATATCTCCAATGAATGTGCTATTTTCACTTTTGTTGGGTTGAGGTGATACATATCCTGTTATTTCGGCTTTGACTTCAATTTGGTCAATGATTGAATTGATTCTTAATGCTTCTTCTTTATCTCCAACAATTATAATTCTTTTCTTATTGCCTGAGCCGAGTTTATATCCTTCTATATTCAAGAGATGCAATATGCTTCTAAAAAATATAGTGACCACAATAGCCCAGACTGTACCTGCAAATATTAAGAGCCTTGAAAAATGGAGACTTTCAGGTACCAAAGCATACAGCACTAATATAATAATTGTACCTATAAGGACTCCTCTGATAATTCGCCTTAGTTTTATGGGTTTGTCATATCCTCCAGAAAATAAAATAAATATAATCCATATAATAATGTATACAGGTAAAACAATACTGTAAAAAACATTGGGGTAAACAATGGCGTGTTGTTTATATCTGTATTGTTCCCAAAAAGAAACAAGTTGGTAGTATCCTCCGTAAATGAATAAAAAATCAATCAGCGGCACAGTGATTGCGTTTAAGAAACGCCGGATGAGGGATAAAGATGCCCGAAAATAGATTGCAAAATATATTAATGTAGAAAATGTTTTGACTCTTTTTTGAGTAAAATGTTTACGTGCAAAGATGAGCATTGCTTTATAAAAAATCAACACATAATTCATGCTGCTTTTTTTGGTGCTTTCACCTTTGTAATGAATAATGGTTGTTTTGGGGAAATAATAGTTTTTGTATCCTGCTTTAATTAAACGGTATGAAAGGTCAATGTCTTCCCCGTACATAAAGAATTCTTCATCAAGCAAACCGGCTTTATCCAATGCTTCTTTCCGAATCAGCATAAAGGCCCCCGGAAGTATTTCAACTTCATTGGTTTGGTCTTTGTCCAGATAGGTTAAATGATATTTTCCGAATATTTTTGATTTTGGGAAAAGCTTTGAGAGGCCAAATATTTTATAAAAAGCAACAGAAGGTTTGGGTAATGACCGCTTGGATTCAGGGAGGAAGTGCCCGTTTCCGTCTATCATTTTGACTCCCAACGCTCCGGCTTCTTTATGCTCGTCCATAAAAGTAAGACATTTTTTGAACGTGTCTTCCTGAACTACAGTATCTGGATTTAATAGCAGGATATATTCACCTAATGATTGTTTGATCGCCTGGTTATTTGCTTTGGAAAATCCTGTGTTTTTCCGGTTTTCGATTAGCTTAACGCAGGGAAATTTTTCTTTTATCATAGCGCATGAACCGTCTACAGAATTATTGTCAACTACAATAATTTCAGTATCAATGTCTGCAGCTGCACGCCGGACACTATGAATGCATTGTTCTAAAAAGTGTTTAACATTGTAATTGACAATGACAACCGTTAGCTTAGCCATAAAAAATGAATCAACTTAGAGAATAAGTATTAAGATAAAAACGGGAATATAGATAAGATTAATATATTTAAGATTAATTTTATCTAAAAGTTGTATCATTGATGCGAATTTTAATCTCCTGAATAAGCAATGTTCATGCGTTTTAAAAGATAAGTGAGGACAAAATAGAATATGATCGCAACAGGAGTAATAACCATTAACCAGGCACCCAGTGCCAGGACAATTGTTTTCCATGAATATAAAAGTGTTTT
Organism: uncultured Bacteroidales bacterium; assembly: GCA_964549265.1. Lineage (GTDB taxonomy): Bacteria > Bacteroidota > Bacteroidia > Bacteroidales > JBBRXJ01 > CAYMKE01. The sequence continues at coordinate 12,302 of CAZJWE010000051.1, read as the reverse complement.
AAAGAAATCTGTTTGACACATGAGATAGAATTGCTCAAACGTTAAAGGAATGCAATTGTTTTTAAAAATAAATGTCCCGAGTTTTGCAAAAGGAATGAATAATGCAATTTGTAGTGGCCATAACGCAAGATTGACAGATTGTATTAAAGCCAAATTAAGCCTGAGTGTGAATGCGATTAAAGTAAGTAATGCGGTGTTTATACCCAGAAAAGGGATGATAGCCATACTGACCCCGATAACAACAGCTAAAGATATTTTGTGTGGGGTTAATCCTTGTTTTAGGAATTTCTTTAATAGTTCCTGTATTTTTTTTAATACATTATATTTCACTCGTTTATTTTTTATTTTTCATCAAAACCCATTGTTGTTATCTTTCAATTCAAAGGTCTGTGTTATCCTTTAATTGAATATTAAATAATTGTTAAGATAATGTGATTATTTTTTAAATTCGACTATGGCTTCACCCTGGAATTGTCCATTTGGTAACATATTGAGTAAAAAAAGAATGGTAGGGGAAATGTCGGTTATATTTACGTTACGGTGAATGACCTGTGGTTTGATGCCTCCTCCATACCAAAGCAAAGGGACAATATTCCCCCAGGTATGCCGTGTGAGGATGTCCAATTGTTTTACCTGAACCCCCGACTTCAATGTAAAATAAACATCACCGGAACGTTTATTATGATGGCCATTTTGAAGTTCTGAGTATTCACTTTGCGTGCATGCCGGATATTTAAGTTTAGATGCCGGATAAGCATTGGCTATTGATGAAAAATCAATTAAAAAGTTTGCGATCCGATCCTGCATTGATGATAGATCTATATCATTATCTTCTATTAAATGCCTGTCCAGGTAAAACATTTGATTATGGTATTGTGTTAACCACTTTTTTGATCCATACACGGCATTCAGGTAAGTTTCAAGTATTATCCATGATTTATTGATCCTGAAATAACCGGATGGCATTTTACTTTTTCTCACATAAGGCATGTATTCACTTGGAGTGTAAGATGAAGTGATAAATAATAATGTATGTTCTATGCCAATATGTTCGTTAATGTATTCCAGGAAATGCGCAATATCTTTATCCAGGCGGAGCCAGACATCCTGCATTTCTAATGATTTTGGTCCGTACAGTTGGTCAATGTATCTGACAGCAGGAAAATTTATCATTAACACATCAGTATGTTCATCTCTGCCAAGTTGTTCATTTTCCATTGCATATAAAGCAAAGTCTTTTACAAATGTGTTGCCTGCCGGGATGTATTTTAGCATTTCATAATCGTTACTGATTTTTTTAATATTTGCCAGATCATAAGGGAACGTATGCTGGTTTCCAATTCCTTTTTCAAACGGATTATTATCATTCATGCTTTCCTGATAGTCTCCGGCTGGCAAAAGAGGCTTCCATTCCCTGTCTAAATATGTGTCGGGCAATTTTTTTTGATTGAATTCATGTACCCATGGAGGGATTGAATCTTTGTAATAGGTGTTGGTGACCCATTTCCCAAAAACAGGATCAAACCAATATGCGGCATCACCAGAAAAGCCGGTTGTCAGAATAGCACCTTGATTGTCGGCTGAAATGCCAATTACTTTTGATTTATTGTGAATGTCGTGGTATTTGATATAGTCAGAAAAGGTTGGTTCCAACATCATGTGGGGTGAATATTTCCCCGAATTGAATGACCCTTCCAGTGTTTTTACTTTTTCATCACGGGTGCAATGTGTCATTCTGTCTTCCGTACGGTTATACCACTCATCGGCAACAATGCCATGGACAGAGGGATATTTGCCTGTTGCAATAGTTGCATACCCCTGCGGATATCCTGAAATAAAATAATTGCTCCGGGCATTTTTACAATAAGCACCATTGTTTATAAGTCTTTTGAATCCTTTTTCGGAAAAATCTCCGGCATATCGTTCAAAATATTGGTTTTGCATGTGGTCAATGATAATCCCAATGACTAATCGTGGTTTCTTTTCTTCATCGCTTTCTGCTGTAAGATTTGTTATTTGGAAAATTATGAATGCAATGGCTAAGAGTAAATGCTTTATATAATTCATTATATGTATTGTCTGTTAAAATATTCTAAATACAATAATCATTTGTGTGTTTATCATATACTGCTTTAAATTTTTTTGCATTATCCCGATAGTGCTGCAAAAATTTTCATTGTCTATGAAAAACTCTGAAAATTTTGATGCGAAGGAATTATTAGAAGTCCCCTTAAGCTAAATGGTATGGATGCGCACAGATGATTCTTTATGTTTTGTCATTAAAACATAAATATTTAGAAACTCAATTTTAATGTTTTTATTGTTGGTTTTTTCCTGAATATGATTTTACAATCCGCTTCTGAATGGCGATGCAGGGAGCCCTTCTTTGTTATAGAGGTTGCAATCAGGGTTATCAGCCCATCCGTATCTTACAAAAACAGGTTTCTGTACTTTTGAAGATGATATCATTACTGTTGAATCATTGATGATAGAGGTTTCGTCTGCCCAATAAAAAGTGCTGTCTTGTCCGGCAATAGCAAATCCTTTTAAAGGACATTCTTCGGGGGTTTTTAACCCCGACCCTGTATGTTTAAATGAGATGAATACTTTATCATGTTTGAGTTTGAGGGTGTCATACATGGGGCCTGAATAAACCAGATTTTTGTCATAGGCTGTTTTTTGAGCAGCTTTAAACAATCGTTTTCCCACGTCTTTTTTATTTTTTGGGTGTATGTCTTTTGCTTCACCAATGTCTATGGCTACCGCCATGGCGGTATTATCTAATTTGAGTGCACTGGTTTGTGCTTCGCGAAGTTCTGCCCATTGGCTTTCTGTTGGATTCGGTTGTCGTGGTTTATAATTGGCCAGTTGCACAAATATAAAGGGCATCTGTGGGTTATTGCTTTTTATCCTCCAATTGGTAATTAATGCAGGAAAGAGCTCTGAATATTCTTTTGCCCTTGAAACATTGGACTCGCCCTGGTACCAGACCACACCTTTAATTCCATATGAGATAAGGGGGGCAATCATGGCATTATACAAACCGGATGGCGAATTTTTTAATTTTGACATAGGGATAGGAGGGATGTCTTCATTGTTAGCAATATGAACGCATTTCCATTCATTGGCAAGCGACAAGGTGTTGTCTCCCTGCACAATTTTTAGGTCTTCTGGTTCGCCATGAAAACCGCCATTGCTGGCAAAATCCATCACTCCGATAGCAATTTCGTTTTGGCCTTGTTGAACCAGTTCGCCGGGAACTTTGTATATTCTCATTTTATCCCAGGGGCCATCGTAACCGATATATGTACCATTAAAATAAGTGAAATCCAAATCGTCTATAGCAGCAAGATAAAGCGTAATATCTTTACCTGCATATTCTTCGGGGAGATCAATATTTTTTTTAAGCCAAAAAAAGCCATTGGTTTCAGGATAAGCGTTTTCTTCAAATGTTTCGGGTGCATTAATTGTCTTCCATTTATTGTCTTCAATATCTTTATAATTATATTGTTTCTTCATTTCCTCTATCCATTCTTTTTTCATTTTGTCTATCATTTCAGCTGTTTCGTTGATTGTATCAAGGTTAGCAAAGATTTTTTGATACCGGGGAAAAGTTTCCAGGGTATCACGGCTAATCCATCGTTCTATAGCTGTACCGCCATAACTGCTGTTAATAATGCCAACAGGCACACCATGTTCCTGATGTAATGCTTTTGCAAAAAAATAGGCTACAGCAGAATATTTTAATATTGAAGTTGGATTTGTGCTTTTCCATCCTGTGGTTTCAATATCATCATTTATTGAGTAAGAATTGATTTTTTCTACTGTTAAAAAACGAATTTTATCATTCTTACTGTTTTTGATCTCATTAAGATAATGATCCCCTAAAGACTTCATTGTATAGCCCATATTGGATTGGCCTGATGCAAGCCAGACTTCTCCAATGAGTATGTTGTGTATTTGTACTGTATCTTCTCCGATGATAGCTAAATCATAAGGACCTCCTGCTTTTATGGCCGGGAGTTCTGTTTCCCATTGGCCATCTTGTCCGGATTGAACGTGTATTTCTTCATTGGCAAATTGAATTTTCATAACGCCGTGAGGTGATGATGTGCCCCATAATTTATTCGTTTGGTTTTGTTGTAAAACCATGTTATCCCCAAAAATATTAGGGATCCGGATGTCTTTTGCATTTGGTGTTGGTTCTGTTTTACAAGAAGTAAGCATGATTACAGCCAATAAATAAATAAAAAGTCTCATGTGTTATTTTTTGGGTTATTAAATAATCGCTAATATAAATAAAAGTATTAAAATATTAATATTAATATTTTTATTTTTGTTTTAACTGCTTCCCTTTTATTAAATACTCCCTTGCTTTTTGTGCATTGCCTTTTATTTTGTAAGAAATGGACAGGTTGATATACAATTGGGGGTCTTTGGGGTCAATTTGTATGGCCTTTTGTAAAGCCTGAATTGATTGATCAATATTTCCTGACATTCCGTATGCCACCCCTAAATCTTTCCATGTTTTTTTGCTTGCAGGATTGAGTTTTGCAGCTCGTTTTAAATAATATAATGCCTTTTTCAAATTCTTTTTTTCTTTACCATACAGATTTCCTAATTGATAATTTACTTCAAACCGTTTGGGGTTGATCTTCATTAAATCTTCATATACCTTAATTTTGTAATCAACATTGTCATACCCTGTAAATATTTTGTGAATATTGTTGTATACCAAATCATACTGTGGGTTTCTCTTTAATAATTTTTTGTAATAATAAATGGCAGAATCATAATTTCTGTTATAGGCAATGTGGGCATTACCCAATAACAACATTGGGTCTTTGTATGTTGGATGTATCCTGAGAGATTTTCTTAAATATCCTATAGAACGTTCCAGGTATTCCTTTTTCTTTTGTTCGTCTTCAATTGTTTTGGCTTTTTCTAACAATTTACCTCCCGCAGTGCAATTGCTTTTGGCGCTTCCTGATGAGATTTTTACATCATGCGTAAAAAGAGTGAAATCATCTTTCCAGTCCCTGTTCCGGTCAATTGACTTAAACCCGTATAATGTCAGGATTATAATAACCAAACCCATTACCACAGGTTTTTGCTTTGATTTGCTTTTGATTAATATTGGTAATTTGCGATAGATCAGATATCCTGCTAATATACTGAACCCTAAAGAAGGCATGAATAAAAAACGTTCATTCATGAATGCACCAATAGTAAATGGTATATTGGATACAATGGAAAGTGTGATAAGATAATAAAAGACTGAAAAAGCGGCAATACCTCCTCTTTTGGGGTTGGGTGATTGGTGGTTGAATGTGTAGAATATATGATAGAGAATGTATCCAACCATCCACATAAAGAGCACTATGTAAACAACAGCCGCTATTAAAGCCTGGGGATTATCCCAGTCCACCAGAGGAATATGATAGGGATAATAATCATATGTGAGGGGATGTGGCCATATCAATAATTTGATGTATAGGAATAATGTATAAAATATGGTAGCAAATTTTTCGTGTTTTGTTGCTTCAAGGAATGGGTTGTTCATCAGTTCATTCGGAGGGTCTTTGATCAATTGCCCGACTACAGACTGCCTGATCATGAAAAAAATGATAAATGAAATACCCAGGGGTATCAGTGTACCGATGATTCTATTGGGTTTTTCATCTCTGAACATGTAAACAGCCAAAGGAATAACCGCTATAAAGGTTACAGTATTTTCTTTTGACATCAATCCGAGGAAAAAGACAATACCACTGTATATATAAAATTTCAGTTTCCGTGTGTCTATGGCTTTTAATGTAAACATTAAGGCAAGTAAAGAACCCAGCATGGCCATGATCTCATCCCGGCCTTTTATGTTTGTGACTACCTCTGTATGAACAGGGTGTGCAATATATAATAATGTGATTATAAACGGCATTGAGTAATACCATGCAGGAGGGTCTTGAGTTTTAAACAGGCGGCATAATATCAGAAATATCAATATGCCCACACACGCATATAATATCACATTGATAAAGTGGCTTATATGCGGGTTGAGGCCAAAGATTTCGTATTCTATGGCCAATGTAATTAATGATAGTGGCCTGTACCTTCCTCCACTTACAAGGTTTTTTTTCTTTCCAAAAAAACCAGTAAATGCATCATTGGTTAAAATATCATCAATGCCGGCAATCCCTTGTTTCGTGAATTTGTTTTGTGTAATGGCAATAGCATCATCTAATGCATATTTATTTGGTATTGAATTGCCATAATAAGCAAATGTGATAATAAAAATGACAAGTAGTGCATATATATTTTTCAATTTGCTCATAGTTTAATTTTCAAAAACCTAATTTATTTTCCTTTTCCGGCCCTGTTTTTAAATCATCTTTAGAAGATGTATCAGGTGATTCTTCTTTGTTGGTTTCAGTTTCCTTTTTTTCCTGGGATGTTTTGAGTGTTGTTGTATCAGTTATAGGTTCAGTGTTTTTTTGGTCACCTGATGCTTCCGTGTCAGATTCATCATTGGAATTGTTGGAGCCGTTTTTCTTTTTGCTTTGTGTCTTTTTGTATTTTTCAATGCCAAATCCTTCGGGTTCCAGTTTGTTTTCCCTTAAATACATTCCAGTCAAAATGGCTGTATTGATGTCATTGATCTTCATTTCGACTTCCCAGTCTGTATCAGGAAATTGTTGCTGTCTTACAGTAAATTCAATGCCTTCTTCAAGACTAAAATCAACCAGTTTTTGGATTTGTTTTTTCTTTAAAACAATTTTTGGGTATTCTTTGTTTTCTGACATAGTAAATTTTTATTAGTTTTTAAAATTCAATGCTTAATTGATTTGCTACATTTTTAAGTTCTTCTTCTACAGCCGGGATAATATTGATTCCTTCTTTTCGTATACGATTTTCATTTGCCCGTTCAATATCACCCGGTATTAGTACATTGGGTTTACCAGGAGCGCTTTGAGCATTTCTGAATGTGTTGATCCATTTGTCCATTCGCTCTTTGAATTCATCGGCTTTTTGGAAAGCATCAATACGCATGGCACCAAAAAAGTGCCCTGTCCCTTCACCCACCTTTTCTTCCAGTACCGGTAAGTATGCAACAGACGGAGGCACAAAAGGGCCAAAGTTTGCACCGGAAAACACACCCGAAAAAATGTCTACGATTGCAGCCATGCAATAGCCTTTATGGCTTCCCTGCTCACGTGTACCTCCAAGTCCAAGCATAGAGCCTTTTTCTTTTAAGATATCGGGATTATCAGATGGATTTCCATCTTTATCCTGAACATAGCCGTAAGGCACTGTTTTTCCTTTTTTGGCAGCAACAGCCAGTTTTCCGCGAGCAATTGGCGTAGTTGAAAAATCAGCTACAAAAGGGGGTTGGTCTTTTGCGGGTATAGCAACGGCTACAGGATTTGTTCCCAATAATTTGCTGATGGAAAAGGTAGGGGCTACTAATGGATTGGCATTTGTTAATGCAATGCCTATCATATCGTGCTCAAGTGCCATCATAGAATAATATCCTGCAATGCCAAAATGATTGGAGTTGCGGGTGGCTACCCACCCTGTTCCGGATTTGCGTGCTATATCAATGGCTTTATTCATAGAATATGTTGAACCTACCATGCCAAAGGCTCTGTCAGCATCTATCACAGCAGTACTTGGTGATTCATGCACGACTTTGATATCAGGTTTGGTATTAATGCGTCCGGCTTCCCATAATTGATAATAATCTTTTAAGCGAATCATGCCATGTGAAGAAATGCCTCTCAATTCCGCAGCTAATAAAACTTCTGTTATATTGGCTGCATCTTCTTTGCTGCATCCCATCTTTTGAAAAGCACGTAATGAGAAATTCTGTAAATAATTATATGAATAGGCCATGTATGTTTTTTCTTTAAAAATTAATTATCCGGGTTTTGTTGTTCTCTGTGCAGATGGTTGACATTTGCTTGTGCAGTGGGCATGATCAGCATGTCATTAATGTTTACATGCGGGGGCCGTGTGACAGCAAACAGTACAGCTTCTGCAATATCTTCTCCAAATAATGGTGTGTATCCTTCATATACTTTATTTGCTCTTGCTTTATTGCCTTTGAATCGCACTTCGGAAAATTCTGTTTCAACATTTCCGGGTGCAATGCTTGTTACTTTAATATGATGGGGCAAAAGATCAATCCGCATCCCTTTATTCAGTGCATCTACAGCATGTTTTGTTGCGCAATACACATTTCCTTTGGCATATACTTCTTTGCCTGCTATAGATCCTATATTGACGATGTGTCCGGTATTTCGTTCAATCATATTTTGAATAACAGATTTTGTAACATATAATAATCCTTTGATATTGGTATCAATCATTTTCTCCCAGTCATTGATTTGTCCGTTTTGAATTGGGTCAAGCCCTGCAGCCAGTCCGGCATTGTTTACCAACACATCAATGTTTTTCCATTCAGATGGAATCCCTTTGATCTTGTATGTGACATCTTCGGCATTTCTAACATCACATTGGATACTCAAAATATCTGATTTGGATTGTGAACGTATATTTTCCTTTGCTTCTTTAAGCTTTGATTCCCGTCTGCCAATAATGATTACATTGTATTTGTTTTTTGCAAGTGTCAGTGCCGTTGCATATCCAATCCCTGATGTGGCACCGGTGACCATCGCTATATTATTCATAAACCGTGAGTTTTATAGTGAATAAATAAATTTTGAAAAAGATATATAAAGCTAAATTGAACATCAAACAAAATTAACTTGAAAATTTAAAATTGCAAATAAATTTTATTTTATAAAATTGAATGACGATTTTTGTTGTCTGTCTATTAATATTCTATCTGATGCAAAAAGAAAAAAAATATATTATTGAGATGTTTGACAGCATTGCCCGGAGATATGATATCCTTAATCATATTTTATCTATGGGGCTCGACTGTTACTGGAGAAAAAAAATGATTAAAAGACTTAAACATCACCTGAATCTAACAGATGCAAACGAATCGGCAGCAATTCTTGACGTGGCTACCGGTACAGGAGACCTTGCTATGTTGGCTGCACAAAAAACGCCTGCACAAATTATTGGGGTTGATATTAGTCAAAATATGCTGGATTCGGGTAATGAAAAAATTAAAAAAAAAGGCATGCATGACCGGATACAACTTCAACAAGGAGACGGAGAACAGCTTCCATTTCCTGATCATGTATTTGATGCTGTAATAATTGCATTTGGGATTCGAAATTTTGAGCGTCCTGAAAAGGGTCTTCATGAAATGATACGAGTCATAAAACCGGGAGGATGTTTAATCATCATGGAATTTTCATTAATAAAACCGGTCTTTTTAAAAAAAATATTCAATATTTATTTTAAATGGATTTTGCCACTGATTGGAAAAATGATATCAAAAGATAAAAGTGCATACCAATACCTTCCTGATTCGATAAATGCATTTGCAAGTCAATTCAAACTTTTGGAACTTATGGATCAAAATAAATTAATGCATTGCAAAAAAACTTTGCTAAGCTTTGGCATTGTTTCTATATTTGAAGGACAAAAACAGGAATGAATCAATCAATGATAATTAATTTCATAGAGTTTCGTTCTATGGTAAAAAATACAAAAGCGGGACATTGAAAAAAATTAATGTTTCTTAAATAATAAACATTTATAAGATTTTGAAACAACTTGCCGGTACCATATTAATTGTTTTTTTATTCACAAGTGCTTCTGCCCAGTATAATTCAATCAATTCCAAAGTACTCAATTACCAGGAAATTGATCGTCAGCCATTGCATTTTGGATTTACCCTCGGTCTCAACACATTGGATTTTGGCGTTAAGGTTTCTGCTCCTGCATTTTTAAAAGACACCCTTACTGCTGATGTTACAAAGCTTTATGCCGGTTTCCATGTGAATATTGTCAGTGAATACAGACTTACCGAATTCCTTGCAGTGCGTTTCCTTCCGGGGCTGATCTTTGGACAGCGTAATGTTATATTCTGGAAAGATAATGAAACATTTTACAGGGATATGAAAATTGAATCCAATCTGCTTGATTTTCCAATCATGTTAAAATACAAAGCACAGCGGATTAATAATTACAGGCCATACATAGTTTTTGGCGGGAATGTAAGATATGATATGGCTGCTAAAAAAGATTATGAAGATGCGGAAGAGGTTTATATCCGGCTCAACCGGCTTGACTATTATGCAGAAGTAGGGTTTGGGTTAGATTTTTATCTGCGTTATTTTAAATTTTCTACTGAATTTAAATATTCATTAGGATTCAGAAATATGATAGCTGATGATCCGCATCCCCGTTTCCCTGAATTTACAAACACCATAGAACGTCTTAATTCATCGGTTTTTCTTTTTTCTATGCATTTTGAATAAATTCATACATCTTTTCTGGTTGTTCCAGTGTTACTTGAATTATTATTTTACGCCTTTGTTTAAAGAAACAGCAAGTGTTTATCCCTTTTATATTGGCTTTAGGATAGAGTTGAAAAGATTTCTATGATCTTTATAATATACAGGTCATAAAAAAAGCCTCCATATTAATGAAGGCTTTTTTAGTTAGTAGCGGGGGCTGGATTTGAACCAACGACCTTTGGGTTATGAGCCCAACGAGCTACCACTGCTCCACCCCGCAATATTTTCAAACAGCAAATTTAATAAAAAAACTTTAAAAATGGGCGGAATATTATATATAATTCCAAAAAAGCTCAAAAAATAAAGATTTTTTCATTTCAGCATTTTTTTTTGAAAACAAAATGTATTTTTGAGATACAATCAATATTTTTCTGTCAAGTCTTTAACTGCTATTCAAAATTAAAAGCTTCAGTGATGTGTTTTGTTGTTGAATTGTTGTAATTGATCTTAAAAAAAGAGATTTTTGATTTATTGCATAACAAAGGAGAGGAAACATAAATTGAGAATATCAGTATTAAAAAAAATTTATGGGAGATAAATTATACCGGGATATAAATTTGAAAATTATTTTTGGCATTACGCTAATGGCTGTGCTGGGTGTTGCTTCTATTACTCCTGCTTTACCTGTAATAAGGGAGAAATTTGGCATAACAGAATTACAGGCTTCCTTTTTGATTACTGTTTTTACACTTCCTGGTGTCATACTCACCCCTGTACTTGGGGTGCTTTCCGATTTAATCGGAAGAAAAAGAATTGTTTTGTTTTCGCTTGTTATTTTTACTATTGCAGGGAGCGCTTGTGCATTTGTAAATGATTATACTATGCTTTTAATTCTGAGGTTTTTTCAGGGAGTTGGCACAGCTGCTTTAGGTTCGATGAATGTTACACTCATTGGCGATATTTATTCGGCCAGGCAAAGGGCAGAAGCAATGGGCTACAATAGTAGTGTGTTGAGTATTGGGACAGGCCTTTATCCTATGATAGGAGGAATGCTTGCAATCCTGGGATGGAACTATCCGTTTCTACTTGCTTTTTTAGGGCTTCCGGTGGGTTGGCTTACATATAAAAAATTAAGAAACCCTGAACCACAAAACAGTCAGCCTTTAAAAGAGTATCTGAACAGTGCAGCACATAATTTAATAAAACCACAAGTAGTGGCGATTTTTATTTTGACATTATTTGCTTTTATTATTTTATATGGTATTTTGCTTGCATATATGCCTTTTTTACTTGCGAATAGTTTTAATGCTACATCGGTTACTATTGGTGCTGTTATCTCTGTGTTATCTTTTTCTACTGCTGTTGCTGCATCGCAATTGGGTAAATTGTCCAGGAAATATACAACAAAACAAATATTAAGGATAGGATTTTTGTTTTATTTCGTGGGAATTGTTAGCATACCCTTTATCAATAACATTTGGCTTTTGATTATTCCAATCATTTTATATGGCATAGGGCAGGGGATTAATATTCCTACGATATATTCTACCGTTGCATCGTTAGCACCCATCAATCAACGCGGTGTGTTTATGTCTGTTAATGGCACCATCCTGAGGCTCGGACAAACAATAGGCCCGTTGATCATGGGAAGCCTTTATGCTTTTTGGGGCATTGACAGCATTTTTTATGCAGGAGCATTCATTGCTTTTTTGGGGATCATCTTGATCATTCGCATTGTGAATCCTGAAAAAGAAATAGGATAAAGTCAAACCTGTATAATGATTTGAGCACGTAAAATAAAAGGTTCTACCACGAATTTAATTGTAACTTGCAATTTGTTTATGGGGGTTGGAAAAATAGTTTATATGTGTTTGAAATATAGTTTAACGTAGTTTATATGTTGTGTTGGAAATACAGTTAGCTGTT
>CAZJWE010000050.1:0-18936 GCA_964549265.1 uncultured Bacteroidales bacterium | reverse complement strand
AAACATCCTGAATTAAAAATCGTATACTCGGAATAAAGACTGAAAATATATTTATCTATTCCACAAAATCATTCAATCTCCAAAAGGCTTCGTTGCTGTACACGATATCGCTTTGCACAGCAACGAAGCCTTTTTTCAGATAAAGTACAAGCGCTACAACATGGGCTTGTTATGGCGTTCCTATGTCATCGGAAAGATCACTTCTCTCCATTGCATTGCGCTCGTGATGACGTTGCTGTTGGTGTGGTTGAGGAGGTATTTTGGGGGACTGTTGCAGAAGGCTAACTCATCTACAAGCAGACATTCTACAGTTTGAAGACTGTTAAAAGAGAATTTATAATTTGCTAAAGACTGATTTAGCTTTACATCCTATTTTTCATAAATATGACAAAATGTTGAATCGCATTTATTCTTGGGATTACTCTCATATCAGGTGGTTGCGACAATCAGACACCAACTAAAAAATAAAGGAATACATCATGAAAAGATAATGGCAGGCATTACCCCAATTTGGGTTAATAATAAAATAGATTGCAGTAAGCCAAAAGGTTTATTTATAGTTTTTTATGTTGATTACTACCGTTTTGCGGTGAATTTTTCGGGTTAAATTCGCAATATCATTTTACATTTTCTTTTTTTATAACTATGCGATACAGAAAATAAGCTATCAATAATATTACTACAACTCCGGGATAAGACGTCCCGGGATGTTTAAATACAGCCATAAAGTTGGGGTTTTCAAACAGCACTATAGGTATTGCAAGAAATATCCCAATGATTGCTTCACCGGTTATTAAGCCAGAAGAGAAAAGTACTCCTGCTTTATTCGGTGCATCATCTTTTTTAATGACATGATGTTTCTTTTTTGCTACTTTATTGCCAATCCAGGCCACAAGGCCTCCCAACATAATTGCACTGTCGAGTTCAAAAGGCAGGTATAAGCCCACAGCTACTGCTAATACTGGAATTCTGAAAGACGCATTACGGGCCTCCTGAAATTTATCTAGCACTATAATGGCAATACCTAACCCCATACCTATAAATACCATATTCCAGGGCAATCCTGCTCCAAATACACCTTGTGCCATACTCTTCATTAATGTTGCCTGTGGTGCCGTAAGAGAATCAGGATGTGAAGGCGTTGCCGGCCCAATACCATATGCTTTATTCAGTAAATTCAAAACCAAAGGCAATACCAAAGCTGCTGAAACTACACCTATAATTTGCATTATTTGTTGTCTTTTAGGAGTAGAACCCAATAAATATCCGGCTTTGAGATCCTGCATATTATCTCCTCCGATAGAAGCAGCACAACAAACCACAGCGCCTATTAAGATAGCTGCTGCCGGCCCCTTAGCACTTCCTGTGCCAAGTAAAAGCAATAATATTAAAGCAGTGGTTAATATCGTGGCAATAGTAACGCCCGAAATAGGATTGTTTGAGCTTCCTACCAAACCGCCCATATAAGCAGCAACAGCCGAAAATAAAAACCCAAAAATAACCATCAAAACAGCCATCAGTGTAGAAATCCCAAACATATCGGTTTCATTCATATAAATTATGGTAATGGGAATAACAAGCAACACAATTCCTAATAATACATAATTCATAGGAAGGCTTAATTCTGTTCGTTGAAATGAATTTTCAGAAGATTTTCTTTTTACTGCATCAATTCCCTGAGCGATAGCTGAAGAAATGGCTTTTCGCATATTGACCAACGCCCAGATGCCCCCTACAACCATGGCTCCTACACCGAGAAAACGGATTTGCGAACTCCAAAGTTCATACCCAAGGGTAACAGGGTCTGTATTCAAATTTACTGTGTCTGAAAATGATATATATAGTGGAATGCCAATCCACCAACTGATAACTCCTCCTAAAAATACAAGTAATGCAATTCGCACACCAACAATATAACCTACACCTATTAATGCGGGTGAAAGATTCATTCCAAAATACAGATACACTTTATCTCCCAGCAATGCAGCTTTATCTAAAACGCTTTCCCATAATTTAAGCCCCGAATCAATTAGTTTTATCGCCAATCCGGCCAATCCACCATATAATAAATATTTGGTTGCTTTTTCAGCTTTTTCACCGGATTTAAGAACTTCTGAAGTTGCTATTCCTTCCGGAAATTTTAATTTTTGTTTAACAATCAATGCTGTTCTAAGCGGAATGGTAAATAAAACACCCATAATACCGCCGCATATTGCAATAGAAAAGGTTTCAATATAATTAAATTCTGTCCAGTACCCCATTAATACAAGTGCTGGAAAGGTGAATATCACTCCGGCTGCAAGGGATTCTCCGGCTGAGGCTGCTGTCTGTACAGCATTGTTCTCAAGAATGTTTTGTTTTTTAAAAAGCCGGAATATGGCCATGGATATTACTGCTGCCGGTATTGAAGCCGAAACTGTCATGCCCGCAAACAACCCAAGATAGGCATTGGCAGCTCCAAGAAATATAGCCAAAAGAATGCCCAAAATGACTGCTTTAAACGTGGTTTCAGGAAGTTTTTTGTCAGACCCGATATAGGGTTTATGATTTTGATCCATACTATATTTTTGAATTTATTCGTTATTCCATTTTTTTATTTCTTTGGCAAAATGATCCTCGATTTGTTTTAATGTTACAATGATGTTTTATTGATTTCCTCTTTTTCAATTCGCTCCAACCGCTGGCAAAAAATGTCACATCTACATTGTCAATAATAAAATCTGCTTTGTTTGCTGACAAATTTATTATCTGAACTTGTTTAATCTTTTTAACAGAAAATAAATCAAAAAGTAACTTGATATCTTTTACCTCACCTCTGCGAAGAGCCTCCTCTATTAATAATGTATCCGGTATTGTATCCAGTATATCTTCTGAATAACTCCAAAAGCCTCCCCTTTTTTTAAGATCATATATTAATTCCGATCCGGAACTCATTCTAAATATAGATTTTAATTATTCATGCTAAATTATAAAGAATTTTATGATTTTGTATCGTTAATCATAATAAAAATCATTTTTACATATCGTTTAATAACCTAAGATTTATATTTTTGTATTTATTTCATGATTGTGGAATACATTTTGGAATAGTATATATCCTTTTATATAATTACTATACAGCATAAGATGAACCGAACCATGACAAAAATTTTACACACACGAGCATGATTATAAAGCATTTGGTTATATTGCACAAAGTTAATAGATTAAACTTATGGCAAGCTCTATATGACCTTTGAACATAGCGGACTTAGCAAAGCGATTTCATGACCAAAGGGAATAACCGATCTCATGAACGAAGTGAATAAAATAAAAATAAACATATGAAAATATTTAAAACCAGTCAGATTAAAGATATTGATAAGTATACAATTGAAAACGAGCCCATACATTCGGTAAATTTAATGGAACGGGCAGCAAATCGATTGAAATACTGGATTTTACAAAATATTGACATCGTAAAAGAATTAAAAATATTTGCAGGCCCGGGAAATAATGGGGGAGATGCACTGGCTCTGGCGCGCCTGTTATTCAATGAAGGATATCAAGTGAGTGTATGGTTTGTCAAATTCTCAAATAAACTATCATCAGATGCGCAAATCAATTATAACCGGTTGAAACATATACCACAAATTCCTTTGTATAATATAGAATGTGAAAACGAATTCCCAATCATTCATCATGATGACATTATTATTGACGGCATATTTGGTTCCGGTTTAACCAGGCCTGTTGAAGGACTGCCTGCCAACATAATAAAACACATTAACGATTCACAAGCTACCACTATTTCTATTGATATACCTTCTGGTTTGTTTGGTGAAAATAACAGCCAAAATAATATTGACCATATTATTCAAGCAGACTACACCCTTACATTACAATTCCCAAAACTATCATTCCTTTTCAGAGAAAATGAAAATTTCATAGGTGCCTTTCATATTCTTCCTATTGGATTGAATCCACAAAAAATACAAGAGACTGAAACAAATTATTTCTATACGACTGAAAATGACATTAAACCCCTCCTTAAAAAACGCACAAAGCATTCGCACAAAGGAACCTATGGGCATTCTCTTTTAATATCGGGCAGTTATGGCAAAATGGGAGCAGCTGTTATGTCTTCTGCTGCATGTTTAAGAACCGGAGTTGGCCTGCACACATGCCATGCTCCGAAATATGGATGTGAAATATTGCAAACAGCCTTACCCGAAAGTATGGTAAGTCTTGATGAAAATGAAAAGCTATTTAGCCATGTCCCTGATCTTTCGACATTTAATGCAATTGGCATTGGCCCGGGAATAGGCATGGCAGACACAACAAAAATGGCATTAAAAACCCTGATTAATAAAATTAATACTCCTTTAGTAATTGATGCTGACGGGCTGAATATTTTATCACAAAACAAATCCTGGTTACATGACCTTCCCGGCAATACCATTCTGACTCCACATCCTAAAGAGTTTGAACGATTATCCGGTAAAACCAATTCAGAATTTGAAAGGTTAAAATGCGCAAAAGACTTTGCAAAAGAATACAACATCGTGCTTGTTTTAAAAGGAGCAAACACTTGTATTATTGATCCACAGACACATTGCTATTTTAATTCTACAGGAAATCCTGGCATGGCAACAGCCGGAAGTGGCGATGTATTAACCGGGATGATCCTTTCATTACTTGCACAAGGCTACTCTCCACTACAAGCAAGTCTTTTGGGTGTATATATTCACGGCAGTGCAGGCGACTTAGCATGTTGCAAGATGGGAGAAGAAGCCATGATTGCTGGAGATATTATTAATCATATAGGCGATGCGTATCGAAAAATTAAACTTCCGGGGAGCCGACCAAATAAAATTTTTAAAGCATTTAATAAAAAATAAACATATGCAAAAAACATACCTGACTCGCTTATTTCCTTTCATACAGAATATTGTTTTCATCACTTTTATCATTATATCTTTTGCTTTCTTTAACAGTTGTGCCAACAAAATTTCTGTTATACCACTTTCTGATACTGCAAAAATAAATAAATGCGGGATCGTCTATGCATTACCCCGGACATCAATAACAATACACTTCAACATTAAACACACCACAATTAAAAGCGGCCCGTTTGCAGATTACTCTCAAAAATATCTAGGCATTGAAAATATTCAAACTCAGAATATTCAAAATAACATAATCCAAAATATAAGCATAGAAAGTTGCTCTAAACCAAATCCTAAGGAATGTTATTTTATGAAAACAAAAAAGAATACAGCTTGTCTTAATAACAATACGATTATCAAAACCAAACAGGGATGGATGTTGAATTTTCCGGAAGCTTCACCGGTTTGCAAAAAAGAAACAGGCAGGTTTTACCAATCTGCAGATACTTCATTGCATCATAATCCAATCTTTTTATCTGATAAATTATATTTAACAACCGATACATTATACAAAACATTATTAAAAGATTCTGTATTTGTGAGGGTTCCCATTTACAGGAAAAAATGGGTGGAAAAAGACAGGGAAGCTCAGGCTAAAGAAATTGCTGACTTTTTAAAAAAACTCAGGCAAAGACGAATAGAATTGATCACCGATTTTGATGATGGAAATACACATCCGCAGACCTTCAAACTTGCTTTAAATGAAATTAAACACATTGAAAAAAAATATCTTAACTTGTTTACGGGAGAAAAAATTAAATACATCAATACATATGATTATGAAATTGTACCAAGTGTGTCTAATAAGCCAGATACAACATTATTATTTAATTTTTCAGATGAACACGGTATCATATCCAAAGAAAAAAACAGAGGAATCCCTGTTTGGGTAATTATTATACCGGGTCAAAAGGATAATAAAAATTTAAATATAAAAGGAAATGAAAAGAAAGATATTCTTTATACGAGATACCCGGTTAAATCGAAAGTAATGGTAAAATATGGTGAGCAGATACTGTTTGAACAAAATCTTTTTATCCACCAATTCGGACATTTAGTTCCTGTTTATTGCCCTATAATTTGTAAATAGTGCCTAATTATTTGACTCTTCTCTCATAATCATTCACAAATTCCGGATATTTTTTTTCTTTGTATATCTCATTACCAAGATAATACAAGATAGGCTCTAAATTTGAAGCCGTTTGATATCCTTTTAAAGGAGAAATAATGGGCTTTAATGTTTCATCTAAAAAAGCAAAAGCAGGATATGACATCTTTCCATTCAATAAAGCAATAGCAAAATCATGCGTTGGACGTCTGCCCTGGCCTTTATTTACAAATGTTTGATCTCCAATCGTCAAAGAATCTTTGGATTCTGCATTAAATTTCACAGGATAATAATATGTATTCAGATATTCAGCAATAACAGGATTAGAAAATGTAGTTGCATCCATTTTCTTACACCATCCACACCAATTTGTATAAATATCTATAAATATTTTTTTGGGAGTTTCTTTTTGCAGCTCAAGTGCTTCCTGTATGGAATACCATTTTACTGTTTCTGTTTCTGTTTCCTGGGCATCTATGGTAAAAGACCAAAACAATACAAATACTAAGGGATACATGAATTGCTTCATCAAACGGTTCTTTTTGTTCATACGAATATTATTTTCAGATTATGTATATTAAATATATTAACAAATTTATGAAATTATTGTTGCATCATCAAATGAAAAAATACACTTATGTTAATATGTATATATTTTTTTATTCATTTTTCACACAACGCACATAATAAGCTTCTGATTGTTTGGCATTATCACGTTTTACCTGTGGAGAACTGGATGATAACTGCCGGAACCATGCTTTATTGTCATCTGCTGAAGAAGCGGTCCAAAAATTACCCGTTACATTGATCCCGAAAAAATATCCCTTGTGATCTCTTCGTCCTCCCATTAAAGCACTAAAACCCGACATATTACAATATTTTCCCTGGTTGCATTTTTCGGCAACTTTTAATTTATCTCCTTCTGTAATTCCACGGAAATCAATATCATCAGCCTTAGTTTTATGCATTCCCAGCCAAATCTCCATTTCCATCCACTCTTTATCTGTTGGGACATGCCAACCATCAGGACAAATCCCCTTTATGTTTTCATTTTCTGCAGATGTTTGATATTGCATTGCTTCTTCCCATTGATAAAGGCCTCCATATTTTTGACAATTTGTACTGTCATTTTTATAGCAATACTTTTCGATCACATCATTATTTGTTTGGTCTTTATCTCCATCTATGGTTTTTCCAATATTCAGATTTTCCATCATCCACCACTGATCCAGAATTTTCACAGTTTTATAAACACGCCCGTTTCGTTTATCTACAACCGAATCCAGTCGTTCAGCCGGTATGTCTGATGTTGTTTTTTTAAACATACTACACGAAATCATAA
This sequence comes from uncultured Bacteroidales bacterium, assembly GCA_964549265.1. Classification (GTDB taxonomy): domain Bacteria; phylum Bacteroidota; class Bacteroidia; order Bacteroidales; family JBBRXJ01; genus CAYMKE01. Next base: position 11,558 of record CAZJWE010000050.1, on the reverse strand, counting down.
AAATGATGAAAGGAATGAAAATAATAATTTGTTTCATATGTTTATATTTTGATTTTAAAGGTCATTTTGTGTTTAATAAAATACTAAATTAACATTTAAAAAGGAAAATAACAAGGCTGATTTATTTTAGTTTTATTATAAATAAAACGTATAATATCTCACCAGCAGAAAATTATTCATTAAAAGATAGATTAAAAAGTTTAAATTTTTAGTAATTTTGAGTTATGAAAATGCTTAAGAAGTTATATTATTTATATACTATCTTTATTTTAGTATACCTTTTATCCCCTAACATTACTGCTGGCCAGGAGGTAAATTATGACAGCATCAAAAATGTATTGTTGCAATCCAAAAAAGATGAAAAACCAGCATTACATAATTATTTAGCCCGTGAATATTATAATGAAAACCAAATTCAGCATTCATTAACCCATGCAAAAAAGGCTCTTAAAATTGCCAAAGAAGTAAAGAATTATGAGCAGGTGGCCAAAGCATACAACACAATCGGTTTCATCTACCGTAAAGAAAAAGACAATTTAAGTTCGTTAGCAAATCATAAAAAAGCAATAACATTTGCTAAAAAAGTCAATTCCAGAAAAGAACTCCTCAAGGCCTATAACAGTATTGAAATTATTTATTACAATTTAGATAATCTTGATAAATTCAAAGAATTCACCAAAAAAACATTAACCCTCTCCAGGGAATTGGAAGACGAAGAAATGGAAGCAACAGCTTTACAGCACCTTGGATTATATTATTACCGGAAAGGATTATATAAAAAAGCATTGAATCTTTGGAAACAGCAACTTGAAATCCTAAAAAAGACTCAAAATGAAAAAGATATGGCCACCTTGTATAATAATATTGGGGTGATATACAAAAACTGGGGAAAATATGAAAAAGCCATTGAAAATTACCAAAATACTCTTAAAATACAGGAAAAAAGACAAGATACATTAGGGATGGCCAGGTCTGTCAGTAATATTGGCAATGTATATTTTTATTTTGAAGTGGATATTGAAAAGGCCCTTGATTATTATAAACGTGGCTATAAGTTATTTAAAAGCATCAATGACACAACCAACATGGCAAATTTGCTCAATAGTATAGGCATTGTTTATCAAAAACAAAAAAAATATTCAAAGGCATTGGAAAATTATAAATTAGCGTTGGAACATGCCAAAAAAATAAATAATAAATCTACTATAGCAAAATCAGAAACCAATATGGGTGCTATATACATAGAAAAGAATCAATATTCACTTGCCAAAAAATATATTTTCAATGCTTTGCAATCATTCAAAGAATCCGGAGATAAAAAAGAAATTGCTTTATCTCAAATGCAAATCGGACAAATCTATTTGGAAACAGGAGAATATCAAAAAGCGCTCGATTATTATCAAAAAGCGCTCAAATTATTAACGGAAATGGATCTTCCAAAAGAACTTTTAGATACCTATAAACAACTTTCGGAGGTGTATGCAAAAATCGGCAACAATAGTAAAGCACTTGATTATTATAAAAGTTATTCTCAATTAAAAGACTCTACCTTAAAAGATAAATATCTGGAAACCATAGAAGAACAAAGAACAAAATACCAAACCGAGAAAAAAGAAGAACGCATCAAGTATTTAAATGAAAAAAATAAACGCCAGGAAGCAGAAAACAAACGTCAGCGCGTATTGATTTATTCAGCTATGGGCGGACTAATGCTAATACTTATATTTTCTTTACTCCTGTTTAAACAATACAATGATAAAAGAAAGGCCAATATATTATTAGAAGAACAAAACGTTGAAATAAGCCGGCAAAGAGATCAAATATTCAGGCAAAAGCAAGAAATAACAGACAGTATCCAATATGCAAGCCGCATCCAAAAAGCCATTATTCCTCCTGAAGATATTCTGGATGACAGCTTGCCGGACCATTTCATCTATTTCAGACCCAGAGACATTGTAAGTGGTGATTTTTACTGGCTGAATAAAAAAGAAAATAAAACGTATTTTACCGCTGCCGATTGCACAGGACATGGTGTTCCCGGAGCTTTTATGAGCATGCTGGGAATTGCATTCATGAATGAAATTGTAAATAAATTCAAAAACATCAAAGCAAATGAAATCTTGAATGAGCTGAAAAAATATGTTGTTGAATCGCTACACCAAACAGGCAAATCTGGAGAAACCCAAGACGGAATGGATATGGCACTATGTATTTTAGACCACCAAACCAACACACTTCAATTCTCAGGAGCTTACAATCCTTTAATCTTAATTAGAAATGGAGAGCTAATCGAATATAAAGCAGATAAAATGCCCATTGGAATTTATCATGAAAAAAATGATTTTTTCACCAACCATGAAATCAAAGCACAAAAAGGAGATTGCCTGTATGTTTTTTCTGATGGCTATGTAGACCAATTTGGCGGTGAAAAAGGCAAAAAATTCTTTAAAAAACGATTTAAAGAAATGCTTTTGAATATCCATTCAAAACCCATGAAAGAACAATATCAAATCCTTGACCAAACCATGAAAGATTGGAGGGGAGACTATTCTCAGATTGATGATATCCTGGTAATTGGTATTAGGGTTTGAATCACCTATAAAAATAAATGGCATTGACATTATCCGGAAATTATAAACGACCAAAAGAAAAAGACCTGTATATATACGGAATAAGGCCTGTCATTGAAGCAATCAATAGTGGCAAAAGCATTGAAAAAATCTATTTGAAAACCGGATTGCGAAATAATATCGCCTCAGATATATACAGATTAGCAAAAGAAAAATCCATCCCCCTACAAGTAGTCCCTCCTATAAAACTTCAAAAACTATCTGGCAATAAAAACCATCAGGGCATTATAGCTCTTGTTTCATTAATCACATATCAAAATATCGAACTTTTATTACCAAGTATTTATGAAAAAGGGCAAGATCCATTTTTCCTTTTTTTAGATGGTATAACCGATGTAAGAAACATCGGTGCTATTGCCAGAACTGCTGAATGTGCTGGAGCGCATGGCATAATCATCCCAGGAAAAGGAACTGCTCAAATCAACGCTGATGCTGTTAAAACCTCGGCAGGTGCTCTGCAACACATGCCCGTCTGCAGAAGTTTTAATATTAAAAAAACTATAACATTCTTAAAAAACAGCGGACTACATATTATCAGTGCATCAGAAAAAGCTTCATCAAATATTTATCAGGCCGATTATACAGTTCCTGTATTGTTGATCATGGGTAATGAAGAAAAAGGTATTTCTAATGAATTATTAGACATATCAGATGAAACAGTTAAAATCCCATTAATGGGTAATATAAAATCATTAAATGTTTCGGTGGCTGCTTCTGTAATGATGTATGAAGCAGTAAGGCAGCGAAAAAACTAACAAATCAGGTTATTGAACATCCCGCGCCTGTTCATCAATCACAGGCAACTGTCTTTTAAAACGTTCTTCCAAAGAAATAAATGTTTCTGTTCGCGCAATGCCTTTGATAGACTGTAATTTTTCAACCAATATGGTTTTTAAATGCTCATTGTTTTTTGCAAAAATTTTAATGAAAATGGAATAATTTCCGGTAGTATAGTGACATTCGGTGATTTCCGGGATTTTTTCCAAATCTTTTGCAACATCCTCATACATAGATGCTTTATCCAAAAAAACCCCTATGTATGCACGGGTATGATATCCTATTTTATGGTGATTTATTAAATATTCTGATCCGGTGATTATACCGAGCTTCGATAATCGTTGAATCCTTTGATGTATAGCTGCTCCGGATACATTACATTCCCTTGCCACTTCAAGAAACGGAATACGTGCATCTTTGGAGATCAAAGAAATAATTTTTTTATCCAGATCATCAAGTTTAATTTCTTTTTCCATCTTTTAGTATTATTTTGATTTCTAAATGTAAATGTAATGGTTTTATTCAAGGAATGAAAAAAATTAACGTTTATTCCTTTTACCATCCACCCAATACACCCAATAAGCCAACAATCATTCCTATAATTACATTAATAGCCTTAACAAATAAAAAACTTTTTTTGGATTCAGCTAATAATGGCAAAGAAGCATGTCCATCCTGCACAACTGAATTAGCTAAAAGAATGCTCAATGGCAAATGGCCGCTGAAAAACAAGGTCACAAATATTAAATGAGGCCCGGATTGTGGAATAATACCGATTAATACAGCCAATACCAATAATGGAAGCTGGTTATTTTGTATCCACTGTTCAATATCTATTGCATCTAAAATAAAATGCAAAGCCAATAAAACTCCAAATATCCAAAGAAATATCTGTACAAAATGCTTTTTGATGATATGCTCCCAAATATGAGCTTCAAGGAAATGTTCCGGTACTGTAGCAATAATAAATAACCCTACACATATTACAATCAATAAAGTGATTCTCAAATAATGTCCCGATTCACCATGATGATGCCCGGCTATAGACCCCGAAGCAATCAGAAATGCAAACAATGCCATAAAAAACAGCAATATGGCCCGTTGAAAAGAAATATGTTTAAAATAACCCGGAATTTCTTTCCATTGAAAACATATGCACTCAATATGTTCATCATGCAATGGATATGCAAAATTTGTTGGTTGAAATTTTTTCTTTTTGGTAAACAAATGAATAATGGCTCCTGTAATCATGGCCACAAAAAAAAGAGCCACAGTTATTTTTATTGCTGTCCCGGGAATCATAGAAAACATAATAAATGCCTCATCACCGGATGTAGCAATCATAGAAGCAACAAGTGCACCAAAACCAATCACATTATGCGTATACATTGAAACGACAGCATATGCTCCCAGACAACCGGGAATACTCCCTAAACCAGATGCAATTAATAATTGAAGCCACCATGACTTTTTCAATCCTTTAATCCAAACTCCTTTTGTTTGTACATTGATATATTCAATGATTAGCATCATGGAAAGGACAAAACCCGTAATCACCAATGTTTGCTCTAAAATATGGACTAGCATAATAAAATTAAATTATTGCAAATTTACTATATTGCTTGATAAGCTTTTAATAAATCTTGTTTTATATCTTCTACATGTTCTAATCCAACAGATAACCGAAGCATTGCCGGATCAATCCCGGCAGTAATTTGTTCTTCTTCTGTTAGCTGGTCATGAGTTGTAGAAGCTGGATGTATAATTAAGGTTTTAGCATCTCCTATATTAGCTAAATGACTGATCAAACGAACATTATTGACAAAATTTTTAGCTTTTTCTTTTCCTCCTTTAATTTGAAAAGTTAAAACTCCTCCATATCCGTTTTGTAAATATTTTGCAGCCATTTTATGAAAAGGGCTTGATTGTAGCCCTGCATAATTAACCTTTTCAACCCATTCTTGTTTTTCGAGCCATTGGGCGATGTGCAGGGAATTTTCGGCATGCCGCTGCATTCTTAACGATAGTGTTTCCAACCCTTGCAAAAACAAAAAAGCATTAAACGGGCTCATGGCATTGCCATAGTCTCTTAAATTTTCCACTCTTGCTTTCACTATAAATGCAATGTTACCAAATGAAGAATTAGCTCCAAATTGATCCCAAAATACCAATCCATGATATCCTTCTGATGGTTCTGTAAATTGAGGAAATTTTCCATTATTCCAATTAAAATTTCCTGCGTCTGTAATCACTCCGCCTATTGAAGTTCCATGCCCCCCAATCCATTTTGTTGCCGATTCCACAACTATATTGGCTCCATATTCTATGGGCTTGCATAAATACCCTCCTCCGGCAAAGGTGTTGTCAACAACAAACGGTATCTTGTTCTTTTGTGCGATTAATGAAAGCGCTTCAAAATCGGGAACAGCAAATGTTGGATTTCCAATCGTTTCAACATATATAGCTTTTGTTTTATCATCAATAAGTTCTTCAAAATGTTCAGGATCTAGCCCTTTAGTGAATTTTACATGGATGCCGATCTTTTTAAATTGAACCTTAAACTGATTATATGTACCTCCATACAAAAAAGGCGAAGATACAATATTATCTCCGGCTTCGAGCAATGTTGTAAGTGCTATAAATTGGGCAGACTGGCCGGATGAGGTAGCAAGTGAAGCTACTCCCCCCTCAAGGGCAGCAATTCTTTTTTCAAAAACATCCACAGTGGGATTCATGATCCGGCTGTAAATATTTCCAAATTCTTTTAATTGAAAAAGATTGGCTGCATGAGACGCATCATCAAACAAAAAAGAAGTCGTTTGGTATATAGGAACAGCACGCGAATGGGTGTCTTTATCAACTTTATGCCCGGCATGCAATTGCAATGTCTCAAATTTTAAAGAATGGTTCATATGCTTTTTTTGTTAAAATTAACGGTTTCCTTTGAAATACTCAAATAAATATCAATTTAAAAAGTTATTTTTTAGGGTTGTATTTTTTTATAATGAGGGACTATATAAACTCAAGCGTTTGGATTATAATGTTCGAAAACGAGGCTTGTGCAGCCCTACCCCATGCTAAACATCTAAACATCTCAATAAATCAACATCTTAATTAAAACAAGCAATTTTGGGGCAAGCGTAATGAAGTGAGCGGACATGATGAAGCAAACACTATTTATATTTCTAAAATATACCTCCAGAGCTTATTTTTCCACACATCTCCTGCATAGTCTATGCCAACCCTGGGTTTTTGCTTATAGTGCAGAACATCCTGTGTATTAAGTATATATATTCGTGATGAATTGCAAATATTTTCTCCATAAAAGCCGGCATCAATGTTTAATCTTTTAGTGAGCCTTCCAGGCCCATTGATATTTTCTAAACCTCTGATCAGGATAGCTTGTGGTATATCAACTTCATTTACAACAATATTAAACATCCAATGCATGCCATACACAATGTATACATATATTAATCCTGCTTTATCATACATAACTTTATTCCTGGGCGTTTTTCCTTTGCTTACATGACACGCCAAATCTTCCTCTCCGCGATATGCTTCCAATTCCGTAATTTTGTACTGTTCAGTTTTTCCATCTTCAAACACCCTTACCAATATTTTCCCTAAAAGGCCAGGAGCAACATCCAATACATCACGATTAAAAAATTCATACGATAATTTTTTAATGTTTTTTCCTTTGTAATTTATTTGTTTACTTGCCATTTAATAGAATATGTCTTAAAATTAATTCATCCCGTTAAGTTCGTTTCTAAATTCAGATGGTGACTTACCAAAATGATCTTTAAAATTACGTGTGAAATGAGAAATATATGTAAATCCAACTGAATATGATATTTCAGAAATTGTTAAATTCGATTCTTGTAATAACTGAGCAGCTTTTTTTAAGCGATAAATCATTATAAACTTATTCACAGGATAATCCGTAAGACTTTTAAATTTCTTATAAAAATTGGTTTTACACATGCCCGAATTTTCAACAAGAAAATCAGGACTTAATTGAGCATTGGAAATATTTTGATCAATATTAATAATAACCTGCTCTAAAAACGTATCATCAGCAGATTCAGGTTTCTTTTTGGTTTGCCTGGGTAGTACAGCAAAACCCTTCCCGTATTTTTCTCGTAATTTTTTCCGGGACTCCAAAAGCTGATATACCCTGTTTTGAAGAATCTGTTCATCAAATGGTTTTGTAATATATGCATCTGCACCTGAACGAATCCCTTTTATATGAGATTCCGTATGCGTCCGGGCGGTTAACAAAATGATGGGAACATGTGACGTGTTTATATCTTCTTTTAATATTCTACTTAATTCAATACCATCCATTTCAGGCATTACAATGTCTGCTATAATAATATCAGGAATGATATCGCATGCTATATATACCCCTTCTTTTCCGTTAGAAGCTTCTATAACGTTGAATGTATCACTGAAAAGCATCTTAATAAAATCCCTCACATCCTGATTATCTTCTACAATTAACAATTCCGGTAAAGAAACATCTTCACCTTCATCCTCATGAATCACTCTTGTTTGTGTTTCTTTTGATCTGTTATCTAACGATTTAAACGACATCTCATTATCAGATACATAAGATTTCCCATGGCCTTGCCTGATTTCATCTTCATTATAAAAATGTTTTGAAACAGGAAGTATTACTTCAAAAGTATTCCCTTCTCCCGGAGTACTTTTAACCACAACTTTACCTTTATGTAGCTCTGTAAGTTTTTTTACAAGTGACAACCCAACACCTGTTCCTTGTTGCTTAGTATAACCATCTGTTGATACACGATGAAAACGTTCAAAAATCCTTGATAATTCATTTTCCGGGATTGGTTCGCCAGAATTAAAAATACAAATTGAAATATATTCAGATGTATCATTCCCTTCATACAATGGAAAATCAGGTGTTTTTATTTTCAAATTAATGTTGCCGAAGCTATCTGTATATTTCAATGCATTGGATAACAAGTTAAAAAGAATTTTTTCTAACTTTTCCTTATCAATCCAACCTTCTAATGTAGAAAAAATAGTATCAAATGTAAAATCAATCCCTTGAGCTTTAGAATACTCCTGAAAATCAACTGCAATATATTTAATGAATTGAACCAATTCGATTTTTTGAACTCTCAATGAAACGGTTCCTTGATCCAATTTACGAATATCCATAATTTGTTCAATCAATAAAAGTAATCGCTCAGTATTTCGTTTTAAAAAGCCCGAATATTTTTGGATATTATCTTTTGTAATACTTTTTATATCTGTACTAAAAAAACGGTCTACAACACCTTTTATTAAAGAAAGTGGTGTTCTTAATTCATGGGATATGTCTGTGAAAAAATTCAATTTCATTTCATCCATTTCATGTTGGATTCTGGATTTTTCTTTTTGTATTTTCAACTGCATTGAATTCTTTCTTAAATAAACAAATAAATAAACAAGGCTTATGAAAATGATAAAATACAAAAGGTAAGCCCACCAGATTTTCCACCACGGAGGCAGGATTGTAAAATGAAATGAGGCTTCTTCTTCATTCCATAAAGCATTGTTATTCGACCCTTTAACATGGAATATATATTCACCTGGCAACAAATTATTATATACTGCATAACGTTTTTGAGCAGAGCATTCAAACCATCTCTCATCAAAACCTTCTAATTTATATTTAAATTGATTTTTAGAAGATGAAAGAAAATTTAATGCAGTAAACTTAAATTCAAATGATGATTGATTATGCGTAAACCTTAGTGTTTCTTGTTTTTGTTTGCCTTTGTTATAAATTGTCCCGTTTACTTTTATTTCTGTAATATATACCGGCGGAATAAGAGGATTTGACTTGATTTTATGTATACTAAATTTATAATACCCTGTATTTTCTCCTGCTAAATATAAAATATCATCATGTAAACACATGCCTGTGTGGTTTATTTTTAAACCATTGTCTCTTCCATAATTTATTATCTTTCCTCTTTCAATATTTATTTTAGAAATCCCAACAGGTGTATTAATCCATAAGTTCCCTTTTTTATCTGCAAATATATTGTTTACCTGGTTGTTGATCAGTCCATCTCTTTCAAAAAAATAATTAATTTCCCCTGTTTCCGGGTTTAATTTATTTAACCCATTGTCTGTACCAACCCAAATATATCCAGCACTATCCTGGTATATAGCATTTATTCTTTGATTGCTTAAATATCCTCTTTTTTGGGGATCATATAAGTAATTTGTAAATGTATTTCCCACCGGATCATAACACGACAACCCATTATAAGTTCCTAACCATATTTTTCCATTGCGATCCTTTTTCATTTCAATAACTTTATAATGACATAATCCATCTTTTTCAGTAATATGATGAATTGAGTCTGTTTCAATGTTTATAACATCTAGGCCTTCTTGTGTAGCAACCCATATATTACCATCATTATCAAATAAAATATCCAGAATTAAGTTATGTGTAATCGTATTGCCGCTGTTATTATCTCTTTTTATAGTTTTTATGAATCGTTTTCTATTGGGGTCATAAACAGATATTCCTTTATCTGTACCAACCCATATTTTTCCATGCTTATCTTCAACAAGACACCAAATATAATTGCCTGCTAAAGTTCTCCTGTCAGGAGAAGATACTTTATGATAAAAACGTTTTACGAAATGATGGCTTTTGTCGAATAATAGTAATCCGTCTCCAAAAGTGCCATACCATAAATATCCTCTGCTATCAACAAATAATTCTTTTCCGTAATCACGATGTTCAGGATTTCCAATAGCATGGTAATACTTGTTGAAATTATTTTCATATCTGTAGTAAACATCAATTCCTTTTCCGGTAGATGATATCCAGATATTACCAGCCTTATCCTGGTAAATTCTATTTATATTCCCTTCAGACAAACTATGTTTATCTTTTGGATCAGGTATATATCGGATAGGGATTGATTCATCTTTTGGATAGATTAATAATTCTTTATCCCCTCCAACCCATAAATTATCTTTATGATCAATCATCCCCGATCGAACACTTCCTATAATATAATTGAATTTATTTTCCATTTCTCCTGTTTCACCTTTAAATTCAATATGTCGGTCATCTGTATTGCTTCTGTTTAAGCCAATATAAAACGTTCCTTTTTGATCTTCTAAAAAGAATGATATTTTTTTCTCTTTAGTGACACTATCATTAATAAGGTCAACACTCATGTCATCACGATTAAGCTTTAATAATCCATATTTCCATGTCCCTATCCATATATTATTTTGTTGGTCATTGTATAAATATTTACATGAAACATTTTCCATCTTGTCTTTTAAACGATTATTTGATGTTACAAGAGCCTCATTTAAGTTGAATCTGTTAACGGATTTTGATGACTCATTATAAAAATTAAGTCCATTACTCGTTGCGATCCAAATCTTTCCCTCTTGATCCTGAATTATGTCATTAATCGAATTATGCCATAAAGAAGAAGAATTATTTTGTTCATGAAAATACCGGGTGAATTTTTCTGCTCTTTTATCTAAAACACATAATCCAAAGGCTGTACCAATCCATAATTGCTGCTTATCATCCTCCAAAATACAAGTTATATTACCATTAGGTAAACTATTGGTATCCAAAGGATCATGTTGATATACTTTAAACTCATAAGCATCATAACGGCAAAGTCCGTTTTCCGTAGCAAACCACATATACCCTTGTTTATCCTGATAAATATCATTAACAGTTGGAAAAGGCAGGCCATCCTCCGGTGTGATATGTTCAAAAATAAGATTGTTATAATCAATAGCTGAATTACCTGCAATAGAACCTTTTATAGTAATTACTGCAAAAAATATTAAAAAGAAAATGTTCTTAATCAGATTCATTTAAAAATGAAGTATTAATAATACTTAAATATTTCTTTTATAAAATACTACAAATTTCAACATTTTATTATTACCCACAATAATTTTTTTGTATTTAATAACTCCAAATGTATGTGCTTTATCAAAAAGGTACTACCCTTATTTTAGTGGTTAAATATTTTTACAGGATATAAAATTCTGTTTAAATATAGTTGTAAATGTGGTTTAAATATGGTTTAAATGTTGCTTTTTTTGATTGACGCAATATAGTTGCTCATTTTT
>CAZJWE010000049.1:0-19047 GCA_964549265.1 uncultured Bacteroidales bacterium | reverse complement strand
ATTTTGAGATACTTTTTTTAAGTTATGCTTAAACACCCTAATTTTATATTGATCCGTTATTGTACAGAAATACACAAGGAAAGCGCAAAGAAAGCTGCAGCTCCATTTACATATCAAACATCACTCATTATTTGCATAATACTCTCAATTCATCCATTCCAATATTTATTTTTGGTGCAAATGTATCACTTTGCATGTATTTTAACAAGCTATGGCGTAACTGACGAGCTTCTGGCCTTTTCTCTAAACCTGTGGTAAGGTCGGTGCCACTTACAATTATTTTTCCATTTCCTACTTTCGCCTCAAATATAAGGGCCAGGTCACGGTTGGTAAACCAGTCGTCAATAATTCTTACGATGGGTTCGGGCCGTGTTTTAAAGCAGTCGAGTTGTACTGCATCTGCATGCGTTACGGCATCCCACCACTGCCAATTTGAATGGGTCTCGGTAGGGAATGATTTTAGCGCGGGGTGATCGGGATTGATCAAAAGTCCCAGGGTATGTGGCTTTTGGTCTACTGTAAGATAAGTGTTCCAGAAAATAGAAGAAAATCCCAGCCCTACATTCCCACCAAATGTATCGCTTACTCTACCTTTACCCAGGCTTAACAATGCCTTTCCACCATTCTCCAAGTGCAGAATAAGGTTTTTATCTATCTTCTCAGCAATAAGAATATTATTGTCCATGATATTTTCCTGCTTTCCAGGATAAACCCAAACATCCCAACTATTATAATAACCCGATATACATACATTAAGGGAAAATTGGCCTGGGGATGTTATTGCATTTAATGATACATGAATGCTTCCCAAATGTTGAGCATTTCCTATTCTAATATCTTGTGATTTTAATTCACCACTGGCTATTACCTGGTTATACTTGTCATTTAGTGTCCAGGTGGGGATAACATTTTTTAATGCCTCCCTTCCAAAATGTGCCACTTCAATATCGGCATCGAATGTATCGGTATTCATGAAAACCCGTTTTTCAAGACGTGCCAATGGCACGGTTTGGTTACAAAAACAGCGGAATTCCTCTTCGGCAACATACCCTTTGTTTTCCCAAAACGCATTTAACACCCCTACCAATGCCGTGCCCTGTCCGGGAAAATCGTTCAAACCCAATAACTGGAAGCCGGCAAACTCAGGCGTGCGCAGCGCTCCTTCAATATCGGCTTTGTAGCAGATTACCTGCAGCTTGCCCGAGGCTTTTAAAAAATCTTCGGCATATTGTCCAAGACTGTTTTTTTCCAATGATTCCTTAAACAATTCAAAATTTTTTGCTTGTAATACACCTGTATATTTCTCTATTTCAGAAAAATCGGGGTACGCGCACCATTGCCCGTTTTCGTGACCAACAAAGGGTTTTTCGTGTTTTGATATAATATCTCTGAAATCAAAAACCGTATTGGGCCGATCTTTGTTGATTGTGCTGTTTAACTCTTCTCCCCATTGCTGTATCCTTGGGTTTGGATCACAGTGGTAATCGCTTTCATCCATGATTGGCCAACCGGAAGAAACGGTATAAACCCGCCTGTTGTCCTTGTCCTTCCAATAATTTATAAAATCCTTTAAATATATTTTTTGGTTCTCTCCCCCGGGCTCATTCCCGTGCGACATCATACAAAACGAGGGATGATTGCCATATTCCTTAACCAAGCGAAGGCTTTCGTCATAAATATACTGATCAACGGCATCTCCATCGCCAATGGTTGTTCCTTGGTTTGCCCATACCGAACATTCAAGCTGCAGGTAAATACCCACTTCATCTGCCGCATCAAAAGCTGCCTTTGGAGGGATCCATGAATGAAAACGAACATGGTTGAAGCCGTACGATTTGATAATTGAATAGATGCGCTTCCATTCAGTGATATCCACCGGGGGATGACCGGTTTTTGGAAACACGCAACATTCGAGGGTTCCACGTAAAAAGATGGTTCGTCCATTCACTTTAAACACCCTGCCATCTGCTTTAAAATCGCGCAAACCAAATGATTCACTAGTTCCTGAATCACCAGAACTGATGACTAATTCATACAAGTTTGGCTCAAATTCGTCCCACGGTTTTATGTTCTCACCCATTTGGATTTCTGTTTCAAAGGCTGCCAAGCCTTTATGGGTCTCTACCAAAATAGTTTTTTGGGGCACGGAGGTTGGGAAGTTTTGGCCTTTCACCTGTAATTCAAGCTTTAGTTCTTTTTGGTCGGTTCTTTGAATAATTTGTCCCTTCACCAATATTTTCTTTTGGTTTACATCCGGATAAATTTGAATATCCCGGAAAGCTATATTGTCTTCTTTTATAAGTTGAATAGCCCCTACTATGCCATTCCAATTGGTTTGGGTATGATCAGTAATGCTGTGTGCATTTTTGCCCGGATTAATGTCTTTTACCCTGTTATCAACGCGAATAGTAATTGTATGTCTTCCTGGCTCAATGTGTTTTCCCAAGTTGTACACGTGAGGTAAACCCAGGCTGTTTTGCATGTCAATTTTATTTGAATCAATCCATACCGTTGTTTCCCAGTGACATCTTTCCAGGAACAAAAGTATTGATTTACCAATCCAGCTTTTGGGTACCTCAACAACCTTCTGATACCAGGCAGGGCCTACATAATATTTTCGTGGCTGCAAGGCAAAGGGGATTTTAACATTGTCAGAATCCACATAGTGCGAGTATTTCGGATTGTTGGGCCACCCACGAACAGAGCCCATCCAGGGAGTATTCAGGCCAACATTGTTGCCTTTATTGTTTTCTGACATAGAGCCAGGCAAGGTTATCGAATCTTTCAGGGTCTTGTTATACCAGCCTTGTTCTACCCCCATATCCGCGCTATCCATAGCGAAATTCCAATTGCCCGATAAGTCTATAGTTTTATTATCCATCATATTATAAGTGTTTACTGTTAAAATTGGAATTCTCCTTTTAGTATAAGTTTGTTTTTATGGAGTCAAAGACTTCCCTTGAAACCTTATCCCCATCCCTGTTCATTACTTTATACTTTCCTTCATGCAGCCCGAAAGTTGGTGAAACAAAGCTTCCTATAATTGTTCCCTTGGGCTTGATAATGGCGGATAAATCAGCGAAATATTTATTTATGTCAAAAGGTGTAAAATCGCATACCATTAAGCCAATTTTGTTTTCATATAATTTTTGCATCTCTTTAATTTGCCGAAAATTACCCATGCAAAAATTATTTATCCCGGTTAATCCCTCGGTATTCAAGAAATTTTCCAATTGATGTTCTGCCGAACCGCAAAAATGCAAAACACCTCCCCCAAATGCCTTAAACACTTTCGAATTATAAGGAACAACAAATTCCCGGTAAAGGTTGGCCGGTAATTGGGTGCAATCATCATCAGCAATCCAAACACCACCATTCCCTTCGGGCAAATATATGCCATGTGGCCATGCTCCGGATGTCAGGTTTTGTCCCGACCTTTTTTTTTGGACTTTGATCCACTCAATCAATACCCGGGTGCAAAAATCCATCAATTCGTGAACCTCATCCGGGTTGGTGTACATCCATATAAAAAGGTTTTCCACTCCACAAAGGCAAAGGGCAATATTCAGAGGGCCCTGTGGGTCGGTTACACTGACGGGTAAATTGGTGTTGTCCTTCATATAATCAATGGTAGCCAATACATTTGGGCATAAACCCTCTTTTTCAAAATCGGGCATACGAAGATTAGATATCTCTTCCGGGCTTGATATAGCAGACCTTTTAATTGCCGGATCGGATTTTTGGGGCATCTCAATTTCGCAACCAAGTGCAGATGGCAATACCACCGTACCAAACCAGGGATGCAAAAATGGGATATAGCTATCATCAATCAAATCAAGGTGTTTCTTGATTTTGTTCAATTGAAATTTAGTTTGGGCTTCCGGATTGGTAAAATAATCATCTGGTATCAAATCCGGCAATTCACCATCTGTCCAATAGTTCATGTAATTTACAACAAAAGGGATCTCCTTGTTGGTATGTTGATATACTTCGGTGATTTTCTGCTTAGAAGCTGAAAACCTTTCTTTGTATCCCGAAAAATCATAAAGTTTATCCATTGTTTTTTTTGTTTTTATTTAACCATCAGTTTTTTCAATTCTTTCAATGTTTTTCCATTGGGTTTCTGTAATCCTGGTTTTTATAAAGATCTTCTGTGATATACTATCCCGCCATTGCTGTGCAGTCCTTTTTCATTTGCAAGCACCATTTGGGCAATTCTTTTTCCCATTAGTGCAAAATCGGTTGAAATAGTTGTTATGCCAACATCTACCACTTTGTTCAAATGCATTTCGTTGTATGAAATAATGCCTACATCTTTTCCTATCTCCAATCCTTTTTGACGGATTAAAAAGATAATCTCTGCCAAATCTTTGTCATCAACCACAAAATATATCCCCCCTTTGGATATCATTATTTCTTCCCAATTGTCATGCATGGAACACGGGGTTTCCATTTTAGTGAAAAAATCTTTAAACGCTTCACTTATAGATTCAGGATAACCAATGCGGTGCTTATACACGAGGCATGCCCGGTTGTATTTATTAAGTTTCGGCTTTAGCTCTGTAAGCCCTTTATAAACCACCTGGTAAAAGTCTTGGTAAACCCCGTTGATGTTTTTTGACAGCCCGTCAATTTGGTCAAGGATATATGTTTTTTTTGCGGGTAATTGTTCAATTATTTTTTTTGCTGATGGCATTCCTGATGGCATAATTACATAATCGGTGTATTTCTCTAGGTTTTCTTCAATTAATAATTTAAACACACGAATATTAAAATTATGAAAATAGATGTCTACCTTGACTCTTGTGCCCAGTTCCTCTATAAATGAATAATAAACTTCCTCTTTAAAACCATTCAGTTCGTCAAACAATAGAAATATATTACGCTTTGCGCGAAGGTTGGTGCTTTTTACATAATATCCTTTTCTGTCCTTTGATTCTGCAATCCCTTTCTTTTCTATTTCTTTGTAAGCCGCAAATACCGTATCGCGAGAAATGCTGTATTGGGCAGACAATTGGTTTACAGATGGCAGCTTATCCCCTCTTTGCAGATGGCCTTCTTTTATAGCTTGGCAAAAAGCATTGTAAAGTTGTACATATATTCGCGTCTTTGAATTTTTATTTATTTTTATATCAATCATTAATCCACAGTTTATGAGGAGTTAATATACTCCATTGGTATGTGTTGATATGCAAATATATGATTTTTTTTGGAAACAAGAATCTAAATCATAATTTAATTTGTTTCGGGACACTTAACTTAAAGGTACGACCCTTATTTTAGTGGTAAAAGAGTTATCATTGCCAAAAACCATATAATTATATTATCAATAGATTTTATTACCTTTGTGCTAATAATTAAATACCGATTAATATGCCTGCTATATCAATGTTTTATGGGGTTATTATATACATGTATTATCTGGATAACAGGAAGCATAATCTACCACATATACATGCTATTTATCAGAATCATGAAGCCGTAATATCAATACCTGAGGGTAAGCTTATTGAGGGTTCTGTTCCTGTCAATAAACTTAAACTGGTAGAGGCATGGATTGAGATTCATAAAGATGAATTAATGGCAGATTGGGAATTAGCAGCAAAAGGTGAAAGGCCTTTCAAGATCGAACCTTTAAAATAAAATTCAGCAATGTATCCAAGGGTAAAAGAAGTAATAGTAACAACAGATTATCAACTTTTGATTGTGTTCACCAACAATGAACAGAAGGTATTCGATGTTAAACCATATTTAAACATTGGAGTATTTAAGGAATTAAAGAATACTTCAATATTTAATTCTGTAAGGGTAGTGGATGGTACTGTTCAATGGAGCAATAATTTGGATTTTTGCCCAGACACATTGTATCTGGAAAGCAGTACTGTAAATAAAAAAGTTTAAACTTGTTAACCAACAAAGGAAAAAGAATTCCTATCCTGGTTTTATGGGTTCTCTTTATTTTTAGAAAACAAAACAGCAACAGGAAATAGATTATTTGGTTTAGTAAACTCTGTTTTTGGAGGCTTCGCGGGCCTTGCAATTGGCACTCTCTGAACAGACACTTGCTCAAAAAGTAACTTACCCGAGATTATAGACAGGCTCTAATTAGTGTTTGTCCATAAATGCACGATAACCGCGTTGCTGCTGGTGTATTTTACTATAATACAGTTACCTCACCTCAAATTCAGCCTCAACCCAATTCGATGCCCCTAATTCCAAACTTCTTTGGGTGGGCAGGCTGCCTCCTAAAAACAATTTGAATGTACCCGGTTCAACAAAGGCATTCCCTTCTTCATCATAAATTTCCAGCATCGCGGGGTCAATCTCAAATTCAACAAAACAAAATGCATCTTATATACCGGAATATTGCAAATAAACGAAATTGGTAACCCGAGAACTTGATGATATCTTATATAAAAAGGCGGAGGGTTTGCGGCTATTGTTCAGTGATGATGATTTTCACATATAATATTATATATACATAAAATCCAATATTCGATGATTTAAATCACCTTTTCACTATCTTCCTTCCATTTTATCTCTTATCAATTGAATAAAATAATATTTTTGCATGTTGGGGTATAAAACCAGGTTTTTTTATTGAATTCTTAAATAATATCTCTATGCAACAGTTTATCAAAACTTTATTCATTCCAGTTTTCCTTGGTTTATTTGTAAGCTGCAATCCGGGGACAAAATCCACAACCTATTACTTTTCAAATTCAGGAGATAACAGTAATACGGGTGTATCAAAAAACAGTGCCTGGCAAAACCTGCACAAACTCGATTCCATTGCATTAAACCCCGGAGACAAGATACTTTTACAATGCGGAAGCATTTTCACAGGAACAATCAATATTGGTTATTCCGGAACAAACCGCCACCCGGTGACCATTGCATCATACGGCAATGGGAATAAACCTGTCCTTAAAGGGTCAATCACAATAAAAGAATACACACCCCATGATGACAGTCTCATCTCATTTCAATCTGAACAACCCATTAAAAACGTATTGATAAACAATAAATTCCTGATCCCGGCACGCTACCCGAATACCGGGTATTTGAGAATAGATAAGGCAGAAAACAAGATCGGTATTTTACAAGATAAAGACATACCAATAGATGAAAACGGATATTGGAATGGCGCACGCCTTGTATTCAGGTCAACCGACTGGACATATGACTGGGAAACAATAAATGAATTTAAAAATAATACATTCTATTATGACTCATTGGATTTAAGATATCCTGTCCGAAAAAATTATGGGTATTTTTTAGATCATAAAGCAGAATTATTGGATACAGCTGGTGAATATTATTATAATGCAGAGGACAACACATGTAAACTCTATCCTATGAACACACATATTGCCGGCATTGATGCTATAATCTATGATTATGGAATTTATTTAGCCGACAGTGCCAGCAATATACACATTGAAAATATCCAATTCAATCATTATCACAAAGCAGGGATTTATGGAACATCCAATAATGAACACATCAATATCAGTGGATGTAATTTAAACAGTATTGACGAAGCCGGTGTACGTTTTAAAAGCAAAGCCTTGTCCTGTAAAGTAGAAAACAGCTCATTTTACAATATTATGGGACGGGGTATTTCCTTTACAAATTCACGAAAATGTACCGTGTCCAATAATGTAGTGAAAAAAACCGGTTTAATCCCCGGCCTCGGTTTGCATGGTGTAAACGGAATGACAGGCATTTTGGTAGAAGCCAGGGATGAAATAAGAAACAAAATATTTGATATTGAAAACTTTCAGTCAGATTCAAATTATGTTGGACTGAACCGTGTGGATAGTTGTGGCTATATCGGAATACGTGTAGACGGACAACATAATTTGGTGGAAAACAACATCATTAATCATGCTATGTTGCAACTCTCTGATGGTGGAGCTTTATATTGCTTCAGGCATACCTCCCACAGCACGTTTCAACATAATTTTGTCTTCAATTCTGTTGGAAATAATGAAAGCACTGCAAAAACACACCATTTAATTGCCCTGGGTATTTATATGGATGGGTCAACCAATTGCAAAGTGCTTAACAATACAGTATATAATAATACCACCGGAATGGTATTGAATGCCGGATCCATGAATCATGAATGCATTGGCAATGTGCTATATGGAAATACAAGGAACCAATTAACATTGCCTACCCAGAAGGATCCAACGGATGAGGGTTATATTATTAAAGAGAATACATTATTTTGTACTGATTCAGATCAACATTGCGTAATTCAATTGTTTCGAATAAAAGACACTACGTTTGGCACCTTTGATAACAATATTTACTGCGACCCTTATTCAAATTATATCATCAAACGTGACTGGGAAATAAAAGATTCTTTAACATTGCAGGACTGGCAGCACATTAGCGGTGAAGACATGAATAGTTCAACATGTGAATTGTATCAGCCTGATCATTTTGAACATCAATTATTTCATAATCAATCGAATGAAAACACCACAATCCAGTTAAATAAAACGTATTATGATTTAAAAGGAAACAAATTGACGCAATTGGAGCTGAAGCCTTATTCTTCTCAAATATTGATTTTTAAAAAATAATAGATAAAATGAAGTTATCATTTTTTTTCAAATCGTTTTGTGTTTTAATTGTCATTGGTTGTTTTAGCTGCAACCAAAATAGTAAGTATACAACATATTATTTTTCTAATTCCGGGGATAATAACAATTCCGGATTATCAAAAAGCAGCCCCTGGAAAGACATCAATAAACTCAATTCGATTGCATTAAACCCGGGTGATAAAATATTATTGAAATGTGGCGATGTATTTACAGGAAATTTTAACATTGGCCATTCCGGTACAGAACAACACCCTATTACAATAGCTTCTTATGGCGAGGGAGCGAAACCGGTTTTAAAGGGCTCTGTTGCCATTCATGATTATACAACAGATACAAACAACCTCATTATATTTACCTCTTCCAGGGTCATTAAAAACGTCTTTGTGGATCATAAAATACTGATCCCTGCACGATTTCCCAATTCTGGATTTTTAAGGATTGACAGAACAGAAAAAAAAATCGGTGTCTTATATGATCATGAATTACCTTACAAAGAAAATTATTTTAACCATGCACGGCTTGTATATCGTTCGTCTGAATGGACCTATGATTGGGAAATCATAAAAAAACACAAAAACTACACCCTTTATTATGACACGCTAAATCTGAAATATCCAGTTCAGAAGAATTATGGGTATTTTTTAGATCATAAAAAAGAATTATTGGATACAGCCGGTGAATTTTTTTATGACATCAACAATAACACATGTAAATTATATCCTCCGCACGATACCTTTACCAACATTGAAGGGGTTATTTATGATTATGGTATTTACTTTGCTGACAGTATCAGTAATATTAAAATACATAACATCCGGTTTGAACATTATCATAAAGCAGGAATTTATGGAGAATCCAACAATCAAAACATACATATTTCAGATTGTAAATTCATAGAGATTGAAAAATCGGGAATCCGTTTCCGAAGCAATGCATTGTTGTGTAAAGTAGAAAATAATGCATTCAGAGATATTATGGGACGGGCTGTTTCGTTTACCAATTCAAGGAAATGTTCTGTCGTAAGAAACCGGGTTCGCAATATAGGTTTAATACCCGGGCTTGGATTGCATGGTGTCAACGGCATGACAGGAATACTGGTCGAAGCAATGGATGAAACAAGAAATTGGGAGTTTGATATAAAAAGCTATCAGTCAGATTCTAATTATGTAGGGCTGAACCGTGTGGACAGTTGCGGCTATAATGGGATCCGGGTTGACGGAAATAATAATATGATCGAGAAAAACATCATTCGCAACCCCATGCTTCAGCTCAATTATGGTGGTGGGATATATAGCTATGAACGTACTTCAAATAGTACATTTCAATATAATTTTATATCAAATTCATTCGGGAATAATAATTCTACAGCAAAAATATATGGTAGCATTGCAGTTGGTATATATATAGATAAGGCAAAAAATTGCACTGTTAAATATAATACTGTAAATAATAATAATACAGGCATTTTACTCAACTCAAGAACCCAAAACTGCCTGTGCACCGACAATGTAATGTATGGAAATAAAAAAAACCAACTCTCAATTTCATCAGATTACAAACCGTTTGATGAAAACAATACCATTGAAAACAACACATTTTTTTGTGAAGATTCCGGGCAATTCTGCATGATTCAAAAATTCAAATGCATTGACACTGTTTTCGGAACATTTGATAATAATTTGTATTGTAACCCTTACTCTGATTACATCATTAAACGAGTATGGAGAATCCAGGATTTATTAACGTTAAAACAATGGCAGACAGTAAGTGGTGAAGATATGAACAGCTCAACATGCGAGTTGTATAATCCCAACAAATTTGCACATAAATTATTTCATAATAAATCCAATAAAAACATTGACATCCAATTACACATGTCCTATTTTGATCTGAATGGAGACAAATACAGCCATTTAGTATTAGAGCCCTTTTCCTCTAAATTATTAATCTATAAACCGAATTAATTCCTTAATCTTTTCTAATTCAGGTTAATTTTATATTAACAAATGTTTTGATAACATTCCATTCCTGTCAGCGTAAGAAATGAAATTTAAAGGGATCTTAGGGTAATGTTCTTTGAATTTTTGATATTTGTCTGGTTTTACACTTTTAGTATCAAATTTAACTTCATATGCAACTCCTGTCTTAAAATCCGAAGAAATAACAAAATCCACCTCATGTCTATCTGATGTTCTCCAGAATTTTATTTCTTCATACGGATGTTTATCCATTAACGTCTGAAAAACATAATTTTCGAGCAATGCACCTTTATCATCACGGTTTCTAAAATGAGAAAACCTGTTTAACAGGGCATTTCGTAAGCCATTATCCTGAAAATAAATTTTCGGCATTTTTGTTAATTCTTTTCGAACATTCTTATAAAAAGGTTTTATTAAATGTATATGGAAACATTTTCCAAGGGTTTGTATATAATGACCCAATGTTTTCCTGTGAATACCAAGCGTTTGAGATATTTCGTTTTTATTTAAAAGGTTTCCAATCTGTTCGGCCAATAAAGTCATTAAGTGATAAAAATGGACTTCATCCTTTATGCCTGATTCCAATAAATCACGTTTAACAAATGAATTTTTTAACTCCAATAAGCGTTCTTTTTTAAAATTTTCTTGCTCTTCAAGGACAACAGCCGGGTAACCGCCATATACCAAATAATGATCTAAATACTCAATAATTTCTCTACTTTTTAAAGACCGATATTCATCATTGCTTTGCAATCGTTTCATTTCATCACGTAAATCATGTCGTTCTTTAAATTCAAGATACTCGATAAAAGAGAGGCTGTGAAGAATAAAAATATGCTTTCTTCCTGCAAGGGAATCCCTGAATTTTCGATCTATATAAAAAGCACTACTTCCCGTAGCAATTATTTTAAGATTTTCAAGATATGTATCATAGAGATATTTCAAAAATCCGGCAGGGTCTTTTGCATATTGAATCTCATCAATTAACATATAAATGGTTTCGGAACTACCAGATTCAAGGGGATTTAAAGGCCTTTGAGTAAATTTAAATATATTTTCAGGGTGTTTATTTATTTCATTCAGTACATCCACATTCTCAAACGAGAAATAATAAACAGGTTTTGACTCATGCTTTAATTCTCTGTAAAATTCCCTTAATAAAGTTGTCTTCCCGGTTTGCCTTGCACCGGTTATAATAGTATATTCCTTTTTTCTAATATGATCTTTTATTTTATTATGTATATGGCGTTTCTTATACATGATTCACTATTTTAGATATTTTGTACATGCAAATATACAAAATATCTGAGATTTTGCACACTGAACTACACAAAATCTCAGATATAATATATTTACACAATTGGAATATAAATCTTTGTCACAAGTTTCTTTTTTCCGGGCAAATGCACATATTTTTTCCCATGCTTCTTTGGCGCTTTCATTATAAGCTCCTTTTGCCTGTACATAGATTATTTTTCGTGCATATGATTTTGCACATACAACAACACCTTGTTTATCCGCTCAAAATGCTCCTTCTCTGTGATTGGTTTGCCCATTTTTTTACTATTTCATTAAAATTGTTGATCAACGTGAACAAAAATAGATGTTCTTTTTAAATGAAACTTTTCCTTTCTTGCTTTTTTTAAATATCGTAAGAGCATTTTATCAAAGCTTTGCTGGCGGGTAAAATAGCATGTTATTAATAATGGTTCATTTCTAACTATCGGTTGATTTAAAAGGTATACAAAATAAGTGAGTAAACTAATTAAAGCCTATTATAAAGCGATTCTGAATTCTGGATACTCTGGATATGGCTTCCACTATATATGCAGTAGAACACCTTTATTTCAACAGATAAAAAATCATTTACATATAACTTATCCATAACAAGTAAATTTATCCTGCCTGAAAAATAAAAAATATTTATTTCATGCTGTATGAAACGAAAAAATCTTTTGAAAAAAGTTGCAGGGATTATTATATATACATATTTTTGTTGCATAAATGATTAAATGATGCACCAAATACCATTACATACACTATGCACTATGCGGTTTGGCCTGAATATCAGAACAGGAAACACCGGGGACATCCCTTGTCTGCAAGGAAAAGACTTCAATGAATACGGGCACCTGAAACCCAATTTCATCTATAAGATTAACCGCCAATTAGCCAAACCAAAAGATTATTTAAAGAAAAATGACGTGCTATTTGCAGCTAAGGGATATCATAATTATGCCGTAGTATGGGATTGTCAATTCAACGATGCAGTGGCTACTTCTACATTCATCATATTAAATGGATTTCAAAACCATGTTTTGCCCGGTTATATCGCCTGGTATCTCAACTCTACACGCGGCCAGGCCTATTTCAATGTGCATAAAAAAAACGGCTCCATCCCTGTCATCAGCAAAAAAATACTGGAAAACCTTACAATCACTATTCCTGATATACAAACACAACAACATATCGTTTCATTGCACCAGTGCCATGTAAGAGAAAAAAAATTAGTCCGTCAAATGATGGTAAAAAAAGAACAATTCCTGGATGCAACCATTAATCATTACATTAAAACAAAATTAAAAACATAACATATTGTCATGCCCAAACCGATAAACCAAGATGAAATCAACGCCATAGTATGGCAAACCTGCGACACATTCAGAGGCGTTGTAGACCCTTCGGAATATAAAAATTATATTCTTGTATTCCTCTTTCTCAAATACATAAGTGATATAAGGAAAGATAAACAAAAAGAATACACTGCCAAATACAATGGTGACCCCGAACGCATCCGGCGTGCACTTGCTCGCGAACGCTTTATTGTACCGGATGACTGCTCGTTTGATTATATATACAATCACCGGAAAGACAGCGACATAGGCCAAAAGATAAACATGTTGCTCGACAACATAGAAGAAGCCAACAAGGGCAAACTCGACGGCATTTTTCGCAGAATTGATTTCAATTCGGAAACCAACCTGGGCGAAACGCGCGACAGAAACCGCAGGCTCAAAAACCTGATAGACGACTTTGCCAATGATGCGCTTGACTTTCGCCCCTCACACACAGGCAATCTCGATATTATTGGCAATGTTTACGAGTACCTGATTGCCCGGTTTGCCAGCACAGCAGGCAAAAAAGGCGGCGATTTTTATACCCCGGCAGAGGTTTCTACCACCATTGCACGGCTCATGCACCCCAAGCCCGGACAGCGCATTTATGACCCCGCCTGCGGGTCGGGCTCTCTGCTTATTAAAGTAGCGCAGGAAATAGGATCCGACAATTTTTCACTCTACGGACAGGAAAGCAATGGCGACACATGGGCATTGTGCAAGATGAACATGTTCCTTCACCGGCGAGACAATGCACAGATTGAATGGGGCAACACCCTCAACAACCCCAAACTGATGGATGGAGGCAAACTGGCGAAATTCGACATTGTAGTGGCCAATCCGCCTTTTTCTCTCGATAAGTGGGGGCAGGAATATGCAGACAAAGACCTGTTTCAGCGTTTTTGGCGCGGCATTCCTCCCAAAAGCACAGCCGACTATGCCTTCATATCACACATGATCGAAAGCACAGTAGAACACACCGGGAAAGTAGGCGTAGTCGTACCACTTGGTGTACTATTCCGTGGGAGCGCCGAAGGAAAGATACGCCAAAAAATCATTAAAGAAAACCTGCTGGAAGCCGTAATCGGGTTACCAGCCAAACTGTTTTACGGCACCGGCATCCCTGCTGCTATTTTGGTGTTCAACAGGGGCAAAACAACCACCGATGTATTATTCATTGATGCCAGTAAAGAATACATTGAAGGCAAAAACCAAAACAAGCTTGGCGAACAACACATCCAACGCATCATTGAAACGTATAATGCACTTGAAACAACAGACAAATACAGCTACCGGGCTACATTCGATGAAATTGAAAAAAATGAATTCAACCTCAACATTCCCCGGTATATAGATACATGTGAAGAAAAAGAGACAAACATCCCGGCATTGCAAAAAGAAATTGAACAACTGGAAACAGAACTGGAAGAAGTAAAAGAAGAAATGAATAAATATTTGAAAGAACTGGAGTATTAAAAAATAATAACCATGCGGACACCATCATTCAACGAACACCTTATATCGCAAATCCCTGCACTACAGTTGCTCATGAAAATGGGATTCCGGTATTTGTCGCCTCCTGAGACAGATGGGCAGCGCAGGCACAAAACATCGCATGTAATCCTCGAAGACATCCTGGAGCAGCAACTCCGCAAGATCAATACCATTGAATTCAGAGGTGAACAATATCCGTTTAGCAACAAGAATATTGCTGCTGCCATTCAAGGCATAAAAAACATTTCATTAAAAGAAGGACTGACCCAAACCGCCGAAAAAGCATACAATCTCCTCACCCTCGGCAAAAGCTTTGAAGAAACCATTAAAGACGACACCAAAAGCTATACCTTGCAGTACATTGATTGGGAACATCCTTTGAACAATGCGTTTCATGTAACAGCTGAGTTCATTGTCCAACGGCTAGGCTCCGTCAAAACATACCGCCCCGATATTGTGCTGTTTGTGAATGGCATCCCGTTTTGCATCATAGAAACCAAAAGCCCTGGCATACAAAATGCGAACCATGAAAAACCTGTAGACATGGCCGTAAACCAGCACCTACGAAACCAGGAACACGATGCCATTCCTCATCTTTACATCTATTCCCAAATTCTTGTAAGCCTTTGCTCCAATGACGCAAAATATGCCACTACCGGTACACCCAAAGAATGGTGGGCCTACTGGAAAGAAGAACACGATGATGCAAAAGCACTTGAACGTATTGTAAACAACCCCCTCTCCAAATCACAAAAAGAACAATTATTTGCCGGACGGTTACACGAGGCACAGGAATATTTTAACAAAACGGAGAAACTACATCCTCCCGTCACCATCCAGGATCAATTGTTGTATTATATATGCCGCCCCGAACGGTTAATGGAACTTACATGGAAATTCATCGTGTTTGATGCAGGAACAAAAAAAATAGCCCGCTACCAGCAATACTTCACGGTGAAAAACACCATTGCACGAGCAAAAACATTTGAAAAAGGCCGCCGCAAAGGAGGTGTGATATGGCATACACAAGGCAGTGGCAAATCAATTACTATGGTAATGATGGCCAGGTCGCTCGCGCTTAACCCGGACATTGAAAACCCTGTCATTGTGATTGTAACCGACCGGATAGGAGTGAATAATCAAATCGCCACAACATTTAAGCATTGCAACAAGCAAGTAAAACAGGCACGTACGGGCAAAGAATTGATACGCCTGATCAATTCCAAATCAGCAGATATCATTACCACGGTGATCAATAAATTTGAGACGACGATTAAAAGAGGAGCTGAATGCATCCCTTCGCACAATATTTTCATATTGGTAGACGAAAGCCATCGCACTCAATATGAGGAATCCAACATCAATATGCAGCGAGTATTCCCCAATGCCTGTTACATTGGATTCACAGGCACACCCATCAAAAAGAAATACAAAAACACTGTACAAAAGTTCGGAGGCATCATCCCTATGCCTTATACTATTGACCGGGCAGTGGAAGATAAGGCAGTGGTGCCACTTTTATATGAAGGCCGCCATGGTATTCAGGATGCTGATCAATCATCTATAGATACTTATTTCAACATGGTCTCAGAACCATATCCTGAATATCAACGCGCAGATATGAAAAAGAAGTTTAGCCAGGCAGACCGGTTGAATATAGCAGACCGGAAAATTTATCGGATTGCCTGGGACATCAGCCTTCAGTTTGAAAAAAACTGGCAAAACACAGGGTTTAAAGGGCAACTGGCAGTGCCATCCAAAGTAACAGCGCTCAAATACAAACAATACCTGGATGACATTGGCAAGGTAACTACTGAAATACTGATATCCGGTCCCGGCCTGCGTAAAGGAAACGAACAATATCCTAAACCAAACGAACAGGTTGTTCAATTCTGGAAGCAAATGATGAAGCGGTTTTCCAATGAACAAACATACAACCGTGAAATCATACGCCAATTCAAGCACGAGCCACATCCTGAAATCATCATAGTAGTGGATAAACTGCTCACCGGGTTTGACGAGCCTCACAACATTGTGCTTTTCATTACCCGTAGCCTCAAAGAACATGCTTTTTTGCAGGCCATTGCACGGGTAAACCGGGTGTGCGAAGGCAAAGATTATGGATTTATCATTGACTATTACGGAGTATTGAGTGATTTGGATAAAACTATGAACATGCACAGCTCGCTGTCTGAATACGACAAAGAAGACCTCCGGGGTACTTTATTAAGCATGCATGAAGAAATCGGCAAACTTCCCGGCTACCACTCACACCTGTGGGATATTTTCAAATCTATTGAAAACAAAAATGATACTGAACTGTATGAACGATTTTTAGAAAACAAAGCAACACGCGATGATTTTTATGAAAGGTTATCTTTGTATGCTCGTACATTGCGCATTGCCCTGGCTTCTTTTGAGTTTTCCCAAACCCATTCATCTCAACAAATCAATACCTACAAAAACGATTTAACCTTTTTTATGAAACTGCGTACTTCAGTAGAAGCAAGGTATTCGGAAGAAATAGATTACAAACAATACAAGAAACAAATTCAAAAACTTGTGGATACCCATGTAAGATCGGATGAAATTGTACATTTATCAGGCCAGGTGAGTATTTTTGATAAAGAAAAGTTTGCACGCGAAATTGAAAAAGTAAACGGCACAGCAGCCAAAGCAGACCGTATAGCTTCACGTACAGCCAAAGCCATTGCGGAGAAAACGGATGAAGACCCGGCATTTTACAGGAAATTCTCCAATATGATCAAAGAAACCATAGATGAATGGAAGCAACAACAAATATCCGACCTTCAATACTTACAAAAAGTCACACATGCAATGGAATCGGTACAAAACCATACCGGTGATGACAGCCCGGAAATCCTCAGCCAAAATATGCATGCCAAAGCTTTTTATGGAATTGTCCTGGATATACTGCACACCAAACTCCCGTCCGGCACACGCAAAGAAATATCAGCAAAAACAGGACTGGCCATTGACGAAATCATCGGCAAACACTGTGTTGTTGACTGGCAACACAAGGAAGATGTGATAAATCTTATGAGCCAGGAGATCGAAGACCTGCTTTTCAATGTAAAGAGCCGGCACAATCTTGATGTTGGATGGGATGAAATAGATGCCATCATTGAGCAAATTATGAACACAGCAAAAAAACGGTATCAATGAACAAACACTTTACTTTATGCACAGACACTAATTACACATGAATTAACGCACCTGGTATACCCGCATCTTGATAGTAAGTTTTATGCACTGCTGCAGCAAAAAATGCCGGATTGGAAGAAATGGAAAGATAAATTAGAGCGGGTTTTATAGTAAGAGAGACGGACTTATCATTGCCAATATCCTAATCCATGGATACAGTGGGAATGGTATGGAATAGAGTAAATATTTTTTGTGTAAATGATATGCCACTGAAAAAGGGTGCCGGGGAATTATTGTACCGTTTTTTTAATCGGTACTACTATACTTTTTTTAACCTTAAAAACAAAAAAACAATGGAAACAAAAGAAATTATTATAGAGCTAATAAAGCAAGACATGTATTTCAATCAATATCTTGAATCCTTACGTAAACTGGGGATTGAAATTTTTGATTATCAACTTGAATTGATGGAAGTGATTGTAAAATTAATGCAAAAACCCGAGGAAGAGATCACCGATGAATGGATTGACATGTATGTTACAGAAATCAATAAATGCAAAGATGTACCCATTGCACCACGTGGAGAAAACTTATATCCATTGGCAGAAAAGAGCTACCGGGAATTAATGAAATATAAACCAGGGTAACGGTGTATGGGGGTATAAAAAATATGGTTCTACAATGAATTTAATGGTAGTACCTTAATTGTTAATTGTTAATTGTTATGGCTCTATTCTAAATAACGATTGATTTGAAAAAAAACAACATTGGCTTTTGCTCTTTCAGAGCAATGAGTTAGTGCTTTGTTTGGACAGGGCGTTGCCCTGTTTTGTAACATTTGCACCGTTGGTGCAGGGAGTTTTATCCAATATTTGAGACTGCCATCGATTACCACTGCTGACTTGTTGTAAATGTTAATTGTTAATTGGAGTGTGGGCATGGGTTTGGGTGTGATTACACCAATAGACTTACAGCACTTCGCTTTCAACTTTCAACTCTTTTGGGCTCCGAATTTGGTTTATACAAAATCCTACCATCAACTATGTTGCGTTGCTGCTGTATTTGTCTTTGCATGGTTTTTTAACTTTTTTTTAGAAAAAAAGTAACAAAAAAATCGTGCCGGACTCCTCGCCGACCCATCACGGCTTGACAGCTAAAAAATATGAACAGCCATCT
>CAZJWE010000048.1:0-19073 GCA_964549265.1 uncultured Bacteroidales bacterium | reverse complement strand
GTTGTATGTTAATATTTTTTAAACAAATTAAATACCGGGTATCCTTCTCTTGATGTTTCAACCCTGTATCGTACTGAAAACATTGTCAGGTAATACACATCATAAAATTTTGACCAGTCGGAATTGAACCCGTCAATATAATCAGATATTGCGATGCGCGGTCCTATTTCTATGCCGAACTCCCAAAAGCTGTTATGGATGTAAAATATGCCCATTCCTACCGGAACTACTAATGAGAATTGGCTTTCAAGGGAGAACTCATCACTTCTCCTGTCAATAACTGATTGCGGAGATACAGAAGGCTTAAAAAATGCACATCCGAAGCCTACAAAGCCATACAGATTGATTTTAGAATAACTGTTAATCATTCCCCGTTTGTTGAAGATATTACGCGATCCGGTTCTTCTTCCCTGGCTGTAAAAAATATAATTAGCTTGAATATTGGGCTCAAACACAGTAGTTTTAAAACTTAATCCTCTCGCTTCATTAAGTGAACCTGCATCATTGCCCATGAGCTGGGCATAGTTAACCCCTATTTTAAAATCCCATCTTTCAGTATATCTATATAAAAAGCCAATATGATACATGGGTTTTGTATATTCCAGTTCCAGGTCTTTTATTCCAAACCAATTGTTTTCATCAGCTGCTCCTCCAATATCACCAAAATAATTGGAAGAACCTGCGCCTAAAATAATCCTGTAACGCTTTAATCTCCACCTTTGTGCATCTGCCTGAGATGCGATAAAAGTTAACAAAGCAATTAGTAAAATAATCTTTCTCATTTGTTTATGATAGTTTTTGCAAATGTACAAATAATAGTTAAAAAAAAATAAAATATTAAAATATTTTGTACGTAAAATATTACTATAAAGTTATAATTTATTTCTTACATCTGCTCCCCACATCAGTTTATTCCTGAGTGTGTCGTAAAAACTTTGTTCTTTTAGTCTTAGTACATTCATTTTGAATTCTCCTGCAGAGATATTTAATACTTTTGACACATCTGTATGAGCAGTTTCGGAGTCGGCAGAAATCAAATATTCACCACTTCTGGCGCTGACTGAAACTGTTAAATTATTTTGAGCCGGTAATACCAGCGGCCTTACAGTTAAATTATGCGGTGCAATAGGAGAAATAATGAAACTATTGGTGCCGGGGACAATGACAGGTCCTCCTACACTTAACGAATAAGCAGTGGATCCGGTTGGAGTCGAAATAATTAATCCGTCTGTCCAATAGGTGTTCAGCAGTTTACCATCCTGATGCACATGGATAATGATCATGCTTGAATTTTTTTTCTGTATAGTGATCTCATTTAAAGCATATGGAAATTCTCCAAATAAATCTTCCGCGCCGTTAATTTTGATGAGCAACCGTTGTTCAATCTCATATTCTTTTTTTATGATCTGGGATATGGCATGCGGCAGCTTTTCTTTTGATATATTTGCCAAAAAACCTAACCTGCCGGTATTAATACCAATTACCGGGATTCCTTCCTTTCTGACCAATTTTAATGTTTCTAAAAATGTGCCGTCTCCGCCTAAACTGATCAAAAAATCTATTTCTTTATCCAGATCATTGTAATTGGTGAAAAACGCTTTTATTTGAGGTTTGAATTTTGTACTATCAACAGAGGCCTCAAAAAGTGGTTGATAGATGATGATATCAATATTGTATCTTAAAAGTTCGTTTAATAATTGATGAATACAGGATTGGGATTCATGATATTTATTGCCGTAAATTGCAACTTTCATACGTATTAATGATTTCTTTAATGTGTTTAGGTTAACCCGCTTTGTTTTGTTATTGAATACTACTCGCTAAATATTGAGATACCGGAGCAAAGATTGATAATGATCTTCATACACCCCTTCAATTTTATTTTCTGCAGAAGAATAATACAACTTTATATGATATTCATACCGTTCAAATGTATGAATGACCGAATCAATATCTTCTTTATTGATTTTTAAAGTAATGAAAATCTTTTCCGTGCCTTTGACAGGAGATATAGTCATGTTCAATATTCTGGCATTATTTCCTTCTACTATTTGTGCGATTTCACTTAAAGTATAATTATTTGCATTCGTCTCAAGCACTATAATTCCTCCTGGAAAGTTAAGAGCAAAAAGCCCGGCAATATGCTGAACCAAATCAGGAAGTAGGATGAGCCCTTTGTATTGATTATTGTCGCTTAAAACAGGGATTACAGTAATATGATTATTGCTGTATAATTCCAATGCTTTATAAATATGGTCATGTTCTTTGATGTATGGCTTGCTTAATGATAATTGATGTTTGCCGACAGGTTCCCGGGGTTCGTTGAGGTCATAAATATCACTGTCTGAGATTAACCCCAGGTATTCTTTGTTTTGTACAATAGGCAAATGTGATACACGAAAGATATCCATGAGATTCAACGCCTGGATACCGGTATCGGAATTCCTTAAAGGCGGGGCTACGTCTGATATAATGTCTTTTGACCACATAGGCATAAAATATGTTTTACAAAAGTATGTATAATTTAACGAAATAGAAGTAAATAATAATATTTTTTCTGTATACTTTTGTGAAATTAAATTTAAAAAATATTGTATGACCAGATTAAGTGTGAATATCAATAAGATTGCAACCATACGAAACGCAAGAGGTGGAGACATCCCCAATGTTACAGAGGCAGCCGTAAATTGCGAGCGTTTCGGAGCACAGGGTATAACAGTTCATCCAAGGCCCGACGAAAGACATATCCGGTATCAGGATGTAATAGACATTAAAAAAACTATTGCTACAGAATTTAATATTGAAGGATATCCATCCGAAACATTTTGTGAGCTTATTTTATCTGTGCGGCCTGCACAGGTTACATTGGTGCCTGATAAACCTGATGCACTGACGTCTAATTCTGGTTGGGATACCATTCAACATAAAATGTTTTTAAAAGAGATTATTAAAACGTTCAGGGATGAACACATCAGAACCTCAATTTTTATTGACCCCGATTCCGAATTGATTAACCATGCTGCTGAAACAGGAACAGACAGGGTAGAGTTATATACCGAGCCATATGCATCACATTATCACATCAATAAAGAAGAAGCAATAGAACCATTTGTAATAGCAGCACTAGCGGCTCAGAAAGCCGGACTCGAAATCAATGCAGGACATGACCTTAATCTTGATAACCTCAACTATTTTGTTACCAACATACCTTATATCAAAGAAGTGTCTATCGGGCATGCATTGATATCCGACGCTTTATATTACGGACTGGAAAATACTATTCAATTGTATTTGAGAGAATTGAAACAAGAAAGCTCAAAGCTCAAAGCTGAAAGTACAAAAGGTATATCCTTATCAAGCACGCTTAATCCCCATACACATCAACAACTAAACAAATAAAAGGAAAAGTGAAGAGTGAATGGTTAATGATGAATTATAATTTATACCCAATTATCACATTATCATATCAATTAACAATTAATAAATGAAATTACATTACAAAGAATATGGCAAAGGGATGCCCGTTATTATTTTGCATGGGCTTTTAGGATTATCGGATAATTGGGTTTCTCTTGGGAAAAAATTAAGCAATCTTTTTCATGTTATTATACCTGATCTTCGGAATCACGGACAATCCATGCATTCACCGGAACATGATTTCCGGGTAATGTCAGAAGACATATATGAACTGATCAATGATTTAAATCTTAATAATCCGGTCATCATAGGGCATTCAATGGGAGGGAAAACCGCCATGCATTTTGCTATGCGTTTTCAAGAGATGATTAAGGCCTTGGTGATAGTAGACATTGCTCCCGATACATATTTGGATGAAGATACCCTGCATGCATTTGAAAATGTACTTGACACGATATTGCAAATTGATCTTTCTGAGTATTCCAGCCGGAAAGAAATTGAGCAATCCCTTGAACAAAAAGAATCGTCTGAGGTCCTCAGACAATTATTGAACAAAAACATTCAACGGAATAAAAACAAGAAATTCGAATGGAGGGTAAATGCTGAAGTATTGAGACGTCAACTTCCTGAAATTAATACCAGTTTAAAAGACAGTCTTGGCAAAGATTACGCCGGGCCATGTTTGTGCCCTGCCTTATTTATACGTGGAGAAAATTCAAATTTCATAAATTCTCAAAATATCGAAAGCATTAATTATTTTTTTTCACATGCTACCATTGAAACCATTCTCAATGCCGGCCATTTGATTCATGTAGATCAACCCCAGGCTTTTTATGAAGTGCTTGTTCCTTTTCTTGAACAAGTGAGTATTGCTAAAGGAAGAAATTGAGAACTGAAAGCTGAAAGCTTAAAGCTGAAAGTAAAGTGGTGCATAAATTCATAGGTGTAATCATGCTCAAAACTAATAAAGTATTACTCAACTCAATCAACTAATTTCCCCTTCTAACTTCTATCTTCTAACTTCTATCTTCTAACTTCTATCTTCTAACTTCTATAATTCTAACTTCTATAATTCTAACTTCTAAAAAAAACCAAATCAAGGTACAGGCCATCACTTAACTACTCAACAACTCACCTTATATTTCCCGTCATTTTGACTGTTAACAATTACATTTTGGCATTTAAGCAGTCATTTTTTCATGATTATTAAAAATTGGTATATATATTGTTTGGCACAATAATTTATAATTTTTTAAATTTGTCCTCAATTTATTAATGTACAATAAAAGAATGTTAATATGGATGTGACGATTCAAAATCTTACCAAGAAATACGGGCCACAGGTTGCTGTTGATGATATTTCATTCCAGGTGAAAACCGGTGAAATTCTTGGGTTTCTGGGGCCTAATGGAGCAGGAAAAACAACTGTCATGAAAGTCATTACCAGTTTTTTTGCTCCGACTTCCGGAAATGTGAAGGTAGGTGATTATTCAGTTATAAAAGACCCTCTGGAAGTGAAAAAACATATAGGTTACCTCCCTGAAATCAATGCCCTTTATCCAGATATGTTTATTATTGATTATCTAAAATTCATTGCCGCACTTCATGGTATTCCCAAAGAGAAGACCAGGGAACGGATTTATGAGATGATCCGGTTATGCGGAATTGACAAAGAGAAACATAAAAAAATTGGAGAGCTGTCAAAAGGATATAAACAGCGTGTTGGCCTGGCACAAGCCATGATTCACGATCCGGATGTGTTAATTCTGGATGAACCCTCGGAAGGCCTTGACCCTAACCAAATTGTTGAGATTCGTAGCCTGATAAAAAACATTGGACGCGAAAAAACGGTCATCTTAAGTTCACACATATTGGCTGAAGTAGAGGCTACATGCGACCGCATCCTCATCATTAATAATGGTAAAATTGTAGCCGACGGAACTGCACAGGAATTGAGAAAAGCAACACAGGGAGAAGAGGTGTTAAGAGTTGGTATTGAAGAAGGCGAGAAAAATGATATCTATAAAGCCCTACAAGAACTTAAAACAGTGGGAGAAGTTGATTTTATTGAGGAAGAAGGCAGTAAAAATTTATTTAAAGTCACAAGTAAAAAAGACATGTCTTCAAAAAAAGACATATCAAAATTGTGTATAGAAAAAGACTGGCTTGTGTCTGAATTAACACCAATACAAACCAAACTTGAAGATATATTCAGAAATTTAACTCAAAACTAATCATAAAAATATTTATCTATGGACAAAATATGGATTATAACCAAACGGGAGTTGAAGTCATTTTTTGATTCGTTAATGGCTTATGTATTAATAGTCTTATTTCTTGGCTTTAGCGGTTTTTTTACATGGCTTTTTGGTAATGATGTCTTTTTCATGGACCAGGCGAGCCTCAATGTTTTTTTTAATATTTCATACTGGACATTGCTTTTCTTTATCGCTGCAATAACCATGGGAATGATAGCAGATGAAAAGCGACTGGGAACCATAGAAATGCTGTTTACCAAACCCATCACCGACTGGCAAATCATTGCAGGCAAGTTTCTTGCAGCATTCCTGCTCATCGTTATCGCGTTGGCACTTACGTTTCCTTATATTATTACTGTAAGTTCCCTCGGCAACCTCGATGCAGGCGCTACCATTTCAGGATACATTGGCCTTGCATTGATGAGTGGTGCTTATATCAGCATCGGGATATTCTCCAGCAGCATCACCAATAATCAAATCGTAGCTTTTTTAACAACCTTATTTATAGGCATATTTTTTCATTTGATTTTTGGATTGCTAAGTACCAATTTTACAGGTTTAACCGGACAAATATTGGATTATCTTAGCTTGCAAACACATTTTCAATCGCTCACAAGAGGTGTGATTACATTGTCAGATATCATTTATTTTCTATCGGTTATTTTCACTGGCTTAATTGCTTCGGAAGTATATTTAGCTAAACGCAATGTTTCATATACATAAAAAAAATGAAAAATAAAGGACTTATGAAAACGAAAAGCACACTGATCAATTATTTTCTTGTAATCATCGGAATTATCATTTTGATAAACATTTTATTTTCAGGCCTTTCATTAAGGCTTGATATGACCGATGATAATCGCTTTACACTGAGCGATGCCACAAAAAATATCCTGAAAGAACTTCAGCAGCCGGTTACGGTCACCGCATATTTTTCAGAAGACCTGCCGCCTGATTTTGCCAAAACAAAAAAATGGTTCAAAGAATTGCTTGAAGAATACAGAAAAAGATCAAAAGGTAAATTAATGTATGAATTCAAAAATCCATTAAAAGATAAAGAAATTGAACAGGAAGCGAAGCGTGCAGGAGTACCCCATATTTTTATCAATGTAAGGCAAAAAGATGAGATCGTACAGAAAAAATCTTATATGGGGGCAGTAATCAAAATGGCTGGTAAAAGCGAAGTGATTCCCATTGTAAGAGAAGGTGTTGCACTTGAACACCTGCTTTCGTCCAACATTAAAAAACTGACCATTGAAGAAAAGCCTAAAATAGGTTTTATCCAGGGGCATGGAGAACCGGTGATCAATAAACTGCGTCAGGTTCGACAATCACTTGAAGTATTGTATGAGGTTGAAAGTGTTAGAATGGACGAAGCCACCAACCTTGAACAGTACAAAACACTGGCCATTGTGGCTCCAACGGATAGCTTTCCTGCATCGCACATTCAATTGATTGATGACTACCTGAATAAAGGACATGGGGTGTTTATTGCATTGAATTATGTAGATGGAGACCTTCAACAGGCAATGGGAATGAAGAATTCAACAGGGCTTGGAGCATGGCTCAATAAAAAAGGCATTGTTTTGGAGGATCAATTTGTAGTGGATAAAAACGCTGGAAAAGTTACAGTATTACAACAACATGGTCCGTTTCAATTACCAACGCAAATAGAATTTCCATACATTCCTTTGATCGAAAATTTTAATGAAAAGCATCCCATCACTAAAGGGCTTGAAATAACCATTCATACATTTGCCAGTCCGCTGCGCTTTGAGGGAGATACGACAAATCTTATATTTACACCTTTAGCTAAAACATCCAAAAAATCCGGTGTGCAGCCATGTCCCACTTATTTCGATATCAATAAAGAGTGGGGAGTGAATGATTTTGGAGTGCCGCATATTCCTATAGGTGGAGCATTTGAAGGAACATTCTCTGCAAACGGAGCCCCTTCTAAAATGGTGGTCTTTGCAGATGGTGATTTTCCTGTTGAACCAGATAATCAGGGTGGAATGGGGCAGAACCAGGTTCATGAAGACAATGTGAACCTTATGGTTAATTCCATTGACTGGCTGTCTGATGAAACAGGGCTGGTTGACCTGAGGACAAAAGGAATTACTCTCAGGCCACTTGATGAAATAGAAGATACAAAAAAAACGATCCTGAAATATTTAAATTTCCTACTCCCTATTTTATTAATTGTGATTTATGGGATCATAAGAATGCAACGAAACAAAAATATACGAATTAAAAGAATGGAAGGCTATGTATAGACAAAATAAAACAAAAATCCTGCTCATCGTTTTTATCGTTTTGGCGGTTGTATTCGCAGTTGTGCAATACAGTAAAAATAAACAAGGTGATAGAACCTTTAAAGAATATGTAACAGAAATAGATACTTCTGAAATCACAGGATTGGTTATAATACCTGCCGACGCCAATGAAGCGCAAAAACCATTGAAAATTTATAAAGAGCAGGGCCATTGGAAAGTGAAGAAAGGAGAAGAAGAATATCAGGCGGTCAATGAGCGAATTGAGCGAATGATCAATACATTAAAGAATCTTAAAACAGAAAGCATAGCCGGATTGGATGAATCTAGCTGGAAAGAATTTGACGTAACAGATTCTTTAGGAAGGCGGGTTCAAATATTATATGATGATAAAGTGGTTCAGGAAATTGTGATTGGAAAATTTAAATACATTCAAAATCAATCTCGCCAGCCCCGCCAGCCTATGATGAACAACCAGCCCAGGGGAAGAATGATGTCGTATGTAAGGACTGTGGATGGAGAAGATGTTTATATGGTTGATGGGTTTTTGAAGAATGTATTTGTTCCAGACATTAATAATTATCGTGATAGAACCATTATTGATTCGGAGCCTGCAAAATGGTCGGCATTACAATTTAATTATCACGGTGATAGTTCTTTTGCACTGATTAAACAAGATAAGCAATGGATGATTGAGGGGGAGGAGCATGCTGATTCAAATCGGGTGTCGGCTTATCTGAATAAAATTAAAAGAATAAACGGATCAGAATTTTTAGACTGCCCGCTTGCCCAGGCTTCTCATACGCTTACAATCAAAGGGAACATGCCTTCTCCTATAAAGATAACTGCAGTTCCGACTGATACAGTGCATCAATTCATGATCCACTCATCTATGAATGAAGATGCCTGTTTTAGTGGGAAGCAGGGCAGGGTATTCAACAAGCTGTTTGTTTCAAAAAGCTATTTTATATCCGAAAACAAAGCAAGAGACAGAGAGTGATCAATATCATAACAGAAAGTGTTATACATTACCTTATTAAGTAGATGTAAATTATTGAGCCATCTGCAATAAAAAAAATCTTTGTAAAAATCAAAATAATCAACAAATTGATGTATTTATTTTAATTTTTTCCAAAAAATTAAAATTTAAACATGTGCATATTTATTTAAAATAACTATATTTGCATTCCTTAAATATCTATTAATAAAATGAAATTATTAATTTAAAACCTAAAATAATATAATAAAATGACTAAAGCAGATATCGTTAACGAAATTTCGACCAAAACAGGAGTTGAAAAAGTGAAAATAAAAGAGATTGTAGAATCTTTTATGGATATTGTCAAAGGATCATTGGAAAACAATGAAAATGTATATTTAAGAGGATTCGGCAGTTTTATAATTAAGAAGAGAGCCGAGAAAACAGCCAGGAATATTTCAAAGAATACAACAATAATTATTCCTGCACATAACATTCCTGCGTTCAAACCATCCAAAACTTTTATGCATCAAGTAAAAGAGAATGTAGGTTAAGTTTTTGAATTTAATGAATTAAATATTTATATTATGCCAAGC
Source organism: uncultured Bacteroidales bacterium (assembly GCA_964549265.1). GTDB lineage: Bacteria > Bacteroidota > Bacteroidia > Bacteroidales > JBBRXJ01 > CAYMKE01. The sequence continues at coordinate 9,550 of CAZJWE010000048.1, read as the reverse complement.
GGAAAAAAGCGGAAAAGACATAAAATGTCGACTCATAAGCGAAAAAAAAGGTTAAGGAAAAACAGGCACAAAAAGAAGAAATAATTTTTATTTCTTTATTTTTTTCCAATCTTTATTTTTTAAAATTTACAAGCATAATATCTTGAGCAGGTATTATGCTTTTTATCTTATCACCATTATAATAGTTATAAGCTCGTGAGTAAAGAATTAATAGTCAATGTTACTCATGATGAAATAAGCATAGCACTTCTTGAGGACAAACAACTTGTTGAATTAAACAAGGAAAAACGGGATTTCAGATATTGTGTCGGAGATATTTACCTTGGACGGGTACAAAAAATACTCCCTGGCCTAAATGCTGCATTTGTAGACATAGGTCATGAGAAAGGTGCATTTTTGCATTATCAGGATTTAGGCCGGCAATTCAAAACATTTGACCTATATTTAGGTTGTCTTATCAACAGAAAAGGGCGGGTTCCTTTTTTTCAAAAATTTAGAGGAAAGCCTGACATCAAAAAAGAAGGCAAGATCACAGAAGTAATAAAAGAAGGAAAATACATCCTTGTTCAGATCGCAAAAGAACCTATTTCAAACAAAGGCCCCCGTTTAAGCGCCGAAATATTTTTACCCGGTCGAAATATGGTTGTCATACCCTTTTCCGATAAAATCTCGGTGTCCAAAAAAATTGAATCAACAGAAGAACGAAACCGGCTTAAGCAGTTAGTGAAAAGCATAAAACCAAACAACTATGGTGTTATCGTAAGAACAGCTGCTACCGGAAAAAAAGTGGCAGTATTAGATAATGAGCTTTCTCAAATTGTTGAAAAATTTGAAGGAGCCTTAATGCAATTAAAGCATAAAGAAATAAAGCCGCCTATGCTTGTGCAGAGTGAGTTGGCAAGAACTTCCACAATTATCAGGGATATGCTGACAGGTTCTTTTAACAATATTTATGTTGATGATACCACAGTTTTCCAGGATATTAAGGAATATATTGCTGAGATAGCCCCTGAAAAGAAAAAGATCATCAAGCATTACACAGGAAAAGCGCCTATATTTGAGAATTTTGGGCTTAATAAACAAATAAAGGTCCTTTTTGGCCGTCTGGTGCCATTTCAAAACGGCGCATATCTGATCATTGAGCATACAGAGGCATTGCATTCAATTGATGTGAATAGCGGAGCCAAATCGGTTCCGAAGAACGACCAGGAAACCAATGCACTGGATGTAAACCTTGCTGCAGCAGAAGAAATAGCCAGACAGCTCAGGTTAAGAGATATGGGAGGTATTATTGTAATTGACTTTATTGATATGCATAATGAAGAGAACAAAAAGAAGGTGTACAACAAAATGAAAGAATGCATGTCTAAAGACCGCACCAAGCATAATATTATTCCGCTTACTAAAATCGGATTGATGCAGATTACACGTCAACGGGTAAGGCCGGAAATGAATATTAAGACAGTTGAAAAATGCCCTACTTGCAAAGGCAGTGGAGAGATTACCCCAAGCATCTTATTCACAGATGAATTAGAAAAAGAGTTAATGCAAATTCTGGATAATCACAAAAAACTCAATAGAATCATTCTTAAAGTTCATCCATATATTTCAGCATACCTTAAAAAAGGATTCCCCTCCATTAGAAGAAAATGGAAAAGACAATACCATTGCAACATTAAAGTGGTTCCGGTGTTTTCTTTTCATATTTTTGACCATAAATTTTTAGATAAAGATGAACAGGAATTGGTTCCTTAGGGTTGGTAATATTTTTCAATAATATTTAACGCTTTTTTTCTTGCCTGTTGTTATTGATTTATGAAAGAGATAAAGATGATGATCGTTTTTATCAATTAAACAATCATTCAATTGATTTATGAAAATCAATAATTTCTTTTTCTTTTATATCCCGGTATCTGTATTTATGCTTTACTTCTCCGTCTTTAAGCAGGATGATTAATGGCATATGCCCTTCTGTAATTTTAAGGAATTTATCAGGAGGTATAGTAATATATGAATTGGCATTTATATTTAGATGTGTATTTGTTCATATAAAAATATTATAAAAAGGCTTTCTTTAGCAAAAGAAAGCCTTTTTAATTGTGCTGCTTATTTTTCTTTGCATTTAGTTGTAGCAGTTAAACCAGAAGAAGTAGTGGTAGATTCTAAATCACTACAATCACCATCTTCAGCGGTTACAGTTTGTGTTACATCATCCGCGTATTCTGAACCAGTTCCTGAATAAGTAGTAGTGCATTCACATTCTACTTCTTTATTACAACTGGAGAAAAATAAAGTTGTGCATGCCAATAAAGACAATGCTGCTAAAATTGAAAAAAACTTTTTCATGTTATTAAAAGTTATTTAATGATTACCTACTCTATTATAAAGCTTTTCGGTTTCCACTTCCTTACTCTTTTATGGATTTTCAGGAACCTCCAATATTGATTATATTATTATTCAGTTTTGAATATGTTGAATATTTGCCTGTTAATAAATTGGGATATAAGTTGTTGTATATAAATAGTTTCATGATATTTAAAAATTTCATTATTTGCAATTTGTTTTTTTGTGTGATTTTTGTATGAATTTTATTATTCTTAAAAAAAATATTGTTGTCATTTAACCTGATATAATCTATTGCAAAACTATTCTTTTTTTTAAAAATTATATATATAACAATATCCTCTGGTAAAATTGTTCTATCTTCATCTTTGTTCTTTGTAGATTGCATTGAAATAATACTTATAAAAAAATGTAAATACATTTTATTCATAACAGTAAAAAATAATATTTACTAAGTTTAACCTTAAATTTTTATTAGTAGCAAATATACAATTAATATTTTAATTTTCAAATTAATTGCAATTTATAATGTTTTTCAGACCTTTTTTCAGTTCTTACTCCTGGAATTCTCTCTTCTAAGCTTCTATCCGCTCTACACCTTCCCGTATCCTCTTCAATGAAGTGTCTTTACCTAATATTTCCATCATTTGGAAGAGGTCGGGCCCGTAGCTGCCTCCGGTTAAGGTGATTCGTAAGGGATTCATGATTTTGCCAAAACCGGTTTCATTTTTTTCGGCGTAGTCAGAAATGGACTTTTTGATGTTCTCTGCCGTAAAATCTTTTTCCTGATCCAGGATGTCTGCAATATCATTCAGCATGTTACCGGTTCCTTCTTTCCATTTCTTTTTTACAGCTTTTTGATCATATTCGGTGGGTTCTGTGAAAAAGAAAAATGAATGATTCCATAAATCATTGATCAGGTATGCTCTCTCTTTGATAAGGGAGAGGGCCTTTTTAACATAATCATTGTCAAACTTTAGTTTTTTATCTTGCAGGGTGGGTTGGAAGTATCTGCACAATTCATCATCGGATTTATTTTGGAGGTGATGATGATTATACCATTTGGCTTTTTCGGGATCAAAGCGTGCACCTGCTTTGCCGACTCTGTCTAATGAAAAGGCATTGATCAGTTCTTCTTTGCTAAAAAATTCCTGCTCATCACCGGGGTTCCATCCTAAAAGAGCCAGGATATTTAAAAATGCTTCGGGCAGGTAGCCGGACTCATAAAATCCTTGAGCAGTTTCTCCAGTGTTAGGGTCTTCCCAGTTCATAGGAAACACAGGGAATCCCATTTTTTCTCCGTCACGTTTGCTCAGTTTACCTTTTCCTGTGGGTTTTAATATCAATGGGATGTGGGCAAATTGAGGCATTTCTTGTTCCCACTCAAAACTTCTGTATAATAAAAAATGCAATGGGGTAGAGGGGAGCCATTCTTCTCCCCGTATCACGTGGGTGATATTCATCAAATGGTCATCTACCACGTTGGCCAGGTGGTATGTAGGCATTTTGTCTGTTTTGATCAGGATTTTGTCATCCAACTCCGATGTGTTCACCCGAATCTCTTCTCGGATAAGGTCATGCAAGACTATCTCTTCATTTGCAGGCATCTTAAACCTGATCACATATGGTGTTTTTGCGTTTAACAATTGTTGTGTTTCATCGTCACGTAAGACCGTTGAATTTTTCAGCTCTTTACGAATAACAGCATCATATTTAAATGTTTTGCCCTGAGCTTCTTGTTGTTCACGGATATTTTCGAGTTCTTTGGCTGTGTCAAAAGCATAATATGCATGCCCTTTTTTTACCAGTTCCTCAGCATATTGCAGATATATATCTGCTCTGTCCGATTGCCTGTAGGGGCCGTATTGTCCGCCCTCAATAATGCCTTCATCAAGTTCCAGTCCGCACCAATTAAGTGCCCTGATAATATAGTTTTCTGCTTCGGGGATAAACCTTGTTCTATCGGTGTCTTCAATGCGCAATATAAATTTACCTTTATTTTTTCTGGCAAATAAATAATTAAACAAGGCAGTCCTGATACCACCTATGTGTAAAGGTCCTGTTGGACTTGGTGCAAAACGTACACGTATAGTATTCATTATTTTGTATTTTTTGCAAAGATACTAATATCATACAAACACCATAAAAGATTGTGAATTGTTTTTAAAGAGAATTCAGAAGAAAAGACTGATCAGTACGCCCTTCTAACTGCTATACTTCTGATTTCTAAAAAAAGCTGAAAACCGACCTCGTACTTAACAATAAAATAAGGTTTTACTGCATATTTAGTGGAAGCCATATCTTGAGTATTCAGAATTTAGAATTTAGAAGTTAGAAGTTAGAATTTAGAAGTTAGAATTTAGAATCGCTTCATAATAGGCTTCAATTAGTTTACTCACTTATTTTGTATACCGACAAAACGAATTGATGTGATTTCTGCCATACAATTAAATCCTTGGACCATAATGCTTTAAAAATATTTTAAAAATAAAAAAATCAATATAAGAATAATAAATAACAATATGATAGGCAACATGCGTTTTTTCAACCTTTTTGGAGGAATACATATATTTTCACAAAACAAATTGCATTTCAATCTTTTTCATCTTTTGAACTGAATTCTTATAGTATATTAAAAAATAATTACCCGAATTTAACAAATGTAGTATTGAATAATCACTTATTATATTTTTCAGATCAAATAAGCCCTTTAAGTGAATTTTGCGATGATAGCATTGATATACAAAATGATACAAAGCGTTTGTTTCTTTCGGAAGATGTATTTTCAGATGTATCGAACAAACCTGTACAAACTGACTCTTCTGATCAATTAAAAATAGTGAAATTCTCACCAAATCAGATCACAATTCAAACCAATACAACGCATGACCAATTTCTTGCTATGTTACAAACCCGTTTTAAAGGTTGGGAAGCATATATAGATAATAATAAAATTCCGATCTATACATCTAATTTTAATTATCGGACGCTCTTCCTTCCAAAGGGAAAACATACTGTTAAATATGTTTATAGTAATCAATTAATCATTGTTTTATATATTATTTCAAATGTATTGTTTGTTTTGCTCTTACTGTATCTGTTAAACCATTACATGAATACTAAGATAAAATCAAGACAAACAAAGCTCTTTTTATTTGTTTGTATAATAATTGCTATTGGTATTTTATTTGGCCGTTTTTTTACTTTTAAAGACCATCATTTAACTACCCACCAATACTATGATAATAAATGGCCGAATAGAAATGCTGAACTTATTTTTTCCAAAAAAATCAAGCAGACATCAGCTGGCGAGAATTCTACTGATTCAATAATGAATAGTCTTAAGGTAAACTCCGGTGATGAATATGTGACGATACTGGAGTTAGACAATAAAGGACACAATCTCTCTTCTTTTTTGATGGTTGTTACCGCTCAAATGCATCCCGAATCATATATAAATCCTTTTATTGTAAGCGACATATTCATTGATCATAAGAGCAAGTCATGGCATGCCTGGAAATTGAACAAACAAATAGAGGATGTCAACCAATGGAATGATATTATATATTATAGATATTTTCATGATTTTGAAGATGAAGATATACTTAAAGCTTATATATGGAATAATGAAAAACAAGAATTTAAACTGAAAAATGTTATTGTTAACATATATGAACCGAGCCATGACAAATTTTGGGACACACACGATCATGATTATTAAAATCTATTGACATTACACAAAGTCAACAAATTAAACTCATGGCGAGCTCCATCTGACCATTAAAAATTAAAAAATAAACAGATGAAAATCAATATTTTCTTAATTTTGCTTCCATGAATTTTACTGCAATTGACTTCGAGACAGCCACAGGAAACCGTAACAGTGCATGTGCTATTGGTATGGTGGTTGTAAAAAACGGATATATTGAAGACGAGTATTACTCCCTTATCCAGCCACCGGAAAACATGTATTGGTGGCGAAATATACAGGTACATGGAATAACTCCCGAAAACACACTGGACAGCCCCACTTTTTTTGATGTTTTTCCGGAGATACAAAAACGATTGTCCGGCACCATCCCGGTAGCCCACAATGAATCGTTCGACAGAAGCGTGTTGCGCCATACCATGTTGTATTACGGGTTGGATTATGACATACTGGGACTACCGCCTCGTTGGGAATGCACCATGAAAATATACCGAGCAGCAGGCTTTCGCCCCTATAAATTAAATGCATGTTGTGAACGGATGGGGGTCTCATTGAATCATCACGAAGCCCTTTCGGATGCACGGGCATGCGCGCATTTGTATTTGAAAAGAATGATGGTGGTGTAGAAGTTTTTCAAAAAAAGAAAATTTTTCAAATAAAAAGGCCGGAACTTTAATAAAGTCCCGGCCTTTTTATATATAAAATAAACAAAACTATTACATGTTATATGCTGTTTCACCGTGTTCATAGATATCCAGTCCTTCTTCCTCAATTCGTTTTTCAACTCTGAGGCCGTTTGTTGCTTTGAGTATCTTGAACAAAATAAAGGCTAAACCCATTGCCCATGCAGCTACAGCAAGTACTCCGATGACTTGCACTCCGAGTAATGCAGCGCCGCCGCCATAGAATAAACCGCCGTCAACAGCAAAGAAACCAACAAGTATAGTCCCTATGGCACCGCAAATGCCGTGCACAGTGACAGCACCTACAGGGTCATCCACTCTCAGCACTTTGTCAATGAACTCTACACCAAACGGAAGTATGAATCCGGCTATGATACCAATGATTAATGCTCCACCCGGACTTACAATGTCGCACCCTGCAGTAATGGCTACGAGGCCTGCTAAAGCACCGTTCAAGGCAAAACTAAGGATCGGCCGTTTGTACCTGCTCCATGCTACAATCATAGAGGTTACAGCACCAGCAGCAGCTGCCAGGTTTGTCGTGATAAAAATGTGAGAGATCGCACTGGCATCGGCTTCACTTGAAGCAGCTAATTGAGACCCCGGGTTGAACCCGAACCAACCGAACCACAGGATGAAAACACCCAATGCAGCCAATGTTAAGTTGTGGCCCGGAATCGCCATAGGTTTTTTGTTAATGTATTTGCCAATCCTGGGGCCTAAAATAGAAGCTCCAATCAGTCCTACCCATGCACCTACAGAGTGTACAACTGTTGAGCCGGCAAAGTCGTGAAAGCCAATTTCTGATAACCATCCACCGCCCCATATCCAATGTCCTGAAACAGGATAGATGATTAATGTAATAACAATACTAAAGATAATGTAAGCACTAAATTTAGTACGTTCTGCCATAGCTCCGGATACAATGGTTGCAGCAGTGGCAGCAAACACGGTTTGGAACATGAGGCTGGCTTTGTCTGGTATGCCGTTTATTGCATCGCTGCTGAAGAATAATGCAGGCATTCCCATAAATCCACCCAGGTCTTCTCCATACATAATGGTATATCCAACAATCCAGAATACCAATGATCCAAAGGAGAAGTCCATGAGGTTCTTCATCAGGATGTTTGCAGAGTTTTTGGCCCGAGTAAAACCGGCTTCTACCATTGCAAAGCCCGGTTGCATAAACATTACCAATACGGCTGCTATAAGCACCCAGATGGTATCAAGCGAAGTAGCCAACTCACCTATGTTACTGGCTACACTTTCTAATTTTATTGCTTCTTCCATGATTATATAGTTTTTTTAAAATTCGTTGATTAATAATTATTGAATATCAGGGATTATTCTTGTTCCCCTTTGATAAAGAGAGCTTCGTCACCATGTTCACCTGTTCTTATTCTGTAAGCGTCAATGCAATCTGAGACGAAAATTTTCCCGTCTCCGATTTCACCTGTGCTCGCTGTTTTGATAATCGTGTCTATGGTTGACTTCAATAATTTATCCCGTACATAGATGGATAATAATATCCGTTCAATCGTACTGGTGTCATATTTCACACCCCTGTATATTCTTTCCTGGCGTGCTTTGCCTACTCCCCTTACTTCCCAGTAAGAAAAAAAGTCAATCCCATTTTCATGAAGAGCATTTTTGATTTCTTCATATTTGGTTTTCCGTATGATTGCTTCAATTTTTTTCATGTTGATATAAGTTTAATGTTACCATTTAAAAATATTATAAGGTAAATCCAACGACAATATGTACTTGCTCAAGGTCAGGGTTCACGATGAATGCCCCGCTTACCGGAATAGTAAATGTTTCCGATACTTCAATGTCTTTGGATGTAGATATTCCTACATTGCACACATTGAATTCCCCGTCAGATGTGTATGCTTCGTTTCCACCACCGACAAAAATTGAGGCATCCTCAAATGCATATCCCAATTCAAAGTACATGTCGTCATCTCCATTGTAAAATAAGTAGTTTGCAGATATGCTAAAGCTTTCATATTCATATCCTACGTTTGCTTCAAAGGCATGGGCTTTGTCATAATCAAAATAGGCACCGCTTCTTTCCGGAGAAATAGAGACTCCGTCAGTCATTAATGTTTCATCCGGAAAATAATAATCGGTAACACCTATATATAATCCGAATTCAAATGCATACCCGGTATAAAGATCCGCTTCAAGGGCACCTGTGTTTGAACTCAGCCCGTAACTGCCCCATGCACCAAAGCTAAAGCCGCCTGTGGCAAACTCAATGCCTGGTTGTATGCAGGGAGTGTTTCCGAAATCTACACCTCTCCATACGTACCGGCTTACAAAGTCAGCCCCGACACTAATAGAAGAAGTTTCTTCTTCTGTTGCTTCATCTTGTGCATTTGTAGTGGCTATTAAACCCATGAAAAATAAAATTGATATTGTGATATTAAAAATTGTTGTTTTCATTTTGTTTTTGTTTTTAATTATTTATTAAACCATTAATTATTTAAAAATTGTGAATTGAATTTTGATTGTTTGTTTTGGTTGTTTAGGAACTGGCATTTCTGATAAATATTCATGACAGCATTCTTGTTAAAGATTCCTTTTCCGGCATTCAATGATTGCCAGAAAGCAAATGCAAACGGCATTTCCGAACGTTCCGCCTGGCTTAGTAGTATTCTTTTCATGGCATAAAAGATTTAAATGATTAATTAATATGGTACAAATATATGTCAAAAATATTATACCCCCAAATAAAATGGGGTAATATTTTTAAAAAAAATAAAAAAAATAATTTTGCCCCCTGTTTTGACAGGGTAATTCAATATAAAAC
>CAZJWE010000047.1:14915-19343 GCA_964549265.1 uncultured Bacteroidales bacterium | reverse complement strand
CCAGCGTGTCAAGGGACGAAAAAGTAGGGTTGAAAACCGAGAGGTTCACGGTAATTTCCGCGAAACAATCCCCCGTACCAAAAATCGTGTCCTGATGTATCCCGCTTTCAGTCCAGGTATATCTGCCGCCCGGTGATACAAAATCACTACAGGTGGATGCGTCAATGGTAAAAAATGACTGACAAGGCGTGTATAAATACGCGGATCCAACATCCTGTCCTTTATCATCAGCATGTTTTGCCCCGGCAATCATCAATTGATCGCTCACGGCAACGGCCCAGCCGTAATCTACATAGCTTTCCCAATCCGAGGCGGTTATTTTTTGGGTTTCGGTCATGTTTTCCCATCCTGTAGCGGGTTTTTCAAAAAAATAAAGCGAACCTGTATTATCATCATGATCATCATCATTCGGCGCTCCAACGACAAGATAATCCCCTGACAGGCTTATGGTAAATCCAAAGTAGTCACTTTCTGCCCCGTCCGAGGGAATTATCTTTGCAGCCTCGTTCATGTCTGTCCAGCCGGTACCGGGCTTTTCAAAGATATACACGGCACCACTATATAAACCATACACGCTGTCATTTGAAGAAATGGCCAGGATGTCGCCATCAAACTTTATTTGTTTCCCGAAATAATCACCTTCTCCCGCGTCAGAAGGTGTGAGGGTAGCTGTATTTGACCAGCTTCCGCCATCTTTCTCAAACAATAGAACGGTCCCGCTGTTGTTTCCATTTACATCATTGGTTGTACTCGCCGCGATAACCCCGCTGGAATCGACATCGAGTTGGGAACCAAAATAAAAATTCCGCTCCTGGTCAGGATCAGTAAGTTTGGCAGTTTCTACCGTGTCTTTCCAGCCGGTTTCCGGTTTTTCGTACACGTACACTGCCCCGGTGTTGCTTATAAATTGATAATCAGCAGATTTTGCCCCTATAGCGATTATGCCGCGGTTAATGGCCACCGCACACCCGAAATCATCGTTGTCAGCCCCGTCAGAAGGAATTAATTTGGCCGTTTCGGTCATGTCTTTCCAGCCATCTTCGGGTTTTACAAACACGTAAGCCGAACCGCTCATGTAGCCGTTCACGGTATCATCTACAGCGCCTGCCACCACTGTACCGGTTTCAACATCAATGTCCACGGGGGCGCCGAAAGATTTGCCCATTTCACTGTCTGATGGTGTTAAAGTAGCCAGTAAGGAAAACGGGTAGTGGGCAGAATACACGTAAACCGCCCCTGTTTCTACATATCTGCCGGGCGAACCAACAACAAAATAATCATTGCCAATGGCTACCGAGGCACCGTAATAGTCAAAATAATTCATGATGCGCGGGAAAGGCAATAATTTCGCGGTTTCTGTTCCGGATTCCCAGGCAGGTGCCTGTTTTTTGAATATGTACAGGGCGCCGGAAGATTTTCCAAGTCCATCAGCCCTGTAAGCACCGACAATAACGGTAGTGTTATGAATGGCCACAGTATTGCCAAAATAATCTAAAAACCTGCTATCAGAAGCTTTGAAGATGGCTGTTTCCTTTATACCTGTCCATCCCGTGTCTGATTTAACAAACAGGTAAGCAGATTCCGTGCTGGCCCCGACAACTAAGGTATCCATGAAAATATCAACATCGGTGCCAAAATAAGATTTTTCAGCGGCATCGGAAGGAGTTATCTTTGCTGTTTCCGTGGTGTCTGTCCAGCCTTTGTCCGGTTTTGCAAAAATATAAACAGCACCACTCTCGCTCCCGTGGTCATCATCTTGATGTGCCCCGGCAACTATGGTGTTGTTATCAAAGGCCACGACCTTTCCAAGATAATCTCGTTCTTCCGCGTCAGAAGCCAACAACATGGCTGTCTCCGTGGTGTCTTTCCATCCACTGGCAGGCTTATCAAACACGTACACCGCGCCACAATAAAGATGGCCATTAAATGATCCGGTAGCGCCGACGACAATGGTGTTGTCGTCACAATCTACTGCTTTCCCAAAATAATTGTTGTGGTGCAAATCGGCAGGCATTAATTCGGCTGTTTCCGTGGTGTCAACCCATCCGCCTTCAGGTTTTTGAAACACGTATACCGCGCCGCCATATTGTATATGTTCTGAATTCAGATAATCGGGTACAATGATCATGTCGCCATGAATGGCCACGTCTGATCCAAAAGCATTGCTTTTCTCTGTATTTGACCTCCGGAGGATGGCCGTTTCTGTCATGTTTTTCCACCCGTTTTCGGGTTTAACAAAAACATAAGCAGCCCCTTTTTCATCTTCATAAATTCCTCCCACCACGATGGTGTTCCCGTGTATCGCGAGAGACTTGCCAAACGCGGGGTCAGAGACACTGCTTCTTAAGGTGGCCAGGGTGTCGTAGTTTTCGTCGTTAGCAAATACATGCACTATTTTCTCATCATCTAAAAAAGAAGTTGCAACAATGCAATCATCATTCATGGCAATAGAACGTCCAAAATTGATTCCCGCGGCTTGTGAAAATGGTTCGGGATATATTTTTTCAAACTCGTTCCAATGTTCCTGTCCCCGCGAGGGAAGAAAAACAATGGACAAAAAGAACGAAAGTAAGATCAATTTTCTGTAGCTCCGTGAATTCATCATGATGTTGTTTTAATATATTTATTGAATGATTATTTTTTTTTCTATTGCTGTATGGCGGTTGGAAAACCGTAAAATGTATAAACCGGGGGGTAATCCGGAAACATCTGTTTCAAGGTTACCGCTTGTTATTTTCTCACGGCGCAATACATTTCCCATGGTATTTATGATACTAAAGTAGTCATAATCGTCAACATTATAAATGGTTACTTTGTGCTTCGCGGGATTCGGAAAAAGGGTTAATGCATTTTCAAGATGATGGTTCACAACCAGGTTTGAATCGCCCGGATCAACAATGGTGCTGGTATCGTTCACAACAACCTGCATGATGGCAGAACTTGAAAATAGTCCATCTGAAACAGTCACGTTCACATAATGTGTATCAGCGATTGATGTATCATGGAGGATATAAAAATCTGCTGTGCCCCGGGAGAATGAAAATATGCCGGTGGAATCGTCAACAACAGAAAAAACAAGCGGATTCAGTGCGCCATCCTTATCTGTAGCCGGTATCGTGCCAAGCAAAATACTATCTGCTACAAAGGGGTAGTCAATATAAAAGCTGCTGTCATTGACTATGGGAGCATTATCATTTATATTAAGGATGGTTACCACGATGCCCGTATCTAAAGTATCCTGTTCAAGTTTGAGGTGAAATGAAAGATGCAGCGTATCCTGCCCGAACGTTTCATAATCTATGGGATTGGAAATATAAAGCCCGTTGTTTTTGATGCAGAAATAACCGGCATGTGCCCCTTTTATCTCCACGTCGTGTTTTGTAAACAAGCTTGAATCAACGATTACCGGTGCAACAAAAGACATGTTTTCAAGTTCTTCCTCAATGGTAACATCGTCTGCAACCATTCGCGGGACATAATTTTTATAAAACGAAAACCACAATCCACTTGTTGCGTAAACAAATACGCCATTCCCGGAGAATTGGGTGCCTTTGATCTGGCCTGTCATGTTTGTCGTGTCATAATCAATGCTGTCCCATACCATCGAAGGATGTATGACATTGATATTTTTATTATTGAATACCCAGAGGTTCCCGTTTTTGTCGGTGTCAATTACCTCCACTGTAGTATTTCCCAGTGGGGAATTCCCTTCGGTGAAATGTTCCCACACCCCTGCATTATATCTTGCAAGCCCTTTCCATGACCCTGCCCAAAGATGGCCATCCGGGCCAATAGCAATATCCGGGCTATCATACTCATAGAGAATTGTATCGCTTTGAGGACCCAGGCTGGTAATCGCTCCGCCATGGTATTTTTTTACCTCCCTTTTTACAGCAAAATACAGGGTATCACCAGGGCCTTTGATACATTTATCGGCATTGAAAATTGATATGGTTTCCCATTGGCCACCTTTTAATGCATAAACGTAATTGTTTGTACAAATGACCGTGTCTGAATCGTCAGTCAAAATATGATCAATTTTGTTTATGCCCGCGCCAATGGTATCGTTGGGTATAAAAGAAACGATTGAATCGTCTTCGATGATGTATATTCCCTGGCCTGTACCGGCCCATACCCGTTCCTGGCTATCCAGGGATAAGGTATACACATCATTGGCCATCATACTGTTATATGGCCTGAGGTTTTTCCATTGAAATCCATCATATATCGCCAAACCATACACATTAGATCCAATATATGCCTTTTTGTATTTATGAGAATGTACCGCGCTGTTTATGCCCCGCGGACATCCATAGAAAAAGTATTCATCATCATTCCCGTTTGATGTTTTTATCAATTCCCTGGAAGTCAGGTACCATACTGTGCTGTCATTTTGCATGTAAGCGCCATAAACATGTTCCTTCCCGT
>CAZJWE010000047.1:0-14815 GCA_964549265.1 uncultured Bacteroidales bacterium | reverse complement strand
GCTGCTGTCTTCCGCGGCATGGAAGGCTGTAAAATTATTGGAGGGGATGCCTGAATATTCCCCGCTAATATTGTGGTAATCCCAGTTTTCGCCGTCATACACGTAAAATCCATGCTGGTATGTATAAACCCAGATATTTCCCATGGGGTCAATTTGAAATTCCCATGTCCTTTTATCGTCTATTTCCCAATCTTCATCAGTGAAATAGCTCCAGTTTTCGCCGTTCCACACACAAATGCCATTTTTTTCGCTTCCAAACCAGATATCTCCGTTTGGTGCTTCAATGATCCCTCTGATCCCCATATCCGACAGGCCATTGGTGGTATCATAATATTCCCACCCGGTTCCGTCATATTTGGCTATTCCTTGATCACGGGTGCTGACCCAAAGATTGTCTTTGCTGTCTATAAAAATGGTTCGTATTTCACTTTCAGGCAACACGTTGGAATCGTCATAGAGCCGCTTGATATTGCCACTCGTGTCAAATACCATGATACCCGTTTGGGTGGCGTGGTACACTTCATCATCTGTCACGATAACAGTCCCTTTCCCGTTGTCATGATAAATATTCTGAAAAGGGAAAGAAGGGTATTGTGCATTTAAGGTATAAAATACAAATAACCAAGATACTAAGGATAGCGATAAAAATGTTTTCAATGTTAAATAGCATTTAATTTGACAAAAACTCATCAAATATATAAAATAAAGTTAATTTGGATCTGCAAATTGACTTTTTCTTACCAATGAATAAGCTCCTGAAAGAATGGTTAAAACTCCGGCAATCAATGCTACATTGATCAATCCCAACAACGGAACAAGGAAAGCCGAAACCAATAGGGCTCCGGCTGCAGCACCCCACAGGTCAACACTGTATATTTCAGAGGATGTTCCTGCAATTGTTTTATTTCGTTGAAAAGAGGCCAGGTTAAATATCATGCCTGCCAATGTTGATGTTGTGAATGTTAATAGAAAAAAGATACCATGCACCAAATACGGATGAATAGGATAATATTTTAAAAACAGCAGTATAAATGGCAGCAACATGGCATATATTCCCAACGCAAACTGTACTATACTGTAATTGAATGATGAAACCGGTCGTATAAAATTTTTCCTGTACAATGCCCCGAAAGCAAGGCCTCCCATAAAAACCATGATTACGATGCCAAGTACATGATACACATACCCATAAATAACCTGAAAAGCCAATAATAACACCAACTCAAGAGTACTACCGGTAAAGCCGGCAAAAAACAATCCCATATTCACAGGGTTTTTACCGGAAATAAACAATAACACCAATAAAACAAGGCCTATCCCGGAAATAACAATCCAATAATTCACATTGAAATGACTCAGCCAATAATTCAATTGCAGTAAATAACCAACAGGCTTAAAATCTTTATTCACCTGTGCATCGTTATTCAATTGCCCGGAAATAAATGCTGAGCGTTGCTTCAACAAATGAATGTCCATATAATATTTATTCACATAATCCGTCGTGATGTCTTTTTGTTCAATGATCTCAGGAATACGGTACGTAAGGGTATCATTTGAACACAAAAAATAATTTCGGCCGCCTGGTATGATGATAATATGTTTAAACATCCTGTTTGCTGTCATATATATCACAGAATGAAGGGAAGCCGCTTCTTCACTGACATAATCGGCTGTACTTGCCAGGCTGAAAGAGACAATCGCATTGTGATTCAAACATTGCTTTAATTCACGGAAAAATTCAATGGTATAATACCTGTTCATCTCAGCAGTAACAGGCTCAGGAATATCAAGGATTACAACATCATAATTCTTTTCTGTTTGTTTGATATACAGGCGAGCATCTTTATTGATCACATGCACTCTTTCATTATCAATAGTTTTGGTATATTGATGAGCCAGACGGATCATCCAGGGATTGCGTTCAACATAATCCAACCGTTCTATATCATATTTGAGAATCTCATTCAATGTCCCGGAAATTCCATTCCCTATCAATAAAACATTCATGGGGGAATGGTGTTGTGTCATAGCATAATGAACCGTTTCTTCAGACGTTTTAATATCCTGGTCAGAACATATTAGCAAATTGTTTTCATAAAAATTCACTTGCTCATTTTGTTGCGTCACAACCAGATTCCCATATGGTGTGTCGCGTTGATATACAACATTTTGGCCGGGATATAAAAGAGATTCTATATATTCATCAACAGGATAATGAAATCCTGTAAACATCAATACCACAGTAAGCGGAACAAACAATAACAGCCATCGCTTTTTGTGGATATTCACAACTAAAAATGAAGCAATAACTAAGTCAGTCAGAGCCAAAATAATAAGGCTTTGTAATGTATTGAATAAATAGATCAGTATAAAATTAAACAAAAGTCCGCCAATGATACTGCCGACTGCTTCAACAGCATATACCCTGCCAATAAGATTTGTATGTGACAGCGAAGAAAGATACACACTAAGCTGGGTAAACAAGATGCCTGATAATAGACAAAAGGGGAACAAAATCAGTAATGAGATATAGAATGCATGAAAAATGCTTAACATGGTTCCGGGAAGAAACAGAACAGTTCGCAAATAATGCAGAAAAAACACCTGGAAAACAGGCAGAATGCCAATCAGGATAACAATCAGAACACCTGTTAACGGTTTGATTAATATCTTCTTTGCAAATTTGCCTACATAAGCCCCCAGGCCCGTAAATAACATCCAATTGGCCAAAACAATGCCAATTACCAATTCATTCCCATAAAACACATTTAAAAATTCGCGTATAATGATTGTCTGGGCTATGATAGATGTTATTCCAAGTGCAATCACAGCAAAAAACCAAATACGAAAAGTATAAAATGTTTGACCGGACATAAATTTATTTTAGTACTACCCTTATTTTTAGTGGTTAAACAAATTGCAAGTTATCATTAAATTCGTCGCAGAACCTTTATTTTAAAATAGGACGAAAATTAAATCGAAAAACTATCGATCTGCCCTTCAGGCTAAAAAAGTTAGCGGACATGAAGGATAATACACGCATTATTCTCCAAAATCCTCTTCACTGAATATCTTTGCTTCATAAATATAGACTTCAGCGTCTTCTTCTTTCCAACCGTTCCATCCAATGCCTGCTTTATCGCGAGCGCAATGCCCTATAAATTCTTCCTTGTTCCATCCTGTTGTTTCGGCTACCTGAGGGAGGAATGTACCCGAGCGTGCCCCTTTTTTAATATAAACACCATGCCTGCCGAGTTCAAATTCATCAATGGACTCAATCTTTTTCATTGGGGACAACACCGATATTTCAATGTCAATCTTTTCAATCTCTTCTTTGGTGACTTCGCTGAAACGGGGGTCCCGTGAGGCTGCAGAAACAGCCATTTGCTGGATTGTTTTATACAGAGGCCCGTCTATCTTAAACCGCCCGATACATCCCCTGAGCTTCCCGTTTTTATGCAGGGTAACAAAAGCACCATAATGTTCTTTCAGGGCAAGGGAAAGATGCGAAGGGTCTATTTCAGGAACTTTTTTCCCTTCTAAATAATGCACAATACTTTCTCTTGCCATTTTAAGCAGTATTTCTTTTTCGTCTTTTGTCAAATCAAAATGTTCCATACTTGTTTCATTTTTAGAATTTAATGAAAATACTATTGAATAATAGCCGACTACCTTCTCTATGTTCCCGGCACGACTGTCACCGGAGTTCTGATAATCAATAATTTTAACATCTACATCATCCATCTCTTGTGTAATGTATAAAACAGCCAAAGCCGTGGTCCATCCACACATACTTGTCTGCAATTGAGGAATGTTTTCCTGCTTATGCTTTCGAATGGTCTCAATTAACTCCTGAGGGTCATTTTTAAGAATAGCACCGGCTGTTTCTTTATCTACTTCTTGAGCAACTTGATACGTTGGATAATGTGAAAAATCTGAGCTGATAATAAATAAATTATTCTTATTAAAATAAGGCTTCAAGGCATTCCCAATTTGTTTGCATACATCCGGTGAGTGCGATCCAATAATGATGGGTACTATATTCATACGCTTCTTCATGGTATGCTGAAGAAAAGGAAGGATGACCTCTATGCTGTGTTCTTTTATATGCGCTTCGGGCTCAAAGATAAAGCAATCATGATTATTAATCAATTCAGTAGCTGTGGAGATGTCAACATGAACATTTCCCAAAGGTGTTTGATAATGTCCTTTATTATATATGGAAGCGCCATTAAAAGTTGTAGTATGACTTGACCCAATGATAAAAATATGCTCATATTCCTGCCCTTTATTGATCTGATTAATCCCGGAAGCAGCAACACTCCCCGAAAACACATATCCTGCATGGGGGACTATAACCGCCAATGCCTGTTGTGTTTCTTTATCTTTTGCCTGGGAAAAAAAATTGGATAACATAAATTTCAATTTATCCGGATGCTGTGGATAAAACTTCCCGGCCGCACAGGGTTTCCTGTCTTCTAAATGAAGAGTGTCATTCTTGGCACGAATCACATGTACTTCTTCCTGGCCATGTCCACATGATAAATTGATAAACAACATGAACAAGCTCATGGCTGTCATCATTACTCGTTCAAACATAATTGGTGATTTTGAAATTGTTTCTGAAAAAGAAGTATCAGATTTTTTATCTTTTACAAAGATATTACAAATTTGATTGGGTTCAAAATATTTCAGTAACTTTGCAACGCTCGTAGCGTCTGTCTATGCTTTCAAGTGTATGGTTTACAATACCTGACAACAAAAGTTTACGAGGCCAAAATGCAAAGCAAATGAGCAGTTTTGGATAAACAGAACAAAATAAGCAGACATGATGGAAGAAACTCTATCGTATTCTTAAACAGAATATTTCAAAATATGCATCTAAAAACCCTGAAACTTATTAATTTTAAAAATTATGAAGAGATTGAGCTTGAATTCTCTCCTAAGATCAATTGTTTCATTGGAAACAATGGTGTTGGAAAGACCAATATTTTAGATGCCATCTATTATTTATCGTTATGCAAAAGTTATTTCAATGCCATCGAATACCAAAACATTAAATATGAGGCTCCTTTTTTTGTCATACAAGGCAATTACCTTCGCTCAGAAAAAAATGAAAACATTTTTTGCAGTGTGATAAAAGACAAAAAGAAAAAACATTTTAAACGCAACAATAAAGAATACTCCCGGATGTCGGACCATATTGGATTGCTTCCGATTGTGATGGTCTCCCCGCATGATAATAACTTAATAATTGAAGGCAGTGAAAATCGCAGAAAATTCATAAACAGCGTCATATCCCAATACGACAAAGATTACTTACATCACCTGATCAGGTACAACAAGGCGCTCATGCAGCGCAATAAATTACTAAAAACATTTGCTGAGCAACACTCCTTTAATAAAGAATCATTGGAAATATGGGACGAACAATTGATTCAATACGGCACATTCATTCATGAAAAACGGGTATCCTTTATTGAGGAACTACTGCCTTTGTTCAACGAGTATTACGTCATGATTTCAGGAGACAAAGAATCTGTAGAACTGATTTATGAATCTCAGTTAAACACTCAACCTCTTAATCAACTTTTAGATAAATCACTTGAAAAAGACAGGATACTAACACACACCACTACCGGAATTCATAAGGATGACCTGTTGATGAACATCGGCAGTTTCCCTATTAAAAAAAGCGGCTCACAGGGCCAACAAAAAACATTCCTCGTAGCTTTAAAAATGGCCAAATTTGATTTTATAAAAAAACACATCGGGTTTAAACCCATTTTGCTTTTGGATGATATTTTTGATAAATTTGATCATCAAAGAGTGAATCATATTATTCAACTAGTGTCAGATGAACATTTCGGGCAAATATTTATTACAGATACTGATAAAGAACGTATTCAATCTGTCCTGCATAAAAAATTTGAACATAAGCTTTTTCATATTGACGAACAATCAAATATAAACCTGTAAAAACACACGCTCATGAAACGAAGCAATACTCAAAATATCAGTGATGTCATCAAAGAATACATCAAAACAATGCGCATTGACACCAGGATTAAAGAAATCCAAGCCACACATCTTTGGGATGAGGTGGTAGGTAAAACCATTGCAAAGAGAACAGACAATTTATACATAAAAAATAAGGTATTGTATGTTAAAGTCAATTCTTCTATTGTTAAGAATGAGCTATTTATGATCAAAGACGGCATAGTTAAAGCAATCAATGAAAAAATGGCCGATGCTGTGATTGAAGATGTTGTATTTAAGTAAGTGGACGAATAAAATCAGAGGTGAATTGAAGAATAGATTTTTAAAAGATAAAAAGCCTGAAACACACAAGGAACACAATGTATGTTAATATTTTTTTGGTTAAACATTATCTCTTTAACCGGCTAACAAATTTAAATTTTTATAAAAATAATAATGATAATCTATAAATTGTATTATTTTTAATGCATAATTTAACAAATTATTAACCTTAAACCAATTTATCGTGGATACAAACGACTACAGAATCAGTTTTTTCAAGCCCACCACCCCACACGCCAGGATGAACCGTAATTTAACCGTCATCCTGGTTTTGGTATGGGCTGTTGCCGTGTTTGGTTTTCAAAGTTTATTAAAAATCTCCGAAAAACCAACCCCCGAACCTCTTTTAAAAGAATTTAATACGGTTTGGAAAAATGTCAAACAAGAAAATGCAAGCAAAGCAGAGGTAAAAACACTGGGAACCTCATTATTGAAAGTCCTGGGCAAGCCTTTTGTCAGTCCTGACGACAAAGCATCTTTGCAGGATGTATTTGGAGGTGTGGTGTATGAGCTCATGGCAGATTCATTGCATGCAAATCTTACCGGTAAAATACAACGGTTCCAAACACTGGAAGACACCATTACATCTTTATCCAATAAAGAATATTTGGATTTAAAAAACGAAATCATAGCCCAAATATCCCCCGTGTTATCACTGGATAAAACAGATTTCCTCGGCACCTATATTCCTTTTCATTTTGATGATGACCCAAAAAACACAGCAGACGCAAGTAAAGAAAACCTTCCCGGAATCATGCAACTGTATCTCACGCACAACAGATCATTCCTTACTGACGCTACATTTTTAGGATTCCCCTTTCATTATTTTTATACTGCGATATTACTATTAATCATCTTTGTGTTCCTCTGTTGGTTATACTGTAAACGAACAGACAGCATCCATCTAAAACACGAAGTCATTGAGCAACATGAATAATTCTATATAATTTTAAATTAAGACATCAATCATAAACCTTATATAAACACATTAAAAATGAAAAAACTATTTACTCTTTGCTTGTTGGCTTTTCCGCTCCTGGCAAATGCTGCCAACAATGCAACACAACTGGAAGGAAGTTTTAAAGTAGGCCCGGCCATTATCCTTATCACCATTCTCGTGACATTTGTTTTGGTAGGACTATTTTTCAGAGCCAAAGACACAACCGATTATTATGCCGCCGGACGAAGCATCTCGCGCGTTGGATCAGGTATGGCCATTGCATCAAACTGGATGAGTGCCGCATCATTTCTCGGTATGGCAGCATTGATGTACGGTGCCGGATACCATGGACTGTCATACGTGGTCGGATGGACAGGTGGATATGTCTTGCTATTGATTCTGATGGCGGGACAAATCAGAAAATATGGAAAATATACTGCTGCTGATTTCATTGGCGACAGGTATTATTCCAAAACACTTCGTACCCTCGGAGCAGTCATTGCAATTCTGATTTCTATTTCATACTGTGTTGGACAGTTTGGCGGTATCGGCCTGATGTTTAAATGGGTCATGGGTATTGATTATGCATGGGCCGTGATCATAGGTGGTTCTGTGGTTTTGGCATACACTTTAATATCAGGTATGTTGGGTGTTACAAAAAACATGCAGATACAATACGTCATCATCATCATATCATTCATGATCCCTTTATTTATACTCACCTTTAAATTTGATTATTTCTGGCTTCTCCCGCAAATCGGCTATGGATCTGTTGTAACTGATATTGTTACAGGTATTGATTCCAGCAGTTTTGTCAATTCCTTGGGCCATCAATATGCTATTGTTGCCACTCCTGAATATGCCATGCCTTGGGACCCTTCTACAGGACAAACCTTTTTCCAGTGGATCGCCATCTCTTTTTCTCTGATGATTGGAACTGCTGGTTTGCCTCACGTAATCCAGCGATTTTATGTAGTGCCCAAAGCAAGGGATGCCAGATGGTCTGTTGTATGGGGACTTTTCTTTATTTGCTTATTATACTGGAGCGCTCCTCCCTATTCTGCATTCGGAACAATCTTATCCGCAAACCCGGAAGTCGGAAAATTAGCTAAAGATGCCATTGTGGTATATACAGCACAACTTGGAAACGTGAACCCGCTGATTGTCGGTTTATTGGCAGCAGGCGGTGTATCCGCTGCATTTTCCACAGTATCCGGACTGCTTGTCGCAGGTGCTTCAGCCTTTTCACATGACCTCTATGTAAGGGTTATCAATCCCGATGCTCCGCCTAAAACGCAATTATTAGTTGCACGTATCGGCACCATCCTTATGGCTGCCATCGTGACCATCATTGCCCTGGCAAAACTCGCACTGATCGCTCAATTGGTAGCTGTGGCCTTCTCACTGGCCGGTTGCACCATCTTCCCATTGTTCTTATTAGGAATATGGTGGAGCGGCTCGAACAGGGCTGGTGCCAAAGCAGGGCTTATAGCAGGCGGACTGGTATCTGTCATTGCACTGACTTACTTCATTGCCAGCAAAGCAGGAACAACCCTTCCATGGCACGACACTATAAGCTATTACCTTGGCGCCTGGTATTTTGCATGGATCGGTGCACCACTTGCAATCATTACAAACATTGTAGTGTCTAAACTGACTAAAGAAACACCATTGGAAATCAGGAAATTCCTGGTCGAAAAAGTGCATTCATAATATGCTGAATATAAACCATAAACCAACCAAGATCATCATCCTTGTGATGGTGGTTTTGGTTGGTATCGGACTTACCATTGCCAAAGTTTATTATGGCAATAAAAACAAAACAGAAGACCCGCGTGTTAAACAAGCACGGGTATTATACGGAAAATACAATGAATATGCACAGGGAAAAGATTATCAACACGTCCTGGCTTTGTTAGACTCCATTGAAACCATTTATAAATCAACAGGCCATTACAGCCAATCCTATGAAATGGGTGTATTACATAACAACCGTGGCGCTGTATATTTAACCATTGCCCTGCATGAACATGATTCAGGAAAAACCAGAAACCATTACCTGAATATTGCAGAAAAACATTTTAAACAAAGCATTGACATTTATGAATCATGGATGGATACGTTTGGCAATTTAGACAACAACGCCATGATGAAAAAAATCAAGCAGGATTTTCCTTCGGATATTCCTGCTTTCCAGGGTCTTGACATCCAAAAAATAAGGGAAAACAGGCTGGAGGATATGATGCTTGCCCAAACAGAAACCCCCAGGAGGCTTTCTGTCAGCTACACCAACATAGGTATTATCCACCGGCATCACTACCGGTTTAAAGAAGCAATGGACATGTATGAAAAAGCATTGGCTTTGTGGGACAGAAACCATACTGCCAAAAACAATCTAAACATTTTACTTGGTAAACCCGTAGAAAAACCAAATGTATTGGAACGTTTGTTTCCTCCGGAAAAAGAAAAATAATATTTTATTCGTCTAATTTAAAAAAGAACATATTATGAAAAAAACAACAATCCTCATGGCTTCTTTGATCTTCCTCACAACACTTATAAAAGCACAGGAAGAAAAAGAAGAAAAAGATTTTGGCATCAAATTCTCCGGTTTTGTTAAAGGTGACTTTTTCTATGACACAAGGCAGACCAAAGCAGCTCGCGAAGGCCATTTTTTACTTTGGCCCCTCCCCGAAACGAATGATGTTAATAATGATGATATCTATGCCAAACCAAACTTCAACTTTTTGGCTGTTCAAACACGATTAAAAGGAACCATAACAGGCCCGGATGCCTTTGGCGCTAAAACATCCGGTGCAATAGAAGGCGCTTTCTTTGGCCATTCAAGTGGAGATGTGAATGGATTCCGCCTTCGTCATGCATTTGTAAATTTTGATTGGGGAAGCACCCAATTATTATTTGGACAATACTGGAATCCTATGTTCGTAACAGGTTGTTTCCCTGGTGTGGTGTCATTCAATACAGGTGCCCCTTTTCAACCTTTTTCAAGAAACCCGCAAATCCGCTTGACAAAAAGCATGGGAGATTTAAAATTAATAATTGCAGCACTCTCACAACGTGATTTTGCAAGCTCAGGTGGTTCAGAAGTACTTCGAAATTCAGGAGTTCCTGATATGCACCTCCAGGTTCATTACGGCAGTCAAAACAACGAAACAGGCACCGGTTTTCTCGCGGGCATAGGTGCTGAGTACAAAACAATAGTCCCCCGTTTAGCCAGTGTGGATACTTCAGGCGCTGCAGTGAAAGTAGAAGAAAGTGTCAGCAGCATGGCAGCAATGGCTTTTTGCAAAGTCAAACTCAAACCAGTGACCATTAAAGTAGAAGGTGTATATGGCCAGAATTTAACTGACCTTTTAATGATCGGCGGATATGCAGTCACTGACACAGACCCTGTAACAGGTGAACGCAAATACGCACCCACCAATACCATGTCAACTTGGATTGACGTGCATACCAATGGGAAAAAAATTCAAGCAGGACTTTTCGGGGGATTTTCTCAAAACATGGGCACAGATGAGGACATAACAGGTTCAATATATGGCTTGGGAACAAATATCGAATCCATTTTAAGAATCTCTCCCCGTGTCATATTCAATTCCGGTTCAGCCCGTTTTGCAGGAGAAGTAGAATATACCAGTGCTGCATTCGGCACCCCAGATGTCAACGGCATCCCGGATGACCCCACATCAGTAGCAAATCTGAGATTCTTGCTTGGAGTATATTATTTCTTTTAATAGAAAACGAAGGCAGAATTCAGGAACAGAGCAGGAGCATGTGCAACAAAGCATCATCACAAGTAAATAAAAAGATGACCGGATGCTTCTGTGTATTTCGTTTTCTGTCTTCCGGATTCTTTTTCTCCCATGAAAATAGGTATTGTATCCGACATCCACGAAGACATTATAATGCTCAGAAAGGCCATGCAGATTTTTGAGCGGGAACAATGTGATTCATTGGCTTGCCTGGGTGATATAGCTGGGTTCTCAGCTCAACATTACACCCATGCGGCAACCAAAAATGCCCATCAATGCATCGAAATCATTAAACATCATTTTGACATTGCTGTAAAAGGCAATCACGACCTGTTTGCATTAAAGAAACTGCCTGAACATAAAGCAGGAATACAATATCCCGGAAACTGGTTCAATCTTTCTTTGGAAGAACAACAAAAGACTGTACATAATAAAGTATGGATCTATGAAGACGAAGAACATGCATACCTCAAAGAACAAGACCTTGACTTTTTAAACAACCTCCCTGAATACAAAATCCTGGAACAATCGAATGGAAACATTCTGTTCTCTCATTACTTATTCCCTGATTTTACCGGGTCCTTAAAACATTTTCATACCGATATTTATGATTTTTTGCCTCACATTCGTTATATGAAAGAAAAAAATATTAAATTTAGTTTTTGCGGACATTCCCATATCGAAGGCATACATATTGCATATGCTTCAAAACTAAGGCGAAAACGCTTTAAAAAGATAACTTTAAGGGACAGGGTGCAATGCATTGCAGGTCCTGTGCTGGCTTCCGGGACCAATACAAAAGGACTGCTGATCTTTGAAACATCATCCTTAATTCTTAATATTGTGAAATTATAAAGTAAGAAGACGAAAGAACGTGTCAGAAAAAAAGCTCTGCGTCTCTGCGGTAAAAAATCAAAAAAATGAACCATAACAACCATTTTGGAAAATTCTTTTTAAGGATTGTGATCCCCTCTATCATGGTGATTGTGTTGTTTGTGATGTCATTTTTTGTCTTATTTCTCCCTGCTTTTGAAACGAATATGATGAATGCCAAAAAAGACATGATTCGTGAGCTGACCAATTCTGCACATAGCATTGTGAATGATTATCATCAAAAAGTTCAGAATAATGAAATTAAAAAAAAACAGGCCAAACAATTGGCTGCTGCCCGAATTCAACACATCCGGTATGGTGATGAAGGAAAAGATTATTTTTGGATCACCGATACCACCCCAAAAATGATCATGCACCCATACAGGCCCGAATTGAATAATCAAAATTTAAGCAATTACAAAGACCCACAGGGCAAACGCCTGTTTGTGGAAGCTGTAGATATCGTTAACAAAAAAGGGCATGGATACATCCACTATATGTGGCAATGGAAAGATGACAGCACCCGGATTGTCCCAAAACTTTCGTATGTAAAAGAATTTGAACCCTGGGGCTGGGTCATTGGAACAGGGATTTACCTTGAAGATGTAAAACAGGAAATCAATGCATTGCAAAGCAATTTAATCAAAACAACACTGGGAATCTTTATTTTTATCAGCATCTTTATTTTTTACAGTGCCCGACAGAGCCTCCTGATCGAACGAAGAAGAAGAAAAGCCGAAGAGAATCTGAAACAGTCAAGGCTAAAATACAAAACCCTGGTAGAAGCCTCCACCGAAGGGACACTAATGGTATTGAACGACAACATCATATATGCAAACAGCAAAATCTATGAGCTAACAGGCTTTTCGGAACAAGAGATCAAAAACAGAGGCATATCCGGACTTTTCTCCATCTCTGAAAGTGATGAACCGGTGGATGAGGCAATCCACAACATCAAAGGCTCAAAAAACTTCCAGGCCGTCATTCAAAGAAAAACCGGACAGCCAATGGAAGTCGTCCTCACCATATCAAACATTAAAATAGACAAAGAAAACGGTTATATCGTTGTGATCAAAGAAGTGTCGAGGCAACAAAAAAGAGAGCAATACCAGGTAACACTGGCAGAAGAACTGCAAAACTCCCTTTTATTAATGAACATTCCAATCCGTCAATTCATAAAAAAACATTTTTCTAAAGAAATGAATGCTTCAATACAAGAAGCCGGGGCTTTCATGAAAAAGAAGAAACAGGATGCACTGATCATTACAAAAGACAACACCACCCCAATTGGCATTATCACTGACCAGGATTTTAAAAACAGGGTTATTTCTGAAAACATTGATACGTCCAAGCCTGTTTCCACCATCATGTCTTCTCCCTTAATCCTCCTCAACGACACATCATTATTGCATGATGCCTTATTGATGATGGAACAGCATCATATCTGCCACCTTCCGGTAAAAAATCATCAGGGGAATGTGACAGGCATTGTTCACAAACATGACCTGCTTGCTATACAGCATAACACAACGTCATATCTTCAAAAAGAAATTGACAAAGCAGAAGTAATTGAAGAAATTCAAGCTGTGTATGACCGTCTGCCTGGGATCATTCAGTTATTATTGAGCAGTGGGGCAACATCAAAAAATATTGCAAGCATCACGACTTCTGTATCCGATGCCATTACCAAAAGGCTCATCGAACTAAGCATAGAAAAGATTGGACAGCCTCCTGTCTCATTTGCTTTTATTGCATTAGGCAGCGAAGGACGACAGGAACAAACACTCAAAACAGACCAGGACAATGCCATGATCTTTGAAGATACAGATAATAAAGACACAAAAGAGATACAGCAGTATTTTTTGAAATTAGCCGGAAATATCAATGACTGGCTTGACCAAATAGGATATGAATATTGCAAAGGCGGGTTTATGGCAAATAATAAAAAATGGTGTCAGCCATTGTCCGAATGGAAACACTATTTTGAGCAATGGGTTGACAACAGTGACCCTGAAAGCATTTTAGAAATATCAATCATGTTTGATTTCCGGATTGTATATGGTTCGGAAATACTGGTGAATGCACTTCAGGAACACATCAATAGAACCACTGAAAGCAAAGCTGTTTTCTTTCATCATATGATGCAGTCTGTTCAACGATTCAAACCACCGGTAAACCTGTTAGGGAATATTGTTCCCGACTCCAGGCATAACCAAACGGATGTATTTGATATCAAAAAAGCAATTGTACCAATCACAGGATTTGCACGAATCTATGCTATTCAGCACAAAATTCCCGAAACCAATACAATCGCACGGTTACAAACGCTAAAAGAACAGAGGATCATAAAAAATGAACTCATCAATGAAATCCTCCAGGTATATGATTTCCTGATGCTAATCAGGTTTAAAAGCCAATCTCAAAAAATCCTTCAAAACAATACTGTAGATAATTATATTGACATTCAGTCATTGACCAACATTGAATTGTCTTCATTAAAAAAATCCTTTTCAGATATAAACGATTTATTCACACAGTTAAACTTCGATTTTAAAGGAACAGCTTAATTTACAGGACGATTATACTGGCAAAAACTGGACACATATGAAGATAAGAATGGACAATTACATTTAGCTCTTTTCTAATGAAATGGTTGATCAATTTAACAAATTGTGTTTCTAAGTATCTCTGGAGAAACTCCAAAGTTCAAAACTGTTGATATTACAAAATTAACTGCTTTTTCTACCTTTGGTACATTATATTAAAGAAAACAGAGAACGCGAAAACCAATCAATCATTCATTTTAATATCTGAATTCCAGTTTTTTTAAAAAAACAATATCTAATAAAAAACCGGATCAGTAGAAGATTAGGGTGGTTATGCATAAATCTTTGCTACTCTGTATAGA
>CAZJWE010000046.1:0-19437 GCA_964549265.1 uncultured Bacteroidales bacterium | reverse complement strand
ATAATCATGCTCGTGTGTGTCAAAAAATTTGTCATGGCTCGGTTCATCTGTTTATTTTTTATTTTTTAATGGTCAGATGGAGCTCGCCATGAGTTTAATCTATTGACTTTGTGTAACCTAAACAGATTATTAATAATCATGCTCGTGTGTGTCAAAAAAAATGTCATGGCTCGGTTCATCTATCATAATAAGAAGTCGAAAACTGACAAATTCTCATATAACATGTCTTTTTTGCCGGATTAATAAATTAAGGCATAAAATTTGATTTATGTGTGTTTAATTATTTAACCTAAAAAATATTAGATTATGAGATTATCCAATGATTCAAAAAGAATAGGCTTGAATGTGTTAATTTCGTTAGTTAGTGCTCTTTTAGTTATCGGAGTGTATGCTCTTTTTATAGATGAGGATGATTCCGGAAAATACCAGGTTCAACCTCAACAAACATCAATGAAGAATGGGGCGATTTATCAGAGAGTTCATTTTGCGACGGAGTCTGATTCGGGTGCTGAACAAAACAGCTTTGTAAGTGCTGCTGATAAAACCATAGACGCTATAGTGCACATCCGTACCACACAAGAAGTGGAAGCGCCGTCCAATCCATTATATTATTTTTTCTACGGACAAGCAGATCCGCCAAAAAGGATATTGAGAGGTATTGGTTCAGGAGTCATTATTTCTAAAGACGGATATGTTGTAACAAACAACCATGTGATTGAAAACACAGATCAAATAGAGGTTACTTTAAATAATAATCAGAAATATGATGCAGCATTGATTGGTACAGATAAATCCACTGATTTGGCTGTATTAAAAATCAAAGGAGATAATAATTTTCCAATGATTGAGTATGGGAATTCGGATAAAACAAAAATAGGGGAGTGGGTGCTTGCCATAGGCAATCCTTTTAATCTTACTTCAACTGTTACAGCTGGCATTATTAGTGCAAAATCAAGAAACCTCGGAATTAGTGATGAACGATATAGCATTGAATCATTTATCCAAACAGATGCAGCGTTAAATAAAGGAAGCAGTGGGGGTGCATTGATTGACCTGAATGCTAAACTCATAGGAATCAACACAGCTATTTTGTCACCTACCGGCGCTTATGCAGGTGAAAGTTTTGCCATCCCTGTAAATATTGTTAAAAAAGTTGTGGATGATTTAATTGAATACGGACAGGTTCAACGGGCAATGCTTGGTATTCAAATTGCAACAGTTAATGCTGACCTGGCTGAAGAAAAAGATATTGACCAAATTAAAGGTGTTTATGTGGCTGATGTAACAGAAAACGGTGCAGCACAAGAAGCCGGTATTGAAGTTGGTGATGTGATTTTAAAAGTAAAGGGAGAAGAAGTTAATACCGCCTCTCATATTCAGGAAATTATATTTAGACATGATCCTGGTGACAAGATTGATGTAGTAGTAGCGAGGAATGGTAAAAAGAAAAAAATAGTTGTTGAATTGAAAAATATATATGGAGATACAGGAATTGTTGAATCAAGGGAAGATATTAAGCTATTGGGTGCAGAATTTAAAAATGCAGAAAGATCAACCCTGGATAAACTTAATCTTGAAGGAGGAGTTCAGGTAGATGAAATTAATTCCGGGAAGATTAAACAAGCCGGCATTAAAGAAGGGTTTATTGTTACAAAGATTAATGGAGCACTAGTTACAGATGTGAAAGATTTACAAAGAATAATTAACCAGATTAAAGGCGGTGTTTATGTTGAAGGGGTTTATCCGAATGGGGTTGTTGCATATTATGCTTTTGGAATATAATTAGTGTTTGTCCATAAAGTCCGATATCTGCGTTGTTGCTCGAATTTTAAATCCTCAAATACCTCAGTATTATCCGGTTTAAAATTCTTACACGCCTTGATCTCGAACTTTATAGAGCAAACACTGACTTTATAGACAGACTCTAATTAGTGCCTGTTCCATCATGTCCGCTAACTTCGTTACGCTTGCCCCAAAATTGCTCATTTACTTCAGTAAACTGCGCTTTTTGGGGCTGCGCAAGCCTAGTTATCGAACATTATGATCTAAACACTTGAGTTTATAGTCCATCAGCATTTCAGAATAACAAAAAAATGCTATATTAAGGGTTTGCTCATGCAGCCATGAAAACGTACCGGCATACATTACAAAGCCGTCATTGCGAGGGCTTTGCCCGAAGCAATCTTTTGGAACGGGCACAAGTGCGAATAAGTTAATTATTAATTGTTAATTGTTAATTGGAGTGTGGGCATGAGTTTGGGTGTGATTATACCAATAGACTTACAGCACTTCGCTTTCAACTTTCAACTTTCAACTTTCAACTTTCAGCTCTTTTGGGCTCCGAATTTGGTTTGCACAAAATCCTATCCTACCATCAACTATGTTGCGTTGCTGCTGTATTTGTCTTTGCATGGTTTTTAACTTTTTTTTAGAAAAAATGTTTGTGCTATATTTTTTTGTCAGGGATATGTGATGTTGTGTTGAATTGTTGAATACCCATGAGCTTATACAGGCAATAGTGTTGCTCTATTCTAACACTTGGTTGATGTTATTTTTAGTAGCATTTTTTAATTATGGACTTTTTAAACAGCCTTTTATTTTTTGGATGTCTTAAAATGATGCTTGTAAGGTGTTTTATATCACTTTTTGTCATTATGTCAATATCTTTCATTAAATTTGTCATAATAGAGTCATTTACCCTCTATTGATTTGTTTTTTTTATTATAAAAGTTCATTACTAATTTTTTTATTATAAATTTGTAATTAGAAGGATAAAGAAGCCAAACAAAATTAATTTTTATGAGACAATTAAAGATTACCAAGTCCATTACTAAACGGGAGAGCACTTCAATTGATAAATATTTACAGGAAATAAGTAAAGAAGAACTGATAACAGCTGATGAAGAAGCTAAACTTTCGAGCAGGATCAAAAAAGGAGATAAAGAAGCATTAGAGCGCTTGATAAAAGCCAATCTGCGCTTTGTTGTTTCTGTTGCAAAACAATACCAAAACCAGGGCTTAAGTTTATCCGATTTGATCAATGAAGGCAATTTGGGATTGATTAAAGCTGCTGAAAAGTTTGATGAGACAAAAGGATTCAAATTTATTTCTTATGCTGTATGGTGGATAAGACAGTCAATTGTCCAGGCGATTGCCGAACACTCAAGGATCATAAGGCTGCCTCTTAATCAGATTGGAGCCTTAAATAAAATCAATAGAGCATTTGAAGAGTTTGAACAAAAATATCAACGCCCTCCCTCAGATAAGGAATTAGCAGAGTCTCTTGAATTACCTGAAAATAAAGTTATAATGACACTTCAGGCTTCCGGAAGGCATAAATCTGTAGACGCTCCTTTTTCAAATGATGAAGAAGGTACTTTGCTTGATATATTGGAAAGCAATGAGGCAACCCGTGCAGATATGGAACTGCTCAAAGAATCGTTACGCAAAGAAATAGAAAGAGCATTGTCTACATTATCTGATCGTGAAAAAGATATCATCCGGTATTCTTTTGGAATCAATTGTCAGGAAATTTCACTCGAAGAAATTGCCGAAAAATTTAACCTTACGCGCGAACGTGTAAGACAAATCAAAGAAAAGGTCATCAGGAAACTAAGACAGACTTCACGGAGTAAATTGTTGAAAAAATACCTGGGTTAATAATTTTCTTTCCTCCCTTTATTGACCGATAGAGAATCACTAATGTGCAACGTTCATTTTTCAACCACAAAGAAGGTTGAAAAAATAATATTTTTTTTAATTTTATATGTTTTTTTGAAGAAGCAGTTACCTTGCATTCAGCAAGGACTATACAGTGTTTAATTCTATTCATTTTAAATGTCTGTTTATATGTTGCTAAAAATTGGAATCCCGGTACTTGATCTGGCCATCATCATAGCATATCTCTTAGGTATTTTGATGATTGGCGTGTTGGTAGTGCGAAAACTAAAGATGACCAGCAATGCATATTTTTTAGCTGGCCGTTCGCTCAATTGGGCATTGATAGGCGCTGCATTATTTGCTTCCAACATTTCTACGATTCATATGGTAGGACTTGCATCCGCTGGTTTTGAAGATGGCTTGGTGCAAGGGAATTTTGAATGGATGGCAGCGTTTTTATTGATCATCCTGGGATTGATATTTGCCCCGTTTTATTTTAAAAACAAAATATCGACCCTGCCCGAGTTTTTAGAAAAAAGATACAGTGGCACGGCCCGTTCGTTGTTGGCATTCCTGGCCATTATGGGCGCATTGTTTATGCATATCGGTATTAGCTTGTATGCAGGGGCTGTGGTTTTTGAGAACTTTTTCGGGATCAGTGTCTGGGTTTCTATCATCGTCATTTCTGTGATCACTTCTATATACACCATCTTAGGTGGATTGAAGGCGGTTGTTGTGACCGAAACGCTTCAAACCATCATCCTGATCATTGGTGCCACTATAATGATGGTGATGGCTTTTTTGGCACTACCGGATAAGGGGATCACCAGCTTTGCCGAATTAAAATCAGCACTTAAACCCGATCAACTTGAATTATTAAGGTCTTATGAAAGCAATCCCAAATTACCCTGGTATGCAATAATGCTTGGTTATCCTGTCCTTGGACTTTGGTATTGGTGTGCCGACCAAACCATTGTACAAAGAGTACTCGGAGCCCGCTCTCTTAAAGATGCACAGATTGGCCCTATCTTTGCCGGATTCATTAAAATATTGCCTGTGTTTATCATGGTCGTACCCGGTATCTTAGCATATGTGTTGTTTAAAGACATTATTACAGACCCCAATGATACATTGCCTACATTAATCACTGAATTGTTGCCAACAGGATTAATCGGGTTGTTGTCGGCAGCTTTGCTCTCAGCATTGATGAGCACCATTGCTGCTGCTTTGAACAGCTCTGCAACACTGGTTTCTGTAGACATTGTTAAACGCATTTGGCCGGACACAAGCGATCGCCGTCAAGTTCGTATTGGCCGGTGGACTGCCGGTATTGTAATGCTGTTGGCCATTGCCTGGTCGCCCATGGTTGCCCGTTTTATCAGTATTTTTGATGCCATTAATGAGATACTGGCCGTGTTATCACCCCCGATTGCCACTGTATTCTTGTTGGGTGTATTATGGAAAAGGGGAAACAGGCAAGCTGCCGAAACAACCATTATCAGCGGGTTTGTTCTGGGGGTTATTGTATTCCTGGTTGATTTTCCGGCGTTTGGCGATGTGAAACTCATTACAGAAGGCCTGCGAACACCCTATATGTTGCAAGCTTTCGGGTTATTTGCCGTGTGCTGTATTGTATATGTCATTGTTAGCTTGCTTACTCCCAAACCCGATCCTGAACAAATAAAAGATTTAACCTTAGAAAGTCCGGGAGCCTTTATTACCAAAGGCAAAATAACAGGCATCAAAGACCCTCGTGTTTTAGCCGGACTGTTGTTTGTGGTGATGGTTAGTTTGTATGTGATTTTTGGATAGGGAAAAGGTTAAAAATTCTTTATCATAAATTCAAGTGTATAGATCATCAAAAAAGAGTGCTTGGGGTTTTGAACTTAATCACCATGTTCAATGTAAAAAAAATAGTTATTTTTTCAAATCAATCAATATTTAGAATAGAGTCAAAATAATTATAACTGCATATAATGAATTACCATCTAACCTATAATGACACTTCCATCTCTTCCTACTTCCTTCACCTCCTCATTTCCTGCTTTAAATACAGTAGTAGTGATCCATGTTTCTGCAGTTTCAGAAGGGTTTAATGTATTCAGTGTGCCATTTTTTTCTTCTGCTTCGAGGGTATGTACGCCGGATGTTAAGGGCATGATACACGTTGTATAACAATTGCCATAATGTGGGCTTCCGGAGTCACCATTTGCATTGACCCATAACAGGCAATATTTAAACATTTCCGGGTCCCAGGCAAAACCAATGCCTGTGTTGATAGCCGGATTTCGCACAGCTAACCAGTTGGACTGCAAATTGGACATCCAGTACAATTCATTGGTCCCGGCATGAGGGGCAGGAACCGGACGAATATCAACATCACCGTTTTTTCCGGATAATAGAGGCCATTGTCCTTTTGTCCCTTGTCTTACCCGTGCATTGTCCGGCTCAAACAGGCAATCAATGTCTGCTCCCTTAAAATCAATGATGCAATCACCGGAAAGAAACGGTTGTCCCAATAAAGGATGATGTCCCCATTGATATCCAACAGGCTCATTGCCGATGTTTGTAATTTTTTCGTCGAACCGGACAGCTGCAGAATGAGATTTCAATGTTAATTTTTTTTCAAGCAGAAATGGGGTTTTTAGAGTTTTAACGTTGAATGACAATACCAGTTCTTCCGGTTCATCTTTAATGACGGTATAATCCCAGGGCAGATAAAAGACTTCATCGTATGGTTCAAAATCTGCACCTTTGTAATTGCATGCCAGGCCTACATTCGGAAATGCTTCGAACCAACCTCCATGATATGCCTGGGTGAAATAATGATTGTAATGTTTATGAGCATTGTCCAGGCTCTTGAGCCCTTTATCTGTTCGCCACAGGAATGATGTGTCATTTGCTTTGTATGTAAATTCGGCAATGTCGCATCCTTTGTCCAATAAGATGATAAGCCGTATTGTTTCATTTTCTAAGATAAGGGAACGATTGCCGGCCAAAACCACTTCCGTCACTCTGCAACCGTATGTCCTGTCGCTTAGGTATTGCATTATTCAATGATTATTTTTCGTTGTTAAATTCCTTCACTGCATCCGTCATTGCAAGAATATTTTCAGGAGGCACATCAGGTAACATATTATGCACGGTGTTGAAAACAAACCCACCATCCTTTGAAAAGATTTCCATCCGTTCCAGTACTTGCTTTCTAACTTCATCAGGTGTTCCGTTATTCAAGACTGTTCTGGTGTCTATTCCACCACCCCAAAACGTGATATCATTGCCGTATTCTTTTTTCAAATTTACCGGGTCCATTTGATATGCATTGGTTTGTACCGGATTGATAATATCGAGTCCGGCATCAATTAAATCGGGCAAAATTGGAAAAATCCCGCCGCATGAATGGAGTAATGTAGCCATGTTGCTGTTGTCTTTAATATACGAAAACAGCTTTTGGTGGCGAGGTTTAAATAATTTTTGGTATATCTCTTGTGGCATAAATGGGCCACTGTCCATCCCCAGGTCATCGCCCAGGCGGATTACATCTACAATGTCGCCTACTGTGCTGCATACCTTTTCGAGGGTTGCCAGATGGATATCCATCAAAGCGTCAAGTAATTTTTCAATATTTTCCTGGTCTATAAACAGGTCCATCAAGAAGTTGTCCATTCGCCTCAAAAAAGTCCCCCATTCAAACAGGTTGCATCCTGCTGTGATTACCAATGCTTTGTCTGTTGTTTCTCTCAGATGAAGCACATTTTTTCTCAATTGCTCCCAAAAGCCTGGGGTTCCTGCTTTATCCCACGGACTATGTGCCATTGCCTGCCACAAAACTTTATTCATAGCATCCGGAAGGTTCTTGTAATTATCCGGATACCCGTCAAGATAAGGAAAATATGTCTGGTCAAAAAAAGTGGCACCTTCGGGCTTACGGGCAATCATATCATTATCCTGATCATAATACACCCAGCTTCCATCGTTTTCTTTTTGGGGTTTGAACCACTTAGGATAATAGGCTTTGCTGCCGTCAGAAAGTGTAATTTCATACCAATCATTCATATCTGTATTGAATGTTCTTCCAACATCCAATATGTCTATGCCTAATGTATCAATAACTTCTTGTTCGGGCTCTGCAAGTTCCTGTACAACATCATAAACCAAAGTTTTACTTTTGCTGAGTCCCATGTGTTTGGTTAGGTTGCTATAAGCAATGGCCGAAATGCCCGAACTGGGTGTTGAACCAATATCAACAGGCACTTTATCCGGTTGTTTATGATTGATGGTTGCTATTACATTTTCACGTGATGTCATAGGTTGGTTTATTAATTTTTTAGTTTATTCTTGGTTGTCTGTAATAGATTCAATACTCTTATGAAAAATTGCTTGCTTCCTTTTATACCGTTCGTACATTGGATTGTTTGTTGTATCAGGTGCTGGAAAATGATTCTGCAGTACATGGATGCTATCCATAGCAGCAGATACTTCTGAATTCCCCATCGAATCGGTAACATTTTCATAAGCCAACTGCCAGTCGGATTTGTGGATGCATCGCCATAAACTGTCATTCCCGTCAAGGTAATAATCATTGTATTTGAATGCATGTTTCCAGTTGAGGTATGTATATAGATAATTTCTCTTCCCTTTTTCTCCATCTATTATTGACTTAAAACTTACGCCATCATAACGTATGCTATCCGGTAGTTTAATTCCGGCAAGTTCGGCTATAGTAGGGAATACATCTGCCAATTGGACATAATCCATGCTCTTTTTCCCTGTTGTAATCAATGAGGGGCAATGTATGATCATCGGAACCCTGAATCCGTTTTCTGACTCTATATGAGCTTTCCCTTTTCCGGGGCTTCCATTGTCTGTTGTAAATATGATGACAGTGTTTTCAAGAATACCAAGGCTGTCAATTGTATGTACAATTTTTCCAACCAGATGGTCTAAATATTCAATAGTATATTTGTGTCCTACCGGTGTTCGGTTTCCTGTTTTATTTCCGGCAGAATCAAGCTCGGGAACAGGCCCGAATGTTCCCCACCTTGTTTTTTCACTCACCGGCGGATACCACCAGTTGTGAGCCAGGTTCATGGGATAATAAACCATAAAAGGATTTTTATGATTTTCTTTAATAAATCTGTTTACAAATGCTGTAAAATAGTCAGGCCCATAATCATCTTCGCCTGTGGGGCCGAGTTTGCCATTTTTGATAATGGCAGGTTGCCAAAACGGACCTCTGTCTCCTACACCCCAAAACGGGCCGGAAGCACCTTTTACTTTGGTGTAATTTTTATGTTCCGGAGGTAATGTATCAGGAAGGCCCCATAAACAATATTCGTCGTATCCATAATCTTCTTTAAAAGTTTCCCATTCAGGGTAATCTTCTACATGCCATTTCCCTGAAATAGCAGTTTTATATCCTTTTTCTTTAAACAATTCTGAAAAAAACAGCTCATCATCGCCGAGGTCGTACCCAGGTTGTCCTTCAATCCCATATGGAGGGTCTCCCGCAGGTTTAAAACTATTGCCATACCAGCCTGTGCTGGATGCATACCTGCCGGTCATGATCTGCACCCTCGATGGCATGCTTAAAGGAGTAGCCCAACACGTGTGAAATTGGAGTCCTTGTTGAGCCAGTTTATCAATGTTTGGTGTATGTATATCTTGATTCCCGTAACAACTAAAATCAATGGCCGATACGTCATCAGCCATAATAATCACAAAATTCAACTTATTTTGTTCTTCTTGTGGTTGTTTTTCAGCACATGAAGTGAATGAAAGGGCGCTTCCTAATAAAGCGCCCTCCCATATTTTTTTATTTTTAAGAAAAAAAGATACATCCATTATAACTTTTCTTTTTCTCTTTCAGAAAACACATGGTCTGTGATGGATGTCATGGAATTTGATAGCATCTCTTTCATCCATAAATCTTTCATTTCTGCTTTTTTATCAGCATATTTTGGGTCCATTGCCAGGTTGTGAAGTTCTAATGAGTCTTCATTGCAATTGTAAAGCTCTTCCCTGTCGTTTGTGTAAAAACAATATTTCCACCCGTCTTTTTTCACCATGGATGAACGGCCAATAACGGTATACTCGAGGAACCAGCTTGTTCCATCTTCTTCGATACGTTTTGCCCTGTATTTCATAAATTTATCTTTATCTTCCATGATAGGAGGAGGTGTTCCCGGTAATCCTACTTCGGAAAATATAACACTGCGGTGTTCATCTGCTTTTTCTCCTTTGATGATGTCTAAGAATGACCTTCCTTTTACACCAGTGATATGATTGAATCCTAAATATTCCATGACTGTTGGCATCACATCAATATTTTCGATTTGAGCCTCGTATGTTTTACCAGTATTCAATTCAGGAATGCTTATAACCAATGGAACCCTTACCAGAGCATCATAAAATGCTTTTGTTTTACCAACTAAGCCGTACCGTCCTCCAAAATTACCGTGGTCTGACGTGAAGACAATGACAGTATTTTTTGTTAAATTGAGTTCTTCAAGTTTGTCCATAAGCATGCCAATGGCTTTGTCAACAAATGTGATTTGGCCATACATGGTGGCGACAATACGTTTTCGTTCCTCTACAGTGTACTTGTCGTATCCTTGAGAAATAGACTGGACATAATGAGCAAAGGGATGTTCGTCCCAATTGATGTTCAGTCCTTCAAGTTCAATGCTATCGAGGTTATACATGGAATAATAAGGGTCAGGAACTACATTAGGCCAATGCGGGTCAGGGAATGAATAATGCAGGAAGAAGGTGGTATCTTTGTACTTATCTAAAAATGCCATCCCATCTTCAGCAATTCGATAAGTCATATTTTCTTCTTCTTTAAAAGGAAGCGGGCCTTCAATAAGGCCTTCACCCAACACTTCACCCTGATCAGGTGTGTTGGACTTAAATTCAGGCCTTTTTTCTGTATGTAAGTATTCGGCTACCACTTTATCTCGTTCTGTGACGTTTCCGTGTATTTTGCCAAAATGGGTATACTCTTCACGATAGTCAAACATGTTTTCCATATACTCATCATTAAAGCAATGGTTTTTGCCTGCCAATCCTATGATATATCCGGCATCTTTAAAGGTTTCCAAATACGACCATTGGTCAGGCTTCATATGATTTGGCATGTCAACGAATTTGCATCCGTGCTGCATCGTGTATTTCCCTGTAAAAAAACTTGCCCTGCTGGGAGTTGAAAGAGGAGATACGGTGTATTCATTGACAAATGTGTTGGAATTTTCTGCCAATTTATCAATATTTGGCGTTTTTACTACAGGATGATCCATATATCCTAACTGATCCCATCGCAATTCGTCCATTTTAATGATAATGACGTTCTTATTTTTAAAATCCTCCGGACGTTGCAATTCTTTTGCTTCTTCTTTAGGGGTGCCTGAATTGCATGCAGAAAAAATGATAGGAGACAGGAATGCAGTACCCAATATATTCTTCGAAAAGGTTTTCATAATATAAAATTTATTAATTTAAAAAATCAAAACTCTTCTTGATGAAAGAAGGGTGTTTTGTACAAAAATAAAAAATAATTATTCAATTGAGTGAGTGTTTTATGTTATTTTTGTATATAAACATAAAACGTAATAATTAATGAGAACGTATGCCATAACAATGTGGGATTTTTCGTGGATAGAACGTCAATGGCCAGGAGCAGGATATGAAGATTGGGATTTGATCCTTGATGAACTTATAGAAAGGGGTTATAATGCAGTAAGGATAGATGCTTTCCCTCATCTGATATCGGAGGATGTTTTTAAGCAATGGACTTTAAAACCTGTCTGGAGTCAACAAGATTGGGGAAGTCCTGCAAAAAATATCATACAGGTTCAACCTGCATTAAACGATTTCATTAAACGATGTGCTGCAAGGCACATAAAAATTGCTTTATCTACATGGTATAGAGAAGATGTAGACAATGTAAGAATGAAAGTTAATACTCCGGCAATAATGGCTAATCAATGGATTGAGACATTGCAGGCAATAGAAAATGACCATTTACTTGAACATGTTATGTATGTTGACTTATGCAATGAATGGCCTCATCCATTATGGACTCCTTTTTTTGAAAATAACCCGGATGATTTGGGCGAAGAAGGATGGTATACAGATAAATCCATTCAATGGATGCAGGAAGCAGCAGGCATTGTTAAAGAACAGTTCACGGAGCTTCC
Source organism: uncultured Bacteroidales bacterium (assembly GCA_964549265.1). Classification (GTDB taxonomy): domain Bacteria; phylum Bacteroidota; class Bacteroidia; order Bacteroidales; family JBBRXJ01; genus CAYMKE01. The sequence goes on along the minus strand of CAZJWE010000046.1, from coordinate 7,579 downwards.
GGTTACGTTTTCGTTTAAAGCAAATCGGCATTTACCTCAAACCGATGTCTCCTTCCTCGACTATTTGGAGCCACATATTTGGATGGCAAAATGCAATGATGAAGAATTTAATAAAAAGGTAGGTTATTCTTTTCCTTTTTTTACTCCCGAAGGGTTTGAGAGTCTTGTAGACCATGCAGAAAAAACATATTATGCTCATAAAGAGTACTGGCAAAAAATGCTTGTTGATGAAATTTATTGGGTTGGGAATATTGCACATAAAAAAAACATGCAGCTCATTACCACAGAATGCTGGGCATTGGTAGATTATAAAGACTGGCCTTTATTAAAATGGGATTGGATAAAAGAATTGTGTGCTTTAGGGGTAAACACTGCTGTGAAAACAGGAGCATGGAAAGCTATTGCTACAAGCAATTTCTGTGGCCCCCAGTTTAAAGGAATGTGGCGGGATGTTGGATGGCATCAAGCGTTGACTCGTTTGATACGTGGATGAATTGTAAAAAAGGTTCTACAATGAATTTAATGGTAACTTACAATTTGTTTATATATAGTTGAAATATAGTTTAACGTAGTTTATATGTTGTGTTCTTTCAAAACGATTAATTTTATATTGAACCACATTTAAACCACATTTACAACTATATTTAAACAGTATTTTAGGTCCTGTAAAAATATTTAACCACTAAAATAAGGGTAGTACCTAAAAAAAAGAGGAGACAGTATGCATACCACGTTTATCTTCCTGAATCTCCCAGTTTTTGCTGTCTATAATATTTCTCACCAATTATCAGTTCGGAATGGTACTGCCGGTAAACCTTCCGAATTATAAACATTCGCATCTTCGGGGTTGTCTGCCCATGCATATCTTACCGCAACCGGATTTAGAACCTGGTCAGAATGTACTTTTATTTTATTCGTTTCTATGAATTCCGCATGTGCCCAATAAAATTTTTTGTCTTTTCCGGCTACCTGCAAACCTTTTATGCATTTATATTTACTTGTAGTTGTTAACCCCTCTCCAACATGGTCAAACGTGAGTATAATACTATTATTTTTTATCTCAAGCGTTTTGTATTGTGGCCCTGAATGTATAATATCCTCATGATATGCAATTTTTCTGGCTGTAAGAGATAATCGGTATCCTACATCCTGCTTGTTTTTGGGATGGATGTTGTCTGCATCTCCGATGTCAATTGTAACAGCCATTCCGGTATTGGGCAATGACAATGCCATGCTTTGTGCTTCTCTTAATTTTGCCCAATCACTTTCACAAGGTTCTTTACATGACTCCATGTAGTTGGCTAATTGAACAAACAGAAATGGCATGTCTTCATTGTTGAATTTATCTCTCCAGTTTTTGATCATTGCAGGAAATAATTCCCTGTATTGTTTGGGGTTGGTTGTATTGGCTTCGCCCTGATACCAGATCACACCTTGCACGGCATAATCTTTAATGGGATAAATCATTCCGTTGTATAATAAAGAAGGAAAGTCATTAGGCCAAAGCGGATCAATATGAACTTTTACATCTTCGGGGCTAATACAGTATTTCCATTCACCGGCGAGGGAAATGGTATCGGTACCTACTGCAATAAAAACATCATTGGAGTCTCCATAAATTCCGCCGCCAAATAAATTGTCTTTCACCCTTACAGCTATTGTGTTTTTTCCCTTTTTTAAAACCTCTGATGGCACATCATATTCTCTCATAACATTATATTTATTTGTTTCTCCAATTAATGTTCCATTTATCCATGTTATGTCTTCATCATCAATCTTACTGAGTTTTAACTGAATATTTTTTTGATCTAATTCTTCCTGACCAAGAATAAATTCTTTCCTATACCACACCACCCCGTCTAATCCTTTTAACCCTTGTTTTTCCCAATACCCCGGGACTTGCATAGTTCTCCAATCCGTATCATCAAATTCAGGATCGGCCCAAAGAGCATTACCATCAATCAATCCTTTCGTTTTCGGGACCTGGCTTAAAAGGTGTTGTTTTATTTTTTCATTTTCTTTCAATACCTTGTCTAAGTCAAATTCATCTTTTTCTTTTAATTGTTCACTGTATCCTTCTATTTGTGATATAATATCCTCGCTCATCCATGTTTCAATGATTGTTCCACCCCAATTGCTGCTGATGAGCCCTACAGGTATGTTTTGAGTTAGATGAATATTTTTGCCAAAGAAATACCCCACGGCAGAAAAATCGGCAATTGTCTCTGAAGAGCACACATCCCATGAAGTTGTTTTAAGGTGGTTTGTTTTTTGCAAAGCAACCTGATTCGGAACCTCAAAAAGTCTTATTTCAGGATGATTTGCATTTTTAATTTCTTGTAGTGCATTTGCACTGCTTTTTACAGGCCATGCCATATTTGATTGTCCGGAACACAACCATACATCGCCTATGAGTATATTTTCCAAAATTATTTTATTCTTACCGGTAATTGTCATTTTATAAGGCCCTCCTGCTTTCATTTTTGGCAGAATAATATTCCATGTTGAATCATTAACGACTGTAGTGTATTCATTGTCATTGAACGTTACTGTTATTTTTTCTCCTTTATCTGCCCATCCCCATATTTTTAATGGCCTATTCCGCTGCAATACCATATTTGAAGAAAAAATTTGTGGTAATTTGATATTCGCTTGTAATGTAAATGAAATAAAGCAACAGCTGAGGCATAAAAGAATAATCTTGATTTTTTTCATAATTGAAAATAAAAGGTTTATCAGTTGAATAATTGATTAGTGTTGGTAAACAAAAATAATAAATTTTATTTATACCTCACGAAAAATTTTTTAGGTGCAATATATGGGATAGTAATGAGAAGCGACGGACAACGAGGGCTATGGCGCAAAAGAATAGCATGTGTCAAAAGTTTATACAACGTTTTTGTGTTTAATAAGAAGCCCCAAAATAAATATTTTAATAATAATGAAACGGATGATGAGTTTTGAAAAGAAAACAGCTTATATTATATTATTTTTGCATGGTGAATTTTGAATGTGTTAAATCAGACAAAATAAATAGAATTAAAGAAAATTTATGGATCAATAATATGGAAAACCAAAAACAAGAAAAGAATTTCATTTATATAAAAAATACGCGTGTACATAATTTAAAAAATCTGGACTTGGCGATTCCCAGAGATAAGTTGATTGTGATCACCGGTTTGTCAGGCTCAGGGAAATCTTCTTTAGCATTTGATACATTATATGCAGAAGGACAGCGTAGGTATGTTGAAAGCTTATCTGCTTATGCCAGGCAGTTTTTGGGGAAGATTGATAAACCAGCTGTAGATTATATTAAGGGCATTCCTCCTGCCATAGCGATAGAACAGCATGTGAACAAGCGAAATCCACGTTCAACAGTTGGTACTTCTACAGAGATTTATGATTATTTAAAGTTATTGTTTGCCAGAATAGGCATTACATATTCGCCTGTTAGCAATGAACCTGTTAAAAAGCATACGGCCCAGGATGTTTTGGAATACATTATGTCATTTGAACAGGATAGTAAAATAATTATTTTAGCACCTGTTGCTCATTTGCCGGAAGCTAATAAAGAACGAGCCGACTTATTCAAGACATTTTTAAAAGAAGGAATCACCCGGATTGAAAATAATGACCGTTTGTTAGAATTGAATGATATTGTACAGGGAAATGAGAATATAAATAATAAAAAAGATGTCAATTTAGTGATTGACAGGGTGAAAGTTAAACATCATGACGAAAATTTTGTGAGCCGTGTTAGTGATTCAATTGAAATAGCATTTAAAGAAGGACACGGACATTGTTTTATTAAGAATATCCAGGATGATGTTTGGGGAAGCCGGCATTTCTCTAATTTATTTGAAGCAGAGGGGATGCAATTCGAGGAACCATCTATTGATATGTTTAGCTTTAATAATCCTGTAGGGGCATGCCCTGTATGTGAAGGATATGGAAGGGTATTAGGACTTGATGAAGATAAAATTGTACCCAATAAGGAACTTTCTGTTTATGAAGAAGCGATTGTTTGCTGGAAGGGAGATAAGGCTAAAAAATGGAAAGAACAAGTGATCTATAATGCACAACAATGTAAATTTCCGGTACATAAGCCCTATAATGAATTAACTGACCGTCAAAAAGAAATATTATGGCATGGTTGTAAAGCATTTAAAGGCATTCATGATTTTTTTGATTACCTGGAAAAGAAAAAGTATAAAATTCAAAACAGGGTAATGATTGCCCGTTACAGAGGCAAAACAACCTGCCCCGAGTGCAAGGGGACACGTTTGAAAAAAGAATCGTCATGGGTGAAAATAAATGGACAAAATATTCAGGAATTGATTTGTATGCCCATAGATGAGTTGTGTTTATTGTTTCAAAACATACATCTCAGTGATTATGAACTTCATATTGCCAGTAGGTTATTGGAGGAAATCAAATCACGCCTTAATTTTTTATTGGCTGTCGGGCTAAAATATTTAACTCTTAATAGGGTTTCATCAAGTTTGTCAGGTGGAGAGTCACAACGGATTAATTTAACGAATGCATTGGGAAGTAGCCTGGTTGGGTCTTTATATATTTTGGATGAACCAAGCATTGGTTTGCATCCGCGGGATAATCATTTGTTAATAAAAGTTTTGACACAATTAAAGGAATTAGGCAATACGGTGGTTGTTGTTGAACATGATGAAGACATCATCAAATCTGCAGATGAAATTCTTGATTTAGGCCCATTGGCGGGTTCTTCTGGGGGCGAGGTCGTTTTTCAGGGCGGATTTAATGCTCTGATTAAAAAGTCCACAGGACTTACATCTGATTATTTATCAGGTAATAAGGAAATACAGGTTCCTTCGAAACGGAGAAAATGGAATTCTTATATTGAGCTAACCGGAGTCAAGGAGCATAATCTTCAAAATATTCATGTTAAAATTCCATTAAATATTTTAACAATTATTTCCGGAGTTAGTGGATCAGGAAAATCCTCTCTTATTGCAGATGTATTATATCCTGCACTGGCCAAATATTTAAATAAAAATGACAAGCTGAAACCCGGTCAGTACACATCTTTGACAGGTGATCTTCATATGATATCCGATGTTGAATACATGGACCAAAACCCAATTGGGAAATCATCCCGGTCAAATCCTGTAACGTATATAAAAGCTTATGATGAGATTCGGAAATTGTTTTCTATGCAACCACTGTCTATTCAACATACCTTTACTCCAACTCATTTTTCATTTAATTCACCAGGCGGGCGATGTGAAGAGTGCCAGGGAGAAGGCATTATTAAAATTGAAATGCAGTTTATGGCTGACATTCATCTTGTATGCGAATCTTGTTCTGGCAAGCGTTTTAAAGATGAGATACTTGAAATTAAGTACAATGGACTAAATATAGCTGATGTTTTAGAGCTTACTATTGAAGATGCAATAACATTTTTTAGCCAGTCCGGTAAAACTAAAAGATTAGAGAATAAGATTGTTCAAAAATTAACTATTCTTAAGGAAGTTGGCCTGGAATATGTTAAACTTGGCCAGTCTGTCAGCACATTAAGCGGAGGAGAAAGCCAACGCTTGAAGCTTGCAACTTTTTTGAGTAAAAAAGAAAATGTACAGCCTACATTGTTCATTTTTGATGAACCCTCGACCGGGTTGCATTTTCATGATATCAATAAGTTATTGGATGCATTGAATGCCTTAATTCAATTAGGGCATACTGTTTTAATTATTGAGCACAATATGGATATTATTAAAACTGCAGATTGGATTATTGATTTGGGGCCAGAAGGCGGTAAAGAAGGAGGGAAGGTTGTAGCTGAAGGATTGCCCGAAACCGTTGCTAATATTCCAAATTCGTATACAGGACAATTCCTAAAACAAAAAGTTTAATTGATGAATTTTGTTTTGAATTGAACAAAAAAAAAAGCGGAATTTTTTAATTCCGCATCTTTAAATTATATTATATGCCATAAATATAATTATGGTGTTAGCCTCTGGGGTTAATGATGTTCTTAAAATCCTTCGTCTTTAAATCCAAACATTATAGCAACGCATCCACTTTTTATGTCTGTTTGATCTTTGCCACTGGATGGTACAATGATATGAATTTTTAATTGTTGACTTGATTCTGTTTTAAAATCCCATACCTGTGCATCACCGTCTTTTGTGTTGTCATAAATAACATTGGCATCACTGTCTATTACACGAAATTTAATATTGGGTAATGCATCGGAACCACATATACAGATTCTGTATACCTGCCCTGAATAGAATGTTTTGTATAATTCAGCCTCTTCTCCTTCGGTTAAGATTGCTGCATTATAGTTTCCATCGTGGATGTATGGATTTAGATCCGGCTTACAAATGTTTTTGGCAAATGTTTTACATTGTGCATTACTAATTGCAGGCATAAATGCAATTAACACTATAGAGATAAGGAATAATTTAGAAAACCTTTTCATAATTCTTTAATTTTTAATAATTATTCTAAAGTACAAAATTTTTTCTGATTGTCTTAACTTTTTTCTTTAATTCTTTGAAGACTTCCGGAGTTAATGTAATTTTTGAATCAGATTTTAAAGTAGTTATATTACTTCCTTCATTCTTTACCGGTTCTACTTTAGTAGATTTTATTTCTACTTTGTCATAGATTGTTTTAATCTCTTTCATAGTTACTAGCAGAGATGCCACATCTTTGTTATAGCTATATTTTTCTATTAATTTGATCACAATGTCCATTGAAAATTTTTGATCAGCGATCCTTTTTACCAGTTGGTTGTTTTCAAAGGAAGCCACAGATACATCTTTTACTAATTGGGTAGAGATATATAATCCTTCAATCCAACCACCAATTAAAACAATAGATGCTAATGGCGCCCTGTTATTTTCTTTTAAATACGAACTTGAGGCCATTAAAGTTTCAGAAATGACGTCCATAATTACATCGCGATTATTAATGTTATTTTCCAACCGCTTAATTGTACTGTCTCCAAAGACTTCCAATAAACCCAGTCTGTCAGCTACTTCTTTACACGCTCCCATATATTCGATTGTTGTTTGTGTTTGATCGAATAGACTGGCAAAGCTTAAATCAGTTGTGTAAATGCCGAGATTTAATGCCATTTTTTTATTGGTTGTATAATTTGAAGCATTATCAATGGGGTTTAATAATGACTCATCGTATTCTGCATCGGCATTTTTAAGGAGCATAGCTGTTTCGAGAGGAGAAGGAAGCGAATAGAAAATTTTCTTTGTTTCTTGTAAATCGCTTTTTAACACTTTCATGTCTTTATCTATTTCTGCTCTGTCAACACTTACTTCATTATCCTGGTTTTTCTTTCCCGAACAACTTACAATTAAAATAATCAGCGATAATATCGCTAATAATTTTGTCTTTTTGATTGTTAATATAGTCAACATAAGGTTAAAATTTTATTCTGTTATTTTGAAATTGAAAATTGCGAAGTAAATATAAAAATAATATTTTTTAAAAAAACAAAAATCATAAATTAATCTTGATTATACAAGTAATTTGCTTCAAATTTATCGAAAATTTTTAACAAACAAAATAATTTTCGTTT
>CAZJWE010000045.1:0-19487 GCA_964549265.1 uncultured Bacteroidales bacterium | reverse complement strand
TCCGCAGCCGGGCACCCATCCGGTGAAGACAGCGTAAAAAAATATGTAGTCCCCGCAACGAAAAAGGAAAAATGAATATAGCACCTCTACTTCAAATACAAAACAAAAAATTAAGATGACTGTTCATATTTTTTAGCTGTCGAGCCGTGATGGGTCGGCGAGGAGTCCGGCACGATTTTTTTCTTACTTTTTTTCTAAAAAAAAGTTAAAAAATCATGAAAAGCTGAATGTAAGAGCGGCGAAAAATTACAGCTATTGCTTAAAATAAAGACATCTGTAACCTTTAGTTTGAATATTATATGCAGTTGACTTGCCTTTTATTTGAAAAAATATCTATATTTGTTACAATGAACGAATTAACAGCGACATACCATCAAAACACAACCGGAATCCCGGAAGCCTTTAGAACAACGGAAACCGGTTCTGAAAAGAGCCCTGGAAAAATAAACGGGTGCTTTTTTCAAGGATTAGATTATTACCCATACGGGATGGAAATGCCCGGGCGCACCTTCACCGCCCAAACTTACCGCTACGCCTACCAGGGCAGCGAGCAGGCGCCAGAATACAACAGCGCCGGCGGCAATGTATACACCACCTTCTTTAGAACCTTAGACAGCCGCCTTGGCCGGTGGTTTACCCCGGATGTGGTAAGCCAGCCATGGCAAAGCCCGTATTGTAGTATGGATAACAACCCGGTAGCGCTGGTGGATCCGTGGGGAGCGCAGAGTGATGTGCCTGAAAATAAAACAGAAACACCTACAGGAACTGGAACAAAAGCAAACCCTATATATGAAAAAGGGAATATTACTCAAGGTACTTATGGGATTGGTGGAGAAGTAACTGTCACTGCTTCAAGATCAGGCGGAACAAGTTCTGCACCGAGCAGGAACCAAATCTTTATAAATACTTTTAATCCAGGTGAAATGATTTTTGATAAAATAAAGAGACAAATTGCGGAAGAAGAATTTAAGGCTGGTCAATCGGTTCAAAACGATGTTTCTTCTTTTATAAGCACTTCAACAAGGGAGGAACTGGTTATTTCCGATGAGAATGAAGATGATTTTCAATTTAATTATTGGGAACTTATAAAAATTGCCTGGCATGCTAAAATTATGTTTAGAGATATACCAGATATTATTTCTTTTGATTTAAACGTAGGAGCTACTCCTGTTAGAGGAGCAAGTATGACATATTCAATTAATATAATTACAAGAGGTGATCCGGGTATATATTTGACTAGAACAGAGCAAGAAAGGTTTGGAGCGGAAATTGATCTTGGAATTAATGTGAATTTTAGTCATGCTTCAGAAAATCCTTTAAATCTAAAAAGAGATATATTAGAAGGTCCTGTTCAAAGTTTATCAGGAGGAATTGGTACAGGAATTGATCTAAATAAAGGATATGATGCTCAGACTGGTGTGTCTATGTTACATGGAATTGGAATTGGAGCAGGTTTATCAGGGGGAGTTTCATATGGGGAAGGACGAACTTATTTGGGTTGGAATTAAAGATTATTAGATCATGAAAAAAGTTAAATTGATTTTTGGGATTATTATTTTTGTAAGCATTATATTCTTTTTAGTTTATGATTCCTATTTAACTTCCTTAAATAAGAAAAAATATATAAATAAAGAATTTAAAGGAATAATAAAAAAAATTAAATATTTCGATAATAGAAGGGGATTGCCTACAATAATAATAAACGATACCATGTGCCATTTAGGATATGGTGCAAAAGTTGAAACCTATATAAAACCAGGGGATTCAATAATAAAAGAAAGGGGAAGAGAAATAATAAAAGTATATAGAAAAGATAAGGAAGGAGAATGGCATGTTAAAAAATTTAAGTAATATATTATTATATTTATGTGTAGTATTTATTTTGTCCTGTGATCAAAAAAGTGCAGAAGGATACTATAAAAAGTCAATAAAACGAATTGAGAAAAAAGAACACAAAAAGGCTCTTTCTCTTGTGAATAAAGCGATACATTTAGATTCTTCTTTTGCAAAAGCTTATTTTATTAGAGCACAAATTTATGATTTATTAAAAAAAGACCCAAGCATTATTTGCCAGGATTACAAAAAAGCTGGTCAATTGGGATTTAGTAAAGCAAACTCAGTATATGATCAATACTGTGCCCAAAGACCAATAGTAAAATATTATAAATTAAAACAAGAGTTCGATAAATTTATAAAGGAACATCCAGACAAATTTGAAGGATATTATGACAGAGCTAATTTAAATTTTGATTATAGTTTTTATTTAAAAGCAATTAATGATTATAATAAAGCAATTAAAATTAATAAATATTCAGTGGCTTATTTTAACCGAGGTTTAAGTTATTATAAAATAAATCAAGTTGATAAAGCATGTCATGATTTCAAAGAAGCATTAGATCTTGGATATGTGAAAGCAAAAGAAGCATTAAAGTTTTGTGATAAATCTTTTAATTAATCTCCCCGCCCCCGCAAGTGTTCCTCAGGACACTTGTGGGAATAACAGCAAAGATAAATAGGGGAGGTAAGTTGTTTGCAAAGTTTACTCATATAATAAAATATTTTATACGGTATTCGTGAGATCGCTTCGCTAAGTTGTAACTTTGCTTGCAGAAACTTAAAGAGAAGAGCCCAAGACATTATAATTACATTTTACTACCCAAATAAAGGATGAAACCTGGAAGACATCTACCGGGCTTCCTTGGTATGGTGGTTGAAATTTAAAATTTAACCCAATCCTATTGTAACCCCAAATCCTTTCTTAAATCCTGAAAATTCTATTGCAATATTGCTTTTTTGTTTTATTTTTTGAGGAATCAAAAGAAAAGAAGGATTATTTATTGCGGACCGATACATGCCAATACTGTTTTGTTGAACAATATTGCCATTCACATTAATTTTTACATGTAAATTTTGCAGCATTTTTTCTGTAAAATCAAAAATAATTTTACTAGCATCATATTTAGCTGTTAGGACAGCTATTTTATCATTCTCAGTAATGGTTTTTGTACACATAATTTTATTTTTAATATAAAGATAAAACCAAGAAGACCATGATTCCAAATTTTTTTTTAACAAAAAACACAACAAAACCATAACGCCCTAAAAGTCAATCGTTAAAGATATTTGAATTATGAATAAAGTGAAGACTATGAAAAAGTTACTTCAGGATTTTCAGTACATCCCTAACTGGTGCAAGTGTTAAGCGATAGCGTGCCCTGCACGATCCCCCGCCCCCGCAAGTGTTCCTCAGGACACTTGTGGGAATAACAGCAAAGATAAATAGGAGTGGTAAGTTGTTTGCAAAGTTTACTCATATAATAAATATTTTATAAGGTATTCGTGAGATCGCTTCGCTAAGTTGTAACTTTGCTTGCAGAAAACTAAAATAAATGGGCACTGCACAATCCACAAAAATTCCACAATCCCTATTACGAAAATCCGAATATTTTGATTATGAGATAGTTATGTGTTCTGCTAAGAAACCGGGGAATTTAGAGGGTTTGCGATTGATTTTATGGGTTATTTTATTGGCATTTTTGGCAATCAGTGTAAAAGTTGGTTAGAATTCTTTGTTTAGCTGCGGTTTTTATTGTTTTTTTCTTTTCAGGAATCTAAAAAACAGGATATGTTCAATAGCCCCCAGGATTTTAAAGCAGCCTGGCCGAATTGGCAGGAATATGCAATTTTTCCTTCATTCATTATTAATTCTCTCTCTTCCAAATAATTTCTGAATTTATTAAGGGGGCTACTAATAATTCCTTTCTTTCAATAAACAAATTGCAAGTTATCATTAAATTCGTGGTAGAATCTGATTTTTTAAAGTTTATCCACTACCTGTACTTCCACTGCCTTCTCTTTTTAATCTACCGCCGAACTGTTCATAACTCCCTCTATTATAAAGTTTTAGGCACATTTCGAATATCGCATTTCCTTTATTATCAATCCTTTCCGAATGTTGTAGTGGAAAAAGTTATTAACAATGTGGAAAAAAATGGGGAGAAGTGGGCGAAAGTGGATAATTATTTTTTAATTTTGTTCAAAATGTATTCATCTCATGGCAAACTTCGTAGGAGACTATAATTGTAAAATGGACGCAAAGGGAAGGGTTGTATTGCCCTCTTCTTTGAAAAAGCAATTGTCTTCTGCTTCCGAAACCACATTTGTTATTAAAAAAGACATCTTTGAAAAATGCTTGACCCTCTACCCCATGAAAGAATGGGAGCGACAAAATGAGATCATCAGGTCAAAAGTAAACCCATACAACAAAGAACACAACCAATTCCTGAGAGGTTTTTACAGAGGCACGGCTCAAATTGAACTCGATGCCAATAACAGGTTGTTAATTCCCAAACGCCTGACAGACCTGGTTGGAATTGACAGAGATTTAGTGTTTGCCGGGCAAGATGGACGCATTGAAATATGGGCAAGCGACCAGTATGAACGTATGGAGCCCAATGAAGATGACTTCGCCATATTGGCTGAAAAAATTATGGGTGGTAATGATTCACCTCTAAACCAAAATGAATGATGTACCATACACCCGCATTATTAAAAGAGAGCATTCATGGATTAAATATCAATCCGCAAGGCATATATGTTGATGCCACCTTTGGCGGAGGAGGCCACTCAGGAGAGATCATGTCAAAACTCAATGAAAATGGAAGACTCATTGCCTTTGACCAGGATGCAGATGCTGAAAAGAATGCCTTTGATGACAAGCGATTTACATTCATCAGGCACAACTTCAAATACATGATTCATTTTTTAGACTATCACCAAATAAAACAGGTCAATGGAATATTGGCAGACCTGGGTGTGTCTTTTCATCAATTCGACAACTCAGAGCGGGGCTTTTCATTTGGTTTTTCCGGCGCTGCACTCGACATGCGAATGAATCAGGACATCGAAACAACAGCTAAAGACATATTAAATCAATATACAGCAGATCAATTGTCCGGAATATTTAAAAACTATGGCGATGTAAAAATGGCCGGAAAAATTGCCGGTGCCATCGAAAAAGGAAGAAACGAACACAAGATCGAACAAATGGAAGACCTGCTGAATATCTTAAAACCTTTTCTCCCCAAAGGCAGAGAGCATAAATTTTTGGCAAAAATATTCCAGGCATTGCGCATCGAAGTCAATGATGAGATGAACAGCCTTAAAGAATTCCTCCTTCAGGCAGCCGGCGTCATTGCACCTGGCGGACGCCTGGTCGTCATTGCCTATCACTCGGCAGAAGACCGGTTGGTAAAGAGGTTCATGCAGACAGGCAATTTTGAAGGGAGTGTAAAAAAAGACTTTTACGGAAATGTCATTTCACCATTTCATCCGGTCAACAAGAAAGTCATTATGCCTGACCAGGAAGAGATCAATACAAACACCAGGTCCCGCAGTGCAAAATTGAGAATTGCCGAGAAAAATTAATGAATTGAAAATCAATTGCAGATGACAGAAAATGTAGAATTCATAGATCAAAAAAAAGAACGGCGGGAAAACAAATCAAACTCCCTGCGGGAGTTTTTGACAGGTAATCTGCTGGCCTCCAAAAAAGTAGTGGAGCAGCTGCCTTACATCATATTTGTGAGCCTGTTGATCTTCTTATACATTGCAAATCGGTATCATGCAGAGAAAATAGCCAGGGAAACCATGCTCTTAAAAGAAGAAGTAAAAGAATTACGCGCCGAAGCAACATCTTCTTACACCAGGCTGATGCGCATGAGCCGTCAATCACAAGTCGAAAAATTGGTTAAAAACCAGGGTATTGGACTCAGGCAAATGACAAAGCCGCCTCAAAAAATAGTCATACCCGAAAATGAATAAACACATGTCATTAAAAAAAGACATATTATGGAGAGTGGCAGTCATTTACCTTGCTATAGTATTAATGGCTGTATTCATCATTGGTAGGGTGGTTTATTTGCAGATTTTTCAGGCAGAAGTATATAAAGAAAAATCCGATAAACTCATTCTGCGGAATATGAGTGTAGAAGCAAACCGTGGCGACATACGTGCAGCAGACGGGGAAATGCTTCTGGCCACTTCCGTGCCATATTATGAAATACGCGTTGACTTTTTAAGCGACGGGCTCAATGATCAGATCATCAACAACAATATTGACAATCTGGCCATATGCCTTGCCGACCTCTTTGAAGATAAAACCCCTCTGCAATACAAACTCGATTTATTACAAGCCAGGCGAAATGGCAACCGCTATTATCTGTTAAAAAAATGGGTGTTATATGATGAAATGAAAATGCTTGAAACATTCCCGATCTTTAACCGCGGAAGGTACAAAGGTGGATTGATTGCCATAAAAAAGAACAAACGGATCAGGCCCTTTGGCGCCCTCGCTGCAAGGACTATTGGATACACCACAAAAGGGGAATCTGGTAATATCGTGGGTCTTGAAGGTGCTTACGACCATGTATTAGAAGGAACAGAAGGGTTGCGATTGATGCGCCGAATCAGCGGCAATGCCTGGATGCCGGTAAATAACAATAACCAGATAGAACCCAGGGACGGGCATGACTTGGTAAGCACCATTGATATACGCTTTCAGGATGTGGCTGAAACAGCCTTATACAACCATCTGAAACGGCATGACGCTCATCATGGATGTGTTGTATTGATGGAAATAAAAACAGGAGAAATTAAAGCCATTGCCAACCTTGAACGCAATGAAAACGGCAGGTACTATGAGACATATAATTACGCCATTGGAGAAAGCACCGAACCCGGTTCAACATTCAAACTTCCCGCATTGATGGCAGCCATTGAAGACGGGTATGTTGACCTCGATGATACTATAGACACGGAAAAAGGAAAAGTGAAATACTATAACCACATTGTAGAAGACACAAAAGAAGGCGGCTATGGCAGGATTTCAGTGAAAGAGGTGTTTGAATATTCTTCCAATGTGGGCATGTCAAAGATTATTACACAACATTATAAAAACAAACCCGACAGGTTCATTGACAGGCTGTACCGGATGAAACTCAATGAAAAATTGAATCTGAATATTAAAGGCGAAGGCGAACCTCTTATTAAGTATCCGGGAGATAATTTGTGGTCAGGAATAACCCTGCCAATGATGTCGTTTGGATATGAAATACGACTCACACCATTGCAAATACTAACATTTTACAATGCAGTTGCAAACAATGGAAAAATGGTTAAGCCAATGTTTATTAAAGAAGTACAATACCATGGCGAAACGAAAGAAGTATACAAAACCAAAGTCATTGACCCTTCAATATGTTCATCGTCCACCATTAAAAAAGCGCAGAAATTATTAAAAGGAGTTGTGCAAAACGGAACAGCTGAAAATCTGAAAAATGAAAACTATCAGATAGCAGGAAAAACAGGGACAGTGGAATTAGCCAATGAAAAATATGGTTACAGCCATAAATCCAGCAGCAGCTACCAGGCATCTTTTGCAGGATATTTTCCTGCAGATGACCCACATTACTCCTGCATTGTAGTCATTAGTGCTCCGTCAAAAAAATTGTATTACGGAAGCCTTGTGGCCGGGCCGGTGTTCAGGGAAATCGCAGACAAAGTCTACGCTACCAGCCCGCGGTTATACAAATCTGTTGATGATTTTAAAATAACAGAACAGGTTAATGCACCTTATACAAAACCCGGTTTAAAAAGCGAATTATTCAGTGTGTTGAATAGCTTGAATATTAAAACAATGAGTGATGACATTACCTCTGACTGGGTGGCAACCAATATGAATGAACAAGCTGTGGAATGCAGTAACATCTTTATTGATAAAGAGCTTGTACCAAGTGTAATTGGTATGGGAGCAAAAGATGCAACCTACTTATTGGAGGAATTAGGCATGCATGTGAGGATCAGGGGAAGAGGTACCGTCGTCGAACAGTCTCTGGAACCGGGCGAAATAAACAAGCTGGGCAACCGGATTGTATTAACAATGAGTTTTGTTGATGAATAAAAACAATAAACACAATTGAAAAAACTGGCTGACATATTACAAGATATACCTGTTGTCCAAAGTATGGGAAACAAAGATATTGAAGTGCACGATATCAGCATGGACTCAAGAAACATATCCTCAAACAGCTTGTTTATTGCAGTGAGAGGAACGCTTACAGACGGCCACCGGTACATTGATAAAGCAATTGAAAATGGCGCCATTGCCATTGTATGTGAAAAAATGCCGGAGTATACTTCAAACCAGACCACCTATATTCAGGTAAACGATTCTGTTGGCGCACTGGGATGTATTGCTTCTTCCTTTTTTGGACATCCTTCACATCAGATGGATGTGATTGGAATTACCGGAACAAACGGCAAGACAACAGTGGCAACCCTTTTATATCATACATTCATTCAAAGCGGACAAAAAGCCGGACTGATCTCAACAGTAAAGAACATGATCAACCACCAAGAAGCTGAATCTACGCATACCACACCCGATCCCATCTCAATCCAACGGATTTTGAAACAAATGCTCGATCAACAATGCAGGTATTGCTTTATGGAAGTCAGCTCACATGCAATACACCAACAGCGAATAGCTGGTGTGAAATGGAAAGGAGGAGTATTTACAAATATTTCCCACGACCATCTTGATTATCATGGCACGTACATGGATTACCTGAATGTGAAAAAATCATTTTTTGACAACCTTCCATCCGGTGCATTTGCTTTAACCAATACAGACGACAGGAATGGCAAAATAATGATTCAAAATACGAACGCTCAGGTATTTACATACGGACTTAAAAAAATGGCCGGATACAAAGGCAAAGTCATTGAAAACCATCTTGATGGAATGCTCCTTGAAATCAATAACCACCAGGTGTGGACCACCTTGAACGGGATATTCAATGCCTATAATTTGATCGCTGTTTATGCGGCAAGCTGTATTATAGGAATGAACGAAGATACTGCATTGCAACTGATGAGCAGTATGAAAAATGTAGAAGGCAGATTTGAACATATCCATTCCGAAAACGGCATCCATGCAATCATTGATTATGCACATACACCCGATGCCCTTAAAAATGTATTGGAAACCATTTGTCATATTAAAAAAGATGCAGATCGTAAAATCATCACAGTTGTTGGAGCCGGGGGCGACAAAGACCGTGAAAAACGCTCTGAAATGGGCAGGATTGTCGCAAAATATAGCCATAAAGTCATTTTAACATCTGATAACCCACGGAATGAAGAACCTGAAGATATTATAAAAGATATGCTGAAAGGTGTGCCTGCAGAAAAACACCCCAATGTAATCTCTATTACAAACAGGTACGAAGCGATCAAAACAGCCTGTATGTTGGCTGAGCATGGCGACATCATTCTGGTTGCCGGAAAAGGGCACGAACAATACCAGGAGATCAAAGGAGTCAAACATCTTTTTAATGACAAACAAGTAGTAAGTAAAGCACTAAATATAAACCAACGGGTATGTTAACATACCCTGTATTTTAATAGATTGGCCTATGTTGTATTATTTTTTTGATTACTTAAATGAATTGGATTTTCCGGGAGCAGGAGTGTTTTATTACATTTCATTCAGAACTGCTATGACACTTATTGTTTCCCTGGTCATATCATTAGTTTTTGGGAAAAAGATCATAAAGCTTTTACGCAATAAACAGGTAAGTGAAAATATCAGGAATCTTGGACTGGAAGGCCAAACCCAAAAGTCAGGGACACCCACAATGGGAGGCCTCATCATTATTGCTTCAATCATCATTCCTACATTATTATTTGCTGATTTAACCAATATATACATTATCCTCATGCTTGTTACAACCATTTGGCTGGGGGCAATAGGATTCATTGATGATTACATTAAAACATTTAAGAATGAGAAAAAAGGACTGGCCGGCAAATTAAAAATATTAGCACAGGTAGTACTCGGGGTCATTGTAGGGCTTACGCTGTATTTATCCGATGATGTTGTGATAAGAGAAAAAGTGATTGACTGGAAAGGAGAAGCGAATATTAAAAAGATGGAAATATCCCGGGATAACCAGACACAAATCGTTTATACAAGGGAAGTAAAATCAACCAAGACCACCATACCTTTTTTTAAAAATAATGAAGGCGATTATGCAAATCTTATTGGATTCCTGAATAACAAACAAGCTCAAAAATGGGTGTGGGTTGTATTCATTGTCGTGGTGATATTCATTATCACAGCAGTATCAAACGGTGCCAATTTAGCCGACGGAATGGATGGATTATGTACAGGGACTTCGGCCATTATTGGGGCTACCCTGGGAATCTTTGCATACTTGTCCGGGAACATCATTTATGCCGATTACCTGAACATTATGTTCATCCCGTTTACAGGCGAACTGGTAATATTTATGGGAGCTTTTATCGGGGCCACTGTCGGATTTTTATGGTACAACTCATATCCGGCACAAGTCTTTATGGGCGACACCGGCAGTTTGTCCATCGGAGGTATCATTGCTGTATTTGCCATCATTATTCGCAAAGAATTACTGATCCCTATACTGTGCGGTATTTTTCTTGTTGAGAGCCTGTCTGTCATTATACAGGTGAGCTATTTCAAATATACACGGAAAAAATTCGGTGTGGGACGGAGGGTATTTAAAATGACACCGATCCATCACCATTACCAAAAACTTGGATATCCCGAACCCAAAATTGTCACCAGGTTTTTCATTGTAGGGATTTTGTTGGCAGCATTAACAATAGTAACACTTAAGGTCAGATAAATGAATCAAAAGAAAATTGTCATAATCGGAGGAAAAGAAAGCGGAACAGGTGCTGCTGTTTTAGCCAAAAAACAGGGATATGACGTTTTTGTGTCTGACCAAAACCAAATACCCGTTCAATATAAAAACACATTACGCAATCATAACATCGAATGGGAAGAAGGGCAACACACAGAAAATAAGATTTTAGTTGCAGATGAAATCATTAAGAGCCCCGGCATCCCCAATGAAGCCCGGGTGATGAAAACCGTCCGGTTAAACAACATACCTGTCATAAGCGAAATCGAATTTGCATCACGCTACACCAATGCTCAAAAAATATGCGTCACAGGTAGCAATGGCAAGACAACCACAACAAATTTGATTTACCATATATTTTCGAAAGCAGGATTGAATGTGGGGCTGGCAGGTAATATCGGACAAAGTTTTGCCATGCAGGTAGCTCAAAATGAGTATGACATTTACATTATTGAATTAAGCAGTTTTCAGCTTGAAGACATTGATGCATTTAAACCCAATGTAGCTATCATTCTGAATATCACGCCTGATCATCTTGACAGGTACCACTATGATATGCAGGAGTATGTCAATGCAAAATTCAATATTACAAAAAACCTAACAATATCTGATCAATTCATTTTTTCAGACGATGACCCATATATTACAAAAAAAATCCAATCAGCAGGCATACAAGCTGAATTATTGCCTTTTTCTATTCAGAAAACACAACACCAGACAGCATATATAAAGGATGAACAAATTATCATAACATATCAAAACAAAAAAATTATCATGGATATAAAAGACTTATCACTTGCAGGAAAGCATAACATCTACAACTCTATGGCTGCCGGTATTGCATCCAAGATTTATGACATCAGGAAAGAGACCATAAGGGAGAGCCTGTCGGATTTCCAGGGAGTTGAACATCGGCTTGAACCATATTTAAAGATAAGAGATGTCCAGTTCATCAATGATTCAAAAGCAACCAACATCAACTCTACATGGTATGCTTTGGAAAGCATGAAAGGCAATGTGGTATGGATTGCAGGGGGCATTGACAAAGGCAATGATTATAATGTGCTGAAAGACCTGGTGACAGAAAAAGTCAAAGCTATTGTATGCCTCGGAAAAGATAACACTAAAATCCATAAAACATTTGACCCATTAATAAAACAAGTGGTAGATGCCGCATCCATGGCCGAAGCAGTGAGCAAGGCATTCCTGTTTGCAAACAAAGGAGATACCGTCCTTTTATCACCTGCATGTGCCAGCTTTGATTTGTTTGATAATTATGAAGACCGTGGAAATCAATTTAAAGATTGTGTAAGAGAATTGTAAAACTAAACTTAAATATAAACACCATTCAACAATGAGTTTTTATGACCGCATATCAAAATATTTAAAAGGCGACAAAGTCATCTGGGGGATCATATTCTTCCTTTCAGTGTTTTCGCTATTGGCGGTGTATAGCTCAACCGGTACATTGGCCTATAGATACCAGGAAGGCAATACCATTTATTATTTTATGCGCCATTTGATATTTCTGTTAATAGGCCTGATTGGGATGTTTATCATCCATTTGGTCCCTTATAAATACTATATGCGCTTTTCACAGCTTTTGCTTATGGTAGCACTGCCATTGTTATTCGTTACAATGATCATAGGGGCATCGGTCAACCAGGCATCAAGATGGTTGGTGTTGCCGGGTATTGGTATCACCATGCAAACATCAGATATTGCAAAATTAGCCCTGGTTATGTATGTTGCACGCGTTCTTTCTCTTAAGCAAGAGCAAATCAAAGATATGAAAAATGCTTTTTTGCCTGTAATCATACCGGTCATCATCACATGTATGCTAATCCTTCCCGAAAACTTCTCTACATCTGCTATTTTGTTTGCTGCATGTTTAATTCTTATGTTCATCGGACGCATCAATATCAAATATTTGTTAGCCCTTACAGGCATCGGTGTTTTCTTTTTAGGTATATTTATTTTGATTGTGTACACAACAGATACAGAGAGCCGGATTTATACATGGAAAAACAGGATTGATGCATATTTCAATGCAGACAATGACAATTATCAGGTAGAACAGGCGAAAATTGCCATTGCTACCGGCGGATTTATTGGCAAAGGGCCCGGTAACAGCACCCAGCGAAACTTTCTGCCAAATCCCTTCTCTGATTTTATCTATGCCATTATTATTGAAGAATACGGATTAATTGGAGGAATGCTGATCTTGTTTATGTATTTGTTTTTGTTGTATAGAGCAGGACTCATTGTTAAAAGATCCAACCGGACATTCCCTGCCTTCCTGTCCATTGGCTTGGCCATTATGTTGGTTTTTCAGGCCATGATCAATATGGCTGTTGCAGTAAACCTGTTACCTGTAACCGGCCAGACATTACCTCTTGTGAGCATGGGAGGGTCTTCAATACTCTTTACAAGCATCTCCCTGGGAATTATTTTGGGAATCAGCAGGGAAATCAAAATAGAAAAGGAGGAAAAAAATGAATAAAACAATTCGTGTCATTATCAGCGGAGGAGGAACAGGAGGCCATGTGTTTCCTGCTATTGCCATTGCCGATGCATTAAAAAAAATACATCATAATATTCATATCTTATTTGTTGGGGCAAAAAACAGGATGGAAATGGATAAAGTACCAGCTGCAGGGTATGAAATCATTGGACTGCCTGTGATTGGCCTGCAGCGAAAACTTTCACTAAAAAACATAGCCTTCATATATAAATTGATGCGCAGCATTTTTATATCTAAAAAAATCATATCATCCTTCAAACCCGATGTAGTAGTAGGCGTTGGCGGATTTGCCAGTTACCCGGTGCTACGTGTTGCAGCAAAAAAAGGCATCCCTATCGTATTGCAGGAACAAAATTCATACCCCGGACTCACAAACCGGCTGCTTGGAAAACGTGCGGCATTGATTTGCGCTGCTTATGATGAAATAAAAGCATATTTTCCGGGAATCCCTGTACATATTACCGGAAACCCTGTCAGGCAAGACGTAATTGATGTGAAAGACAAGCGCCAACAAGGCTATGAACATTTTCAACTCGAAGAAAGCCGCAAAACACTTCTGATTGTCGGTGGAAGCCTCGGGGCAAAGACCATAAATAAAAGTCTGGTCAAACATATAGAAACCCTAAGCCAGAATAAACAAATACAAGTTTTATGGCAGGCCGGAAAATATTATATCAATGAAATGAAAAAAATTGTGGATAATATGAAGGCAGAAAATATTCATGTCATGGAGTTCATTTCTGCAATGGACATGGCCTTTGCTGTTGCGGATGTGATAATCTCAAGGGCTGGTGCCATTGCGATTTCAGAGATCAGTACAGCAGGCTTGCCGGCAATTTTTGTGCCCTCGCCCAATGTAGTGGCAGACCACCAGACAAAAAACGCTAAAGCACTGGTGAAGAATAATGCTGCCATATTAATAAATGATGAACAAGCAGAAGAACATCTATTGCCGAAGGCTATGGAATTATTAGAAAATGAAGGGCAACAAAAAATTTTGGCACAAAATATTAGGAAAATGGCTGTTGACAATTCAGCAAGAAATATTGCAAATAATATCATAGAATTAATAAAAGATTGAAATTTAAAGACATACATATTGTTTATTTGATTGGCATTGGCGGCATTGGCATGAGCGCCCTGGCAAGATATTTCCATCGTGTAGGGAAAAAAGTTGCGGGCTACGACAGGGTGTGCACCGGGCTCACAAAAAATCTTGAAGACGAAGGCATTGAAGTGCATTATCACAATAAGATAGAAGAAATGCCTCAGATGCTTTTAGATGAGTCATTGAAAAATAAAACACTGGTTATTTATACCCCTGCCATTCCAAATGACCATTCTATATTGAACCGTCTGAAAAAAAAGGAATATACTGTCATGAAACGTGCACGGGTGTTGGGCATGTTGTCAGAAGATAAAACATGCATTGCTGTTGGCGGAACTCACGGTAAAACATCAATTTCTACAATGTGCGCACACATCATGCAGCAAACATCTGAAGGATGCAATGCGTTTTTAGGAGGTATTGCTAAAAATTTTAATAAAAATGTACTTTTCAACAGTCAAAGCCAATACCTGGTTACCGAAGCCGATGAATATGACCGCTCATTCCTTCACCTGTCACCTTCTTATGCAGTGATTACTAGCATGGACGCAGATCATTTGGATATTTATGGGAACATTGCGGAAATCCATTCATCATTCAACCGGTTTTCAGCTAACATTGGAAAAAATGGGGCACTTGTTGTCCATCAAAATATCCGGAATCAATTGCATACAACAGCAACAATGTATACCTATGCATTAGATGACCCCCGGGCAGATTTTTATGCAAAAAACATCAGAATAAATAAAACTGGTTTTGCTTTTGATTTGATCACCCCGTTCATCCATATTGAACACATTCAATTTCCTCTACCGGGCATTGTCAATATCGAAAATGCCATTGCAGCGGTAAGCATTCCGGTAATTCTCGGAATCAACAGCCAAATCATTAAAAATGCCCTTGAAACATTTAAGGGAGTAAGGAGGAGGTTTGATATTCAAGTTAATACAGGTGATGCTTTTTTTATGGACGACTATGCACACCATCCCAAAGAAATAGAAGTATGCATCAGGGCAGTACGTGACCTCTTCCCGGATAAAAAGATCACAGGCATATTTCAACCACACCTGTATTCGCGTACCAATGACCTGGCAGATGAATTTGCTCAAAGCCTCGATAAGCTCGACGAAGCAATATTAATGAATATCTATCCGGCAAGAGAAAAGCCAATAAAAGGAGTAACATCTGAAATTATTTACAATAAAATGGCACGGGCCGACAAGCATATTTGCTCAAAAGAAGAAGTCCTGGAATTCATAAGACAACATACACCCGGAATATTAATTACAATGGGAGCCGGTGATATTGACCAATTGGTCAAACCAATCAAACAACTATTAATGCATCAGGAACAGCATTAGATTATGAAAAAAGTGAATATAAAAAAATATATAAAACAAATTATTGCCTGGATGATCCTGGGGATTGTCCTGGTTTTTACTCTAAGTTTTTCTAAGGGCAGGAAAGATTCTGTTTTATGTAAACATGTCAACATAAGCATAAAAGGTAATGAGAAAAACAATTTGATAACAAAAGAAGAAATCAGGACATCCCTGGAAGAAAAAAAGTATAAAATAAAAGGATATCCTCTTTTTAATATCAACACCAAACAACTTGAAGAGGAAATGGAACGGCTCCCCCAGATAAAAGATGTGGAAATATATGCGAAGATGGACAGTTCTTTGAATTTTGAAATATACCAACGAAATCCGATCATCAGGATCATGAAACAGGGTGGTGAAGATTTTTTTATTGACGAAGACGGAGTCATCATTTCAGTCGTCAACAACCATCCTTCTCTTGTGTTATTAGCAAATGGACATATAAAGTTTGAATTAAACAAAGACGAACCGGTGTTTAATATTACAGACAGCACCCATGAAGAGGAAGATATTGAAGTATTAAAAAACCTCTATCAATTAGCAGTATTCATCGGAGAAAATCAATTTTGGAAACATCAGATAGAGCAGATATATGTGAATAACGACAAAGAATTTGAAATAATACCGAGAGTGGGAGCACACATCATTCACTTTGGCGGTATAGATCAATACAAATGGAAATTTAAAAAACTAAAACATCTTTATTCAAAAGGATTCAGCAAAGAAGGATGGAATCAGTACGAACAAATAAACTTAAAATATAAAAATCAAATAATCTGTACAAAAAGATAAGATCATGAATACACACAACTACATTGCAGCCATAGATATTGGGACAACCAAGATTGTCACCATTGTCGGAAAAGAAAAAGAAAACGGAAAAATAGAAATACTTGGTATGAGTAAAACACCATCAAAAGGAGTAAAACGAGGTGTAGTACTCAATATTGAAGAAACAGTGAATGCAATACACTCTACTGTTGAAGCGGTGCAATTGCGTTCCGGCGTATCGTTTAAGGAAGTTTTTGTGGGAATCGCCGGACAGCATGTCCGCAGCCTTCGAAACAGGGGATATATTAACACTGACACGTATGATCATGAGATCACCAGGGACGACATCAAAATATTGGTCAATGATATGCATAAAATCCCCATTGACGTTGGCGAAGAAATAATCCATGTATTGCCACAGCATTTTACGGTAGACAATGAAACCGGTGTAAAAAACCCGGTGGGAATGTCAGGCAAGCGGCTTGAAGGAAACTTTCATATTGTAATCGGGCAAATTGCCACGGCCAAAAACATTGAAAAATGTGTAAACAGGGTAGGTCTGAAAACACAAAGCCTGATCCTTGAGCAATTGGCATCGTCCAAAGCTGTTCTCTCAGAAGATGAACAAGAAGCCGGTGTGGCACTCGTGGATATTGGCGGTGGAACTACAGATTTGGCAATATATTTTGATGGGATCATCAGGCACACTGCTGTCATTCCTTTTGGAGGCAATGTAGTAACAGGAGACATCAAAGAAGGGTGCGCCATCTTATACCGCGAAGCCGAATTATTAAAAATTCAATACGGCTCGGCTCTGGGCGATTTAGCCCCCGAAGATAAAGTGGTTACAATCCCTGGAATAAGCGGAAGAGAAGCAAAAGAAATATCGTTTAAAAACCTTGCCTACATCATTCAGTCAAGAATGGAAGAGATCATTGATGCCATTTGTTTTGAAGTGGAAAACTCTGGTTATTTTGATAAATTAAGTGCAGGCATTGTAATCACCGGAGGGGGGTCTTTGTTGAAACATCTGCCCCAGCTGATGAAATTCAAAACCGGACTTGATGTGAAAATTGGCTATCCGACTGAAAGCATGATCGCTGAAATGGAAGAGGATATTAATCAACCTACGTATTCAACAAGTGTAGGACTGATCCTTGAAGGAGCAAAATATTTGAAAGAAAAACAAGAAGAAAATAAAACCCTGTTCAAAGAAATAAAAGATGAAAAAACAGAAGAACAAGGGGAAATAAAGAATAAAAAGAACAAATTGCTGGAAAACTTCAAAAAAACCATCACCAATATATTTGAAGAAAATGATGCTGAAATGTAGCATAAATTATTCTATAAATTTAAAATATGAATATTATGAGTGAAGAAATCATGAGTTTTGATCTGAACACAGATCAATCATCAATTATAAAAGTTGTTGGCGTCGGAGGCGGCGGCAGCAACGCTGTGAATCATATGTTTCGGGAAGGAATTAAAGATGTTGATTTTATTATATGCAATACGGATGCACAGGCTCTTGAAAAAAGCCCTGTGAAAAATAAGATTCAGTTGGGTGAATCATTAACTGGAGGCCGTGGTGCAGGGAATAACCCTGAAATAGGCAAACAGGCAGCCATTGAAAACCTCAACGAAGTAATGGAAACCATTTCAAATGATACGCACATGGTGTTTATCACAGCCGGAATGGGCGGAGGAACCGGAACGGGTGGAGCGCCGGTTATTGCTAAAGCAGTGAAAGAAGCAGGAATGCTTACTGTAGCCATCGTGTCAATTCCGTTTCGGTTTGAAGGCAAGCAACGCCACGATCAGGCAATAGAAGGACTGGATGAGCTTTCAAAGTCAGTAGATTCGATGCTGGTGATCAATAATGAAAAACTACGTGAAGTACATGGGAATCTGAAAATATCGCAGGCGTTTTCGCAGGCTGATAATGTTATTGCATCAGCAGCAAAAGGAATTGCTGAAATAGTTACACTGCCCGGATATATCAATGTGGATTTTGCAGATGTGCAGACTGTAATGAAAGACAGTGGTGTGGCAATTATGGGGTCGGCAAAAGCAGAAGGAGAAAAACGTGCCATTGACGCCATTAAAGAAGCATCAACCTCTCCGCTTTTAAACAACAATGACATCAAAGGAGCAGAAAACATCCTTCTGAACATTACATCTGGAGATACCGATGAAATCAGCATGGATGAAGTAACAGAGATCACCGACTTTGTGAGTGAAGCTGTAGGAAACAAAGAGGCCTCGGTCATTTGGGGAACCGGGATTGATGGTTCACTCGGAAACAGAATCAGTGTTACCATTATTGCTACCGGATTTGAAGCCAATATAATACCCGAATTATACTCCCGTAAAACCAAAACGCATAAATATACACTACAAGGCCAGAAGCCCAATGCACCGGTAAAAAATAAAGCACAGGATAAAAAACTACATCAAAGCAAAGAATATGCACAAAACGAAGAAATATCAGACGAACTTTACTTTGAAGTAGTTCAGAAATCAATAGACTTTGAATGCAAAAAAGAACCGGAAAACAATACCATTGGCATCGAATCTGAAATATCCTTTATGGAAGAAGGCCATGAGGAAGAAAAAATAAATATTAAAAATCAGGATAACAACCAACAGCAAAAGTTGAAAGATGGACGCCCAATGATAATTGACGCAAAAAATATCGATGATTTGGAAAACGAACCGGCGTATGTAAGAAGAAAAATTAAATTAAATCAGGATAAAATATCCACAAAACGGAATGTCTCTAAATATTCTCTTTCAGACGATGAAACAGAAAAAAAAGCAACATTAAAATCAGATAATTCGTATCTGCATGATAATGTTGATTAATTAGTGTTTGTTCCATCATGTCCGCTAACTTCGTTACGCTTGCCCCAAAATTGCTCATTTACTACAGTAAACTGCGCTTTTGGGGGCTGCGC
>CAZJWE010000044.1:0-19748 GCA_964549265.1 uncultured Bacteroidales bacterium | reverse complement strand
ATACAGAGTAGCAAAGATTTATGCATAACCACCCTAATCTTCTACTGATCCGAAAAGATCATGAAATAATCCTGCCACCCCGACTTAACGATACTTTTTCAGTATCAACCAAATTTAACCGCTCTTTTCGAGCGGTTTTTTTGTTTTTTTCTCCCCCCCTTTTTTTCTTTTTTTATTTCCGCCACAGGCGAAGAAAGCCCTTTAATACCAAGTCTTTCCTTTACCTTGTAGGGGAAATATTTCGGAACCGAGGACGAAGGCCGAGCTCGACGAAGTCAAACTTTTTAGCTCGTTCAAATCGTCATTAGTATTCACAGAATGGTCATGGATAAAGGGCTCCATGAATTCACGGGAAAGTTCGGACCATTCTGCACCCTTCGGTCGCCTAAGGCTTGCCGATGGCGATGCCTTCTTCTCAGAATCCTCAATTTTACAATTTTTTTGAGATGGGAAAGGTTTATTATTTTTTTTGTTAATTTGCATATTCTTTAAAAAAAACAGTAATGAATAATTTTAAAGAAACATTGTTGGAAAAAGGAACCAATCCCGTGTTAATCGACCGCATCATTGGCTATGCCGACCAGCTTAAAGATGCCAACGTAACACAAGAGACCCTGAAAGAAACCACCAAAGAAGTATCAGACGAGGCTGTGGGCATATTCAATGAAATTTACGATGAAATCATTGGCATTTGCAAAATAGCAGTCAGCTACTATCAATACGACACGCTCAAAAAAGAACAATTAACATTTAGCAAGGTAATTGCCAACATGAACGGCACACGGAAAATTGGAGAAAAAGGAGAAGAAATAACCGAATAACATATTTATAAAATCCCTCTGCGGAGGGATTTTTCTATTAAACTGAAAACCAAACATGAGCCTGTTTCAAAAGTCGGTAGAGAAAAAATACATGAATGAGCTGGACAAAGTGCTCATTGAAAAAAAATACGCTGCTTTTCAGAAATATTTCGGAAATCCTGATATTCAGGATAACATCAGGAACTCCAAAGAAGAACAATTTCAGGAGGGATTTTTAAATGAATTGTTTGTAAACATTCTGGAATATACCCTGAATCCACAACCCAATTTTAACCTGACAACAGAATTAAAAAACATTGCCAATAGCAAAAAAGCCGATGGGGCAATATTAAAAGGCAAAGATGCCCTTGCGGTTATAGAACTGAAATCAACAAACACCACCGACCTTGATGCTATAGAAACACAGGCTTTCGGCTATAAGAACCACCACCCAAAATGTGTGTACGTCATTACCTCCAATTTTGAAAAGTTGCGCTTCTATATCCAAAATGCCGTTGACCACATCGACTTTGATTTATTTAACCTTACGCCTGAACAGTTTTCATTACTTTGGCTTTGCCTTTCCAAAGACAACCTGCTAAACGATTTACCCCTTAAAATAAAAGAATCATCGGTATTACAGGAAGAAAACATTACCAAGAAACTGTATGCCGATTATTCAAAATTTAGGGAAGTACTGTATAATAATCTTGTAGACAAAAACCCAGATACCGATAAGCTACTGCTCTTTAAGAAAACACAAAAATTGCTTGACCGCTTTTTGTTCATCTTTTTTGCCGAGGACAGGTTATTGCTACCCCCGAATTCCATTAGCGAAATAGTAAAGCAATGGATTACATTGAAAGACGAACTGGACGAATATGTCCCACTTTACGACCGTTTCAAGAAATATTTCGGCTACATGAATTCAGGCTACAAGGGCAAGAAATATGATATTTTCCCATACAATGGAGGCTTGTTTGCCCCCGATGAATTGCTGGACAATATTTCCATTGACGATGATATATTGCACCAGCACACGCTTAACCTTAGTCATTACGATTTTGAGACAGACGTTGACGTGAACATCCTCGGGCATATCTTTGAACACTCATTGGGCGAAATTGAAAATGTCCAAGCCGAGATAAAAGGTGAGAAAGTAGATGCCCAAAAAACAAAACGCAAGAAAGACGGCATTTTCTACACCCCCAAATACATTACCAAGTACATCGTGGAAAACACCGTGGGCAAACTATGCGAGGAAAAAAGGAAAGAACTGGATATTGTTGACGAAGAATATGCCAGAGGGCGCAAAAACAGGAGAAAAGACACCATCAAAGCACTTGATGAAAAACTCACACAATACCGCGATTGGCTTCTAACCCTTACCATACTCGACCCCGCTTGCGGTTCTGGTGCATTCCTCAACCAGGCATTGGAATTTCTAATCATAGAACACCAAAAAATAGACGATTTAAGAGCGCAGCTTTTTGGCGGTGGCATGGTTTTCTCCGACATCACCACCGACATACTCGAAAAAAACATTTATGGAGTTGACCTCAACGAAGAATCCGTTGAAATTGCCAAACTTTCCCTTTGGCTAAGGACTGCAAGAAAGGGAAGAAAGCTAAACACACTGAGCAACAACATCAAATGCGGAAACTCCCTCATAGACGACCCAACCGTAGCCGGGGAAAAAGCATTTGACTGGAAGAAAGAATTTCCTGCTATATTTACCGAAAAAGAAAAAAAAGCATGGCATATTACCACAGCTACACATAATTCGAGATACTCTCAACGCATGTTCGACAACCATGTCAAACTTGGCGAGCCCGTATGGCTATCAGAAGTGGAAGAGAAGATCGTAACAGAAACAATAGCAGAAATAGCAGAAAAAGACCAGCTGAATATACTCGCGTACAATATCTGTGGAGACCACATGCACCTTCTACTGGTATGCGAACAAAGCGAAATACCGAAAATAACCGGAAAACTAAAAGCAATGTCGGCACGGGCATGCAACATAGCAATGGGAAGAACGGTAGCAGCGACGCCGATAGCAGCAACAAGGGGGCATGCCCCCTTGTCGGTAGATGCTGCTTCCCCCTTGTCCCTAGATACCGGCCCCGCCTCCCTCTCCTACGAAGAAAGTGCGTCCTCCGACACCTCCCTGTCGGGTAAAGAAAAAAGAGGAATAACACAGGCACAAATGTGGACACAAAAATTCGGTTGTAAAAAAATAAAAGACGAAAGACAACTACACAACACACTGGAATACATAAAAAACAACCGCCAAAAGCATCAACTCCCGGCACATAGCCAGGCACTACAGCATCTTATTGATAACAAAATAACTTGCACCCTCGACCATGCCTTCCGCACCGAGCACAAAGGTGGTTTTGATGTGGTTATTGGGAATCCGCCTTATGGTATATTTATTGATAAAAAATCGCAAGAATATTATTCGGAACACTATCCTTTAACAAGTTACAAAACCAACCTATATATCCTTTTTGTAGAAAGAATGCTTCAAATTTTTGAAAAAGGCATTTTTCATTTTATTATTCCAAAATCACTATTATTTAATACATATTATGAAGATATTAGGAAGGCTTTAATCAAAAAATCAAATATTAATGAAATCTACACAATTACAGAAAGAGTATTTGAAGATGCAGAGGTTGGCAGTAGCCTTCTTCTTCAATTTACCATCACTAAAAAACCAAACTTAAAAAATCAGACAAGATTAGCAGTTGCAGAAAAAATTGAAAATTTCGTTACTGGATTTGGATTAATTGAAAAAATCCAATCACAAGATTATTTTCTGACAGTTCCTAATTGTGAAATTTCTGTTACATCTGCAGATACACAATCAATTTTAAAGAAGCTTCACAAATTAAAGTCAATTAAAGACTATTACTCTCTTAAAAATGGCTTGAATCCAGGAAATGTAAAGCACATTCTGATATCAGATTGTAAAGAATCAGAAAAACACAAACAAATAATTTGGGGTAAAGATATTTCTAAATATAATTTGAAGTGGTCTGGGCAATATATCAATTATGATGAAAATATTGGTGAAACAATTTCCTTAGAAGATATTAAATCTAAAGAAGGAATGAATAAGCAGACAAAGATAGATTTTGCTTTGCGTTCACCAGAACTCTTTGAATGCAAAAAAATATTAGTGCGGAAAACTGGGGATTCTTTAATTGCATGTTTAGATGATAAGAGGCACTATTTTGATACTTTAGTTCATGGGGTTTATCAAACCGAAAAAAGCAATTCTTTAGAATCTTTGCTTGCAATATTGAACTCAAATCCCGCAACTATCTTTTATAGATTATTGCATGACATCAAAGGAAAGGTTTTTGCAAAAATTAGCCTAGACAATCTTTCTTCATTTCCCATTCCTGCTTTATCAGAACACCAACAGAAAACATTAGAAGATAAAGCTGTATTAATGATTGAGCAGATTAATGCTTTAAGAACAATACAAATAAATTTTCTGAATTTATTACAAAACAAGTTTGAAATAGAAAAAGTAGGAAAAAAATTAAGTATTTGGTACGAATTAACATTTAAAGATTTTCTCAAAGAACTCAAAAAAGTCAAGATAAAACTTGAATTATCGGCTGAAGCAGAGTGGATGCAATACTTCAATGAACAAAAAGAAAAAGCTCAAACCCTAAAAACCGAAATCGAAAAAACAGATAAAGAAATAGACCAAATGGTTTATGAACTGTATGGGTTAACTGAAGAAGAAATAAAAATAATTGACCAACCTTAATATAAGCAATATGAACGACAAAAGAGGCTCTATATGGCGCAAATGGGATTTTCATGTTCATACTCCTTTTTCTGTTTTGAATAATGGCTTCGGTGAAGATTTCGATATATATGTAAAAAAATTATTCAAGACTGCAATTTCGAAAAACATTGCTGCAATTGGTGTAACTGATTATTTTACAATTGATGGCTACAAAAAGCTAAAAGAAGATTATTTAGAAAAACCGGAAAAGCTCAAAGAACTATTTTCAGACGGGGAAATTACCCAAATTTTGAGAATTCTAATCTTTCCTAACATTGAATTCCGACTACATGATTTGGTTAATAATCGGCGAATTAACTTTCACGTCATTTTTTCTAATGAAGTCAAAATAAATGATATTGAGGAACACTTTTTACATGACTTAGATTTTGTGCATGAATCAGAACCATTTGATGAAGACCATTGCCGTAAACTAAAAAAAAACAACCTGATTGAACTTGGCATAAAACTTAAGAAGGAACAACCTGAATTTACCGGGAATGATTTATTTGTTGGAATGTCAACAGCAACTGTACATCATAAAGACATTTCAAAAAAATTGCAAGACAATAGATTTAAAGTTAAATATATAATTGGTTCGCCGCCTGACGAAGATTTATCAGAAATTGATTGGAAAAGTCAGGAACACATGATAAGAAAGTTAATTATACAAAAGTCTAATTTTTTGTTTGCCTCAAATCCTAAAACTATTAAATGGGCATTAGGCAAATTTGATAAAGAAGAACAGTTTATTGATGAATTCAAGTCATTAAAACCATGTTTATGGGGGTCAGATGCTCACAACTTTGATAAATTATTTGAACCTGATTTAGAAAGATATTGTTGGATAAAAGCTGACCCAACATTTGAAGGTGTGAGGCAAATACTTTTTGAACCCGAGGAAAGGGTTTTTATAGGCAGAGAACCTGAGATTTTAAACTTTATACGCACAAATCCCACAAAATACTTTAATAAACTTGAAATTAAGCCTGATGACTCATATAGCGGGAAAAATGGCAAATGGTTTGACAATTTGACAATTGAATTTAATAATGGGTTATGTGGAATCATTGGGAATAAAGGTAAAGGCAAAAGTGCCATAGCAGATATTTTAGGTTTATTGGGCAATACTAGGATTTCATTCGATTCATCAAAGGATAAACTGTTTTCTTTTTTAAAAAAATCCAAATTCTGTAAAAGAGGTTTTGCAGATAATTTCCATGCTGATTTATACTGGAATGATAAAAATGTATCTTCAAAAAAACTTGATGATGAAATTGATGAAACGGATATTGAAAAAATTAAATACATACCTCAGAAATTTTTTGAGGATTTATGTGCCACAGAAGATGATTCAAGCTTTCGAGAAGAATTAAATAAAGTTGTTTATTCAAGGGTTGAAAATAAAGATAAGCTTGGTAAAAATTCATTTGATGAATTCATTGAATATAAAACCGAATTGATTAATGCAGACATAAAAAAACATAAAACAACCTTAGAAGAACTAAACATACAAATTGTAGAACTCCAAAAGAAAAACACTCCTGAATATAAGAGTTCAATAGATAATAAAATCAAAGGGAAAAATGATGAGTTAAATGCTCATAATATGTTAAAAGAAGAAATTAAAGAAATTAAAGACCCATCGGAAGATAAAGAACTTTCAGAAGAACAGAAAAAAAAATCAGAACGTATTTCGGAGTTAACGGAAACTATTAATTCAATTCAGGATAAGATTGATGATAATACTTCAAAACAAGATTCTTTAGAGATAAAGAAACATGAAATTATTAGATTACTCGAAGATATTGAAGAAATAAAACGATATGTGGCTGAATGGAAAGAGGAAAGGAAAGAAATATTTGAAAAATATGATTTCGAAATTGAAAAGAATATAAAATTTGATGTAAAAATTGATTCACTCAATGCCTCTAAGCAAAAAATCGAAAATGAACTCTTAAATATTGTTAAAAAGCTTTCCGAAGAACCAATCCAAGATGAAAAAGGCAAAGAAATTAGTCTTATTATTCAAATTAATAAATTAAAATCTGAGAAAACGAAAATTGAAAATGAATTAGAAAAACCATTTAAAGATTACCATGATTACATCCAAAAAACAAAGGATTGGGAAAAAAAGAAAAAAGCTATTGAAGGCGATGAAAATACTCCAGATTCTTTAAAATACTTCCAAAAAGAAAAGCAATTCATTGAAAAGGAGCTTAGTAATAGCTTAAATTCTAAGAAAACAGAGAGAAACAACATTACCTTAAACATATATCGAAAAAAACAAGAGATTCAAAGTATTTATAATAGCATTAAGAAAGCAATCACAGATTTATTAGCTCAATACTCCATAGACCAACAGATTACTTTAGAAACATCATTTAAGATTGAGTCATATTTCTTTAGGGAATTCTTTGATGAGTATGTGAAACGTTATAAGGATTTTTATCAAAATGCTGATATTACATTAAAGCAAATGGTAGATAACTATGATTTTGACAAGGAAATCAACATATCAAAATTCATAAATGATATTTTAGATAAGGACAAAATCCTTAAAGAGAGTACAAATGAGATTGATTTTTTAAACTTTCTATTTTCTTTAGACTATTTGTACCCGAGATACAATTTGAAATTAAACAATAAAGAATTAAGTGAACTTTCCCCGGGTGAAAGAGGTGGTTTGCTACTTATTTTTTATTTGATTCTAGATAAGGATGATAAACCATTGGTAATTGACCAGCCGGAAGATAACCTTGATAATCAAAGTGTGAGTGAAATACTTGTCCCATATATACGTGAAGCAAAGAAAAGAAGGCAAATAATTATGGTTACTCATAATCCAAATCTTGCCGTTGTTGCAGATGCAGACCAAATTATAAGAATGGACATTGATAAAGAAAATGAATACTTGGTTTCTTCCATAAGTGGAGCTATTGAAAATCCCGAAATTAATAAAGCAGTTGTGGACATATTAGAAGGCAAAATGAAGGCTTTTAATAATAGGAGGTTAAAATATTATACCAAAGAATAACACAAAAATATCAATAGATATATTATGTCTAATTTAATTAAAAAATCTGAATTTTCTTTATCAAATGAAGAAGCAACTTTTCTAAATAAAGAGTTAACTAATGTAAGAGAAGAATTCATTGGTAATCCTTATATTGAAGAAGCTGCTAAGGTTCTTGCTTCTGGAGGTTATAGAAGTGCAATTGGTTCATATTGGAATGCCGTTGTTGATGACTTAAGACGAAAAATAATTCATCGTAGCTTAGATTTGTTCAATAAAGAAATGTCACTAAAGAGAACAATTAAAACCTATGAGGATTTCCAAGACCATGTTACTGATTTTGATTTAATTGAAGGAGCCTCCAAAATTGGAGTTATTGGATGGGAAGCTAAAAAGTTATTGCATCAGGCAAGGGAATCAAGAAATATTTTTGATGGGCATCCCTCAAGTTCAAATCCGAATATTTTTAAAGTTTTAAATATGATTACAGACTGTAATCGATATGTATTATCTCAAGATTATCCTCCAAGTGTAATTGATATTGATTCATACTTGCTAACTATGGATAGTGCCGATTTTGCTCAAAACACGGTAGCAATTGAACAGGCGTTCAGTGATTTACCTCAAATTTATAAAACTGAACTTTCAAACAAATTGTACAATTCTTATTTACATGATAGTAGTTCGACCGTGTTAAGAGCCAATATTGAATTCTGTTTACCTATTTTATGGGAGTTTTTGTCTAAAGATGACAGGATACAATTAGGAAAAAGAGTTGATAAAGAGATAGTCAATAGTAATCAAAACAAAATTGATAAAGCAATTGAATTTTTAACATTAGCACCTAATGGCTTGAGGTATATTTCTAATGCATCCCGCAAAGGGATTTTCGAACCAGCAATAAAGTTCCTTGAAGATAGCCTTGACAATTGGAGTGATGAAGGTAAAGCAGTGGCATATTTAGAGCGATTAGGGACAATTATTCCCGATGAATTATTAAACAGATATGTTACAAGTTTAACACTAACTTTCATTGGCTATCAAGGATACAGTATTCAATATGCAAGAAGAGATTTTTTTTCAAACGCTGCTGCCCCAATTATAAAAAGGCTGTTTAATAAATTTGATGATAGGACTGCCGAAGAATTTATCAATATTATTAAATCAGATGAAACATTAAAGTCAAGAATTAATTATCCTGCAAAAATATCTCGGCTAAGAGAGTTAGCAAACATTCTACTTAATAGACCAAAATTAAGAGATGATATTGAACAATATCTTGAATTAGTACTTGATGAAGATAAAACAAATGAGTTTCTTAATACGCTGAAAAAGAAGCCGAAAAGAGAGTCTTAAAATCCAAATACAAAATATTTTTAATGGTTGTTTTAGATGTCATAATGTTTTTGATGTTTATGTTTGTTTTTCGAGTAAGCAAAGCAATTACAAACAAACAAACGAAAGAAAAGATTTTTACTGCGAGTATCTGGTTTAATAAATTCTTATGGCATCTAAGGGATAATGATATCCGAAATGTATTTAAATATTTTCAACGAATATTTGTATGGATTGCTGCTTCATCTATTGTAATAATATTAATAGTTTCCATTTCTAATTTGAAATTACCAAAAGGAATTTTTCTATTTGTTTTTTATTCATTTTCGTTTTCATTAATTCTGGCTTTTTCAATCTGGTGGATACTTAATCATAAAACAGAAATAAAGAACATGTTTAAAAAGGATAAGATTTTTTTTAATGCCTTAATCCTATTTTCACCTTTATTGATGTTTTTTCATGACCAATATTATCATACAGGTTTTTATGATATTATGAAACAAGACACTCAATTCCCATTCTCTCAGGATATTCCTAATATACAGTTAGCAATCCTTTTAACAATTTCAATGTTTTTTATTTTCTTGATATTTCCTTACCTTATTTCAATCCCAATATACTTATGTTTGTACCTTCCGATAAAAGCATATGTACTCTATTTAAAAATTGTTACAAAGCGATTTAGTAAAGACCTATTTCTTTGGTCAATTATTTTGATTTATGTTATTTATGGAGTATGGAGAATAGTTAGAAAATATAGGATATGATGACAAGAAATTTAATAATAGAGGAATATAATGGGCTAATAGCAGATACTTATCAGCAAGATGAGCATGTGGTAGAAAATCAGAAATTTAACTCTGTTGTTATATTTAGAAACATTGATATTAGGCAAATTCTTACTATTAAACATAATGTATATAAAAACATTGCTCAAACTCAAACTATACGATAAAGAAAATAATATTAAATAATGACTTAAAAGCCATATTTTTATATCTTGCGATAATTATAATTGAAAAAATTGAATTATTTGTTTTATGAAATTGGCACCAACTATTACCTTTACGATGAATTGATGAATAACAATTCACTTATAGCCTGGAGTTTGAAAGATTGAATGAGGTTCATATTGAATTGGAAGGGTTGAATGAAGAAGTAATAAGATTGGCGAATATAATTGGAGATAATTATAAAAGTCTTTAATAATGAAAGAAAAGATTAAACATCTCATTGTAAATAGAGAACAATTAGCTGAACATGCCCAGAAACAATACAAGCCTATCGTATTTGATATATTAAAGTCTCAAAACAATGATGTAAACCATATAAGCCAGATTTTAGACTATATGCTTGATTTCTGCTTTAACGATCACGTATTGCAGTTATATCGACTGCTTTGTCGCTACCTGTATGATTTTGATAAGGAAACTGCTATTTATTATGTAAATGCATACCGTGAAATGTGGGATGAGGAGGGTAAGATGTTTGGAAAAAACAATAAAAGGTTGGTGTAATGAAATGGCATCATTTTTAAACCAGGTAATTGCAAATGAATATGGGGCATTGGACGATTTCTTCAGGTTCGAAAATACAGCACAGGCATTATATTATTTACAAGATTAAAAGGTACTGCGCTGGAAAATTTTATTTTGCCGGTTATTGATCCTAATTCACTTTTGAACAGCAATTCTGAAGAATGACCTGGGAATACAATAAAGATAATTTAATCGAACAGACAGCAATGGTGCTGTTGCTCAAACACAAACTGAATCTGTGTTAAAAGAAAAACTCCCCATAATATTCACACCTGTTTTTTGGTTTTTAACAGATAATTCACAGTTAAAATAAATAAAACCAGTGGAATAAAATTTAATGACGAATTATTTAAAGCGGGCAGAGGTATTCTGCAATCATATCTGGAAGTTAGATAAAACCTGATGGCTCTATTCTAAATAAATGGTTGATAAATGTAACAAATTGTGTTTTTAGGAATTACTGGAGAAAATCCAACGTTCAAAATTAATCTGGCATAAAATTTGATAGTAATATCAGGATATTACGGTGAATATTTTTTGTTTGCCACAATTCTTGTTTTTAAAGATTAAATCACCATGTCGTGTGGCAGGATATTAATATTTGATTGGAAAAGAGAAAGAATGCAAATTAACGAATATATTTATAATTAAAAAACCATGTCATTATGTCAACATCAACCATTTCTTTAGAGGCTACCATGAGCCACAACTTTAA
This sequence comes from uncultured Bacteroidales bacterium, assembly GCA_964549265.1. Taxonomy (GTDB): domain Bacteria; phylum Bacteroidota; class Bacteroidia; order Bacteroidales; family JBBRXJ01; genus CAYMKE01. The sequence continues at coordinate 8,533 of CAZJWE010000044.1, read as the reverse complement.
GACCCAGGTCTCGTGTTCACACAATTTTATAATTGACCAGCCCAAAAGTGGAGGTGGAGAAGACCTTGGCCCCAATCCACTCGAGATTTTTTTGAGTTCGCTTGCAGGCTGTTTTTGTGCAATCGGCAGGATTATTGCCAACCAAAAACGATTGCCTTTGCGTGGCATCAATGCTAAAATTGACGGTGAAATTGATAAAGACTTTCTTCTGGGAAAAACAAAAGATGGAAGGGCAGGGTTTACAAAAATCACAAGCCATATTACAATAGATGCAGATATGAGTGTAGAAGAAAAACAACAATTTCTTGAAGAAATAGAAGAACGATGCCCCATCTATGATAATATGATGAATACTTCTGTGTTGGAAACAAAATTGGTATAACCCACGAACAGGCAAGGCTGTTGGCAAAGCATGTTTTTGTTCCAATAAATTAATACACATGATATTATGATAAAAAAATTGTATATATGGATCATCATTTCATTGCTATTTGGACAATCCACAGGTGCCAGGGAAACCAATGATGATGAACCCAATCTCCAATTATACACTCCTTCGGCATTGCTGGATAAACAACAAATTGAATTTAAACATTTTAATAATGTATATACCCAAACCACACAATTCACCAACGCAGGCTCTACGGTCAATCTAAAGAATCCCGGCATTCCTGAAAGCATTGGAAGGAAAACATATTTTACCTCAATCAATCAATTCCTTTATGGCCTTTCCCCAATGATTAATATTGGATTCGATTTATGGATTAAATCTGTGAGATTCAGTGAAGATGCATCCGATTCGCCGTTCCATGTTTTACGGTTTAAAAATGGCCGGTACTCCAGAACAGCGATCACAGGCCTGGGGCCTAAATTTAAAATAGCTCCTTTCAGGCAATGGGCAGGTTTTTCAATACAGTCAACATTATTATTTCCCTTAGAGAAAGACCTTGAGAGCACAAACTCCAACAGGACATTTCTTGAAAATGACCGTATTTTATGGCTCACCCAATTCTTTTACGATCAACGCCTGAATGACGATTTCCAATTGTTTTTTCAACTGGCTCCGTGGGTATCATTTGTCAGAAAGTCCTACAGGCAAAACAATGCACTCGAAACACCTGTAAGCGGGTTTATAAATTATTTTTTAAATAATAAAGTCACTTTGTATGCAATGACCGAGTATTGGCCTTCTCATTATAATGTACAAGACCAGTCATTTGCCCTGTTCCATTCTTATTTTATTCAATCTGGCATTGGAGGCAAGTACCAGTTAATTCCGGGCACATTGGAAGTAGAATTGCTTTATGCTGATTTTTGGTTTGGCAGTGAAGGACAGGGTGCAGGCCACTCATTCAACATAGGTGTACGTTTGCTGAACTAATAAATAGAGTTTATTTCGTCATGTCCGCTAACTTCGTTACGCTGGCCCCAAACCTGCTCATTTACATCAGTAAACTATGCTTTGGGGGCTGCGCAATCCTGGCGAACATTATGATCCAAACACCAGGCAATTCAGAATTATATTTTAGCAAGGAGAAATTTAGTTTATCCATCAAATAAGATGAGGTAAACACAATAAAACATAAACGAATGCACCATCTATTCTCAATACTTTTGTCTCTAATTCTTTTTATTTGGATTCAAACTGCCCGGGCAAAAGAACAACCCCAATTCTCTATAGATACAATCATCATAGAGGGATTAGACAAAACAAATTTGGATTATGTCAAACGTTATGTAAACATCCAATCCGGAACACATGTTGATTCTATATCCATCATTCAAAACGCCAAAAAAATAAGCTCATTAATTCCAATTGCAAAGGTTGAAACAAATATCATTCAAACAAAAGGACGAACCAAAATCATTTATATATGTGAAGAAGTCAATACTTTACTCCCTGTTTTTAATTTTGGGCTGTCTTCTGAAAATCAATGGGTGGTTGCCGGTGTCCAGGAGTATAACCTCGGTGGAAAAGGAAGGCAGTTATCCGGGATTTATCAATATTACGACCGGCATTCCTATTTTTTCCATTTCCTGATCCCCTATTTTGGGAACACTCGCTGGGGGTTGGCAGGAAATTTCAAAAAATGGTCGACCAACGAGCCCCTATATATCCAAAATATGGCTGTAGATTATTTTTATGATAATAATGCCATTGAATTATCTGCTCTATATGAACTCGGGCTTCATCATCGCATTGAATTAGGGAGTTCTTATTTTACAGAAACTTATACAAAAATTAACCAGCATGATAACCTGCCCGGGCCGAAAAAGGCTGAAAAGAATAAGTTTCTTGCAAAGTGTTCATATCTGAATGAATCCATTTCTTACCATTATTTTTACCAGGAAGGATGGGCTAATTCTTTTAATTTCACCAGTGTAAAAACAGTTGGTTACGACCCCTTATTTGTTATCGCATTCAATGAATTCAGATATTTTTATTTATTATCACCCAAAATCAATATTGCCGGACGGTTGAAACTGGGATTATCCACAAATAATAACAACCCGTTTGCTCCCTTTGTATTAGACAATCATGTTAACATCAGAGGTATTGGCAATAAAGTAGACAGGGGCACAGGCACCATATTCTTCAACCTTGAATATCGTCATACTTTGTATGAGAAGCCTTTTGGAGGAATACAGGGAGTGTTGTTTACAGATTCGGGTTCATGGAGAAAGCCGGAAGGTGGATTTAATGATTTTATTGATACGGATATTATAAAATCATATTCAGGAATAGGGCTGCGTTTCATCCATAAAAGATTTTATAATGCCATTTTTCGAGTTGATTATGGATTCAATATGTTTGACTTATCGGATAGTGGTATTGTCATTGGCCTTGGGCAGTATTTTTAAAGGACATTTATATCCCTTACGGATTATGGCTGTCTCGAAGAAAAAAAAGACAGGATTTCTGAGAGGTTAACCGCATAGATTACCTCATAATTTCTACTTTTCTTTTGTTTCTTCAATCCAATTTTTCGCATTCACAAATGCTTCTATCCAGGGAGATACTTCATCACCGGCTTTTCTGTCTGAAGGATAATAAGCCCATTGCCACGGCAATACCGATCGTTCAAGGTGGGGCATCATGGCCAGGTGGCGTCCGTCAGGAGAACATAACCCGGCAGTATTGAGGTCTGATCCATTCGGGTTGCCAGGAAAATCAGCATAACTGTATTTCACAGGAATGTTGTATTGGCTTTCATCATAAGGCAATTTAAACTTTCCTTCTCCGTGTGCTATCCAAATACCCAACCGGCTTCCAGTAAGAGATTTTAACATCACACTGTTGTTTTCCGGTATATCTACATTAAGGAATGAAGATTCAAATTTGCCGGTATCATTGAAATGCATTGTGGGTTGTACATCGTGGCCGGGCGTAATAAGGCCGAGGTGTATCATTAATTGGCATCCATTGCATATACCCAGGCTTAAGGTATCGGGGCGGTTGTAAAACCGGTCAAGTGCTTTTTTGGCTTTGGGATTATAAAGAAAGGCACCAGCCCAGCCTTTGGCAGAGCCCAATACATCAGAATTTGAAAATCCACCCACAAATACAATCATATTTACATCTTCAAGTGTTTCTCTGCCACTTACCAAATCTGTCATATGTACATCTTTCACATCCATACCTGCCAGGTACATAGAATATGCCATTTCGCGGTCGCCATTCACTCCTTTTTCACGAATGATAGCGGCTTTAACACCAGATGGACGATGCTGTTTATTGATGTTGAATGATGTCAATTTCCCTTTAAAATGAGAAGGGAAAACAAAGGATAAAGGTTGTTTTTTATAATTACTGTACCGTTGTAATGCCAGCACTTCTCCGCTTTGCTTTGAGTCTAAAAGATATGATGTTTCATACCATATATCTCTCAACTCATCAATGGGCAGAGATGCAATGTGTTGGCCATATTGATTTATTTCTAATACCCTGTCCTCTACAGGTTCTCCGATTTTAACGGCCTCAACTCCTTTTTCCAAAAGATAATCTTTTATATGATCTTGTGTATTGGTTTGAATGATCACACCGGGGTTTTCACTCATTAAAATCCTTATCACATCGTCTTCTGGTATGTCAGATAAGTCAACCCGCAACCCGCCGGATTTGTTAGGAAAGTTCATCTCGAGCAGGGCTGTGATCATCCCACCGGAAGAAATATCATGGCCTGAAAGTATTTTTTGTCCTTCAATGAGCTCCTGTACCTGGTTGAAAACGGTTAAAAAATATTCGGGGTCTTTGACGGTGGGATTTTCATTTCCGATTTTACCGGTGATTTGACTAAAACTACTTCCTCCGGTTTTCAAATCGTCAGACGACATATTAATATACAGTAATTCTGTACCGGATGTTCTGATGATTGCCGGGCCAATGATTTTTCGAATGTCTTTTACCTCGGCTGCTGCAGAAATAATGACCGTTCCCGGGGCTCTGACAACGGTTCCGTCGGGGTATTTTTGGGTCATTGATAATGAATCTTTGCCCGTGGGAATATTGATGCCCAGTGCTGTAGCAAATTCAGATGCTGCTTTAACAGCTTTAAATAGACGTGTATCTTCTCCTTTATTCTTACACGGCCACATCCAATTAGCACTCAATGATACTCCTTTCAAATGATCCTGTAAAGGCGCCCATAAGATATTGGTTAATGCTTCTGCAATGGATAAAATACTTCCGTCAGCTGCATTCAGTAGTCCGGCTACAGGAGCATGGCCAATAGCAGTAGCTGCGCCTTTTATTCCATCATAATCAAGTGCAATGACACCAAGGTTATTGAGTGGTAATTGGATGTGGCCGGTGGTTTGCTGAAAGGCTATTCTTCCTGTTACTGAGCGGTCTACTTTATTGGTTAAATAATCTTTGCATGCCACAGACTCCAATCGAAGCAAATCTTTAAGATAGTCCTTTAAACGTGCAGAATCATGTTTTGAAGGTGCAAATGCCTTGTTGATGGTTTCATCTTTTAGAATAGTTTTGGGCGGATTACCAAACAAATCTTCCAGGGCAAGGTCAATGGGTTTTTCATTGTTTTGGGTGTTAACAAATGAAAAATGATTGTCACCTGTGATTTTTCCGACGACGTAAAAAGGCGCTCTTTCTCGTTCTGCTATTCGCTGAATGGTTTGTACATCTTTATTTTCTGCAACGAGGCCCATGCGTTCTTGAGATTCATTTCCTATAATTTCTTTGGCAGATAGGGTAGGGTCTCCAACAGGCAGTTTTTCAATTTGAATTTCTCCGCCGGTATCTTCTACCAATTCTGAATAGCAATTCAGATGTCCTCCTGCCCCGTGATCATGTATTGAGATGACAGGATTGTTAGTGGCTTCTCCTAAAGCCCTGATTGCATTATAAACTCGTTTTTGCATTTCGGGATTTGAACGTTGTACTGCATTCAATTCAATGGCATTCCCGTATTCACCGGTTGAAACAGAAGAAACTGCACCGCCTCCCATTCCAATTCTGTAGTTATCGCCTCCTAATAGAATCAATACATTATCTTTTGCCGGTATATCTTTCAAGCTGTCTTTCTTTTTTCCGTATCCAATACCTCCGGCAAGCATAATGACTTTGTCGTATCCATACATCATTTCATTTTCAGCATGTTCAAAGGTCAAAACACTTCCGCAAATCAGTGGTTGTCCAAATTTGTTACCAAAGTCACTGGCTCCGTTCGATGCTTTGATCAGGATTTCTTCAGGCGATTTATAAAGCCATTTCCGTGGCGATGTCGTTTGTTCCCAAGCTCTGTCATTTTTTAACCGGGTGTACGATGTCATATACACAGCCGTACCGGCTACAGGAAAAGCAGCTTTCCCTCCGGCAATACGGTCGCGTATTTCCCCTCCTGTACCTGTAGCTGCTCCATTGAACGGTTCTACAGTAGTAGGAAAATTATGAGTTTCGGCTTTCAAAGAAATAACCGATTCAAATTCTTCAATATTAAAATAACCAGGTTTATCCTGCCTGTCAGGTGCAAATTGCCGGGCAACAGGGCCCTGTAAAAAGGCACAATTATCTTTATAAGCAGAAACAACACGGTTGGGATGCTTTGCAGTTGTTTGCTTGATCATCTGAAATAATGTATACTCTTGTTGAACTCCATCTATAATAAACAGGCCATTAAAAATTTTATGGCGGCAATGTTCGGAGTTGACTTGTGAAAATCCAAAAATCTCGCTGTCGGTGAGTTGTCTGCCTATCTTATGACTCAATGTTTCGAGGTAGGCTATTTCTTCGGCGTTAAGTGCCAATCCTTCACGTTGATTATAATCAGCTATATCATCAATATACATGACAGGGTCAGGGGTATTCTCAAGTGTAAAAATGTCCTGGTCGAGAGTATTATAAACGGCTTGCAACATAGGGTCATAATCAGGATTGTCTGTATTGCTCTTTAAAAATTGTTCTATTCTCTCTACCCCTTCTATTCCCATGTTTTGGGTTATTTCCACAGCATTTGTGCTCCATGGCGTGATCATCTCTTTTCTCGGCCCTATAAAAACACCTTCTAAAAATTTTTCCTGCCTCAAATCTGCATGATCAAACAACCATGTACATTTTTGTTTGGCTTCTTCGTTCAGTTGACCTGTGATTTTTACAGCAAAAACAATGTCTCGGGTAGATTGGAAAAATAAGATCATATTATTTATTGATTATTTGAACATTCTCTTGGATGCGAAGTAGTAATAGACAAATTATATCTGTTTCTCTTCGGTATGGCAAAATTAGTAAAATCTGTTGCATTAATTTGTGATATAACCAAAAATAATTATAATTTTGATATTCATGATGAATCGGGGTATGATGATGTGAAATGGCAAATTAAAAAGGGAAGCACATTCACATTCAAAAACATATACGCTCTATCAAATTTTATTAACTTTTAAACGATCATGAAAGTTTCCAATGTATGATAAATAGATTTCTCTCAATTTTTAAAAACGGCTTGCATGAGCTTGTCATTTTCCACAAAAATACAGCTTATTTGTTCATTGCTATATCCTGTATTTCCTATCTGATTTTTGGATATGCTATTGAGCGCAGCAATTTTTTTATATTGATTTTTTTATATGCCCTGCTTTTTGCCGGGATGATTTATTTTATCAGGTACCAAAAATACACTCATTATTTTAATCGTTTGATTGCACTGGCTGTATTATTCAGGATTATTTTTTTATTTGCCGATCCCGGGTTATCGGATAATTGTTATCGCCTCATCTGGGACGGGATGTTGCTTAGCCGTGGTTTTAACCCTTATATAGACATTCCTGCTAATCTTGTTGAGCATGCTGAAATATTAAAAATCTCATACAGTTATGACCTGTTTGAGTTGATGAATTCTAAAGTGCTCTATTCTAATTCCGCGCCTTTGTCAATATATTTATCATTTTTCATCGTACTATTTGCGCCGCCCACGGTTATGGGAAAAATATTTCTTCTACGTCTTGTTCTATTGGTTTTTGATATAGCTATTATCATTTTAGGCATACGGCTGTTGGAAAAACTCAAACAATCCACTTCACTTATTTTGCTCTATGCATTAAATCCATTAGTCATTATTGAAGTTGCCGGTAATTTGCATATTGAAGTGATAATGCTTTTTTTCTTTTTGCTCTCAATTTATTTTTTAATCAGGGGAAATCTGTTTGCATCTGCTATTTTCTTTTCTTTGGCTGTATGCATAAAACTTGTGGTAATTCTTTTTTTGCCATTGTATTTTCGAAGGCTTAAAAGAAGAAAACGGATTATTTATTACGGAACGGTTTTTATTGGGATATTTGTTTTGTTTTTACCTTTATTAAGATGGACTGCGATAGTACATTACCTGGAAGGCATTAAAATGTATTTCAATCATTTTGAATTCAATTCCGGAATCTATTATTTGGTTCAATCCATTACTTCAATACTGAACATCCACCTGTCGCAGCACGTATACGGGATTATTTTATGGGGAATAATAATTTGTACAATATTTGTTACAGCATTTACGCTAAAACAAAAATCATGGGTTAAAATTTTCGGCGGAATGTTATTGGTTATTACTGTTTTTTATTTTTTGCTGCCGGTTGTTCATCCCTGGTATTTATTAACTCCTTTGGTTTTGTTTATGTTTACACCATACCGATTCCCCTTGATATGGGCATTCTTTGTGAATTTCAGTTATTATGCTTATCATCATGTACCTTTAAAAGAAAATATGTACATTATTGCTATAGAGTACATTATTGTTTTTGGCTTTGCAGTATATGAAGTTTTATTATACAGGAAAAAATATGCCGGATTAGAAAAAATCAAATTGAAGCTAGCAATTTAACAAATAGTTTTTTTATGATGATTCCTGTCGTTTTGCGGTGAATTTTTCGGGTTAAACTTTCCAAAAATCAAACAATTTCATTTCGAAAAAGAAATATTTTGACTATTCCATTTATCCTACCTGCATAATATTGAACTTTAAAAAAGTAGGTACTACCCTTATTTTAGTGGTTAAATATTTTTACAGGATCTAAAATACTGTTT
>CAZJWE010000043.1:0-19790 GCA_964549265.1 uncultured Bacteroidales bacterium | reverse complement strand
TATTGGTGCAAAAAGCGGGTTGATTTATAATGATATAGGCCTAGTCGGTGGTGATTCATATTCTTTGTTATGTTATAAGCATTATGATACATTGGTCTATAAAAGAGCATCATTTGATAATTGTTATGATGTGTTAAATAATATAAATGAGATTAATCAAGTTGAAATAAATGTTTATCCAAACCCTTCTAAAGGCCGTAACATAAAAGTACTTTTCCCTGCACACGGGAATTATCAATTACAGATTAGCAATTCTATGGGACGTATTATAATGAGAAAAAATATAAGAGACAAACAGGAATGCATTATTAATACCGGACATTTAACACCAGGTATTTATGTTATGACGATTTCAGATCATTCAGAAATTATGTTTAATGAAAAAATAATAATTTTTTAAAGAAAATAAACCGGAATTACAAAATCAGCTGGGCGGGAGAAGTATACTTTTAAGTAAAGCATTACTTCTTTTTTTCATCGTGATAAAAGTACAGATTTTAATCTATATTGCTGTCCGATGATTTTAGGGGGTAATTCAATGGGCTGATTCAATGAATTAATATAAAAAACCGAACAGCCATAATGGGATATTTATTAAATATCCGGTTTCAATAAAGTCTTTGACCAGGTATGCATTGGGGCACTCCTGTATCTGTTTCCGGGTTTTGTTCTTTCCCCCGATTTCGAAAAGATATTTTTCATCTACCCAAAAATCTCCTTCTGATAAAGGAAGAGATACCTGATGATCGGGTATGATATGGGAAATGAAAAATGTTTCTCGCACACTACCTGTCTCGGGTTGTTTATTGCTTAAAGCAAAACTCAGATTAGAATTGTGAAGCCATATTTTATCAGGTTTATTTAAAACTCTGATACTTCTGGTTTTTTTATAGAGAGTATGTATCAATTCGGCTTTATTCATCAATTGAATAGCATGCACTAAAGCATTTCTGTCCATCCCGATTTGCTTACTTAGTTTGCTTATATTCGGTGTAAAAGGGACATTGGATGCCAGTACAAATAATAACCGTTTAAATTTTGCAATGTTTGTATAATCTATATGCTGACATGCAGGTAAATCAATATCCATAACAAGGTTGATTGTATTCCTTATTTTTTGAAAGTAATCTTCCTCGTCTTCGGAATAATATGGGTAATTCCCATGCTTTAAATACGTTTGCAAATATTTTAAGGGCTTGAATTTTTGAGCCATCTCAAGCGATATTTCTTCATGCAGTTGAATAATATCCTCAAGAGATACAATTGGAAATATGATGTTGTGTTGAAATTCCAGATATTCACGGAACGACATCTCATGTAAAATGTATGAAGAAGCCCGGCGGCTTAAGTCCGATTCGCCTTTGTAAATGTCCAATACAGAAGAAGATGTGAATATGACTTGCATCGAAGCAAAATCATCATAAACGAGTTTTATCTCTCTGGACCAGTTTGGGTACTTATGAACTTCATCCAGCAGCAAAAGCTCACCCCCGGTTTTATAAAAATATTCTGCAAGACTATATAAACTATTGTTCGTGAAAAAAAGATCATCTAACGCTACATATAAAACTTCTTTTTTTGAATGCATTGAAGCAATTTGCAAAAGCATGGTTGTTTTGCCTGTTCCCCTGGCTCCGCGAATGCTAATCAACCGTTGATCGAGATTTATCCGTTTATGAAGATACCTTTTAAATTCCAGCGATATACTATTTATCTTTTTTTGGGATTTTTCATGTAATTTTTCCATTTGCTTTATTTTTAAACAAAATTAATAATAAAATGCTAAAATTAAAAGCAAAATTTACAATAAAATGCTATTTAAAATAGCAAAAAATGAATATTATATTGAAAATATTTGATAGATAAGGGATTGGAGGAAAAATGTCTGTTGTGGTTTCTTTATCGAAAAACAGATTTGCATTTTCAATAGAATAAAAAGGAAGTGTCCGTTCAAGCATATATGATCCGTTCAATGCAAGTGACTGATTTTCATTTACAACCAACTCATGTTTCAGGTTCAGGTTTTTTAACCCCAGGCTTAATGGATTGATCCCGGCCACATTATTTTGTGCATTGGCAGCGTTCAAAAATGATAATGCTATGAACAATAGAATAATTTTAGTAATTTTTTTCTTGCCATTTATATTGCATGCACAAATAAATGATAATATTAAAATTACAGCTAACGATTTAAAAAAATTTAAAAAAAGGAGATTTTGATGATATATCAATTGATGATGTTTCTTATATACAAAAAATTGGCCATCCTAAACTACCTGTGAAAATTGAAACATATGTTATCTTGAATTTTTCTCCAGTGATTCTTAAAAACACAATTTGTGAAATTTGTCAACCATTTATTAGAGTAGAGCCATTATAAACATATATTATTACGGATTATTTTTTATATATTTATATGTTGCTAATATTAAAATAACTTCGTGGGTATCTTATGTACATGTACACCCTCATTGCCGACGACAACGAAGTGGACACCCGGCGGATGATCCTGACCAAATAACAGGGTGAGAATGATAAATTTAAAATTGAAATGTCATGAAAAAACTATTCTTTATTCTATTATTTCTTCCATTTGTTTTTTTGGGAAAAAGCCAGATGTATCACACATTATTAGATTCTGATAAACTTTGGTATATTACATCGTGGATGGCATGCTTCGAGCTTTTTTGTGATGTAACTTCTTCTCAATCTAATTTATATAAAATTGGGTGTGATACTAACATAAACAACGTTGAGTATTATCAACTTCTTAAAAGCAGGGATACATCATCAGCATTTACTAAAATAAATACGTTTTTACATGAAGATACAGCAGAAAAAAAAGTTTATATATTAGATACTGATGTTAATTCTTCTAAAAAATTAATGTATGATTTTTCTCTTGAAAAAAATGATACAGCGGTGATAACAAATAGTATGAATTGTGAGCGTACTATGAATGTGGATTCGGTTGATTCTATAAATATTAACGGAGAATATCGAAAAAGGCTTTATTTTACATCAAATGGAGGGCCTCCTGAAACATGGATAGAAGGGATTGGGTCTTCTTTTGGAGTCATTTATGCGGGTGTTAATGATAGGTGCATTATAGATGGCGGGTATGAATTATCTTGTGTGTTCCAAAATGATTCATTACTATATAAAGCTACAAGTGGTAATTGTTATCAAGAGAGCACTGGTTTTAAGGAGGAAACAGTTAAAAGCAATTTTAGTACAATAAAGCCTAACCCGGTAACTGGAACATCTCAATTATTTATAAGGGGTGAAGCTAGCACAAGGTATTTTATCAAAATTATAAATATTTTAGGTGAAGAACAGGTATCATATACATTAAATGGTCAGACTACTATTACTATAAATAATTCCGAATATAACCCTGGTATATATATTTATATGGTATTTAAAGATAAGAGATTAATGTGTAAAAATAAATTTATAATACAGTAATGAAATTTAAATATTAAATTAAAAATTAATGTTCAATATGATTATGAAAAAATATATTTTAATTATTATATATTTGATTGTAAGTTTTATTAGTACTTACGGTCAGAATAACGCAAGAAATGGCGGACATTTGCCAACTCATGGTAAAATCAGGTTCTTTGTAGTATTTGCCGAAGCAGTTGGATATACTAAAGATATTGGGAGCCAGAGTAACTGGACAGCAGGGCAGATGCCTGATAATCCTGATGATTACTTTGACCATGAATTTACATCAGAAGCAAATATAAATGGTTATGTAACCTGGGTATTACTACCAGGCATCAATGCTCTAAACACTACTAAAAAGTAGCTTTCCGGAACAGTCCCCCAACATACCTCCACAACCACTCCAACAACAACGTCATCACGAGCGCAATGCAATGGAACGAAGTGATTTTTCGATAACGCAGGAACACCATAGCAAGCCTGTGTTGTAGCGCTTGTACTTTATCTGAAAGATTGCTTCATTGCAGTATGCACTTCCGCTTTGTACTGCTCCCCCGCAATTCGAATGTTGTGGGAGTGGATGGTGCAGGTTAAATCTTTGTTGTCTTTTTTCTCAAAGCGACGGACAGTTCAATCCTAATATCTTTTTTACCTGGATTTTGTTAATAATTAATTATCTTTGATAAACGATTCAACAATAAATGATTCATGACGCAAGAACTGATTAAATATAAAATATCTGATTCTATTCATAGACATGATCCACAGGCTGAGGCATTTTTATTTGGATCCAGGGCAAGAGGGGATCACCAGCTTAATTCAGACTGGGATATTTTAATCTTAGTTGATAAGAATAAAGTCACAAATGAGGTAGAAGACCAATTCAGGGATGATCTTTATGATATTGAACTTGAATCAGGTCAGATTATTTCTACTTTTATTTATACTAAAACTTATTGGAATAATACTTTAATACACACACCTCTTTATCATAAAATTAGAAAAGAGGGTATTAAGCTATGATAAATTTTGAAAACAAAAAGGATTATATTAATTATCGATTTAACCATAGTATTGTACCCCCCCTCAAAACGGATACCCAATAGCTATATTCACCACAATATTTTCTTTTCTCCATTGCGCATTGGAAAAGTTGATGCGGTCTATCACCCATCGCTGGTGTTTGGGTAAGAAGGGTTTTCGGAGGGGGATGCCGATGTCGAGGCGCAGGACAAAAAAACGTGGTGCAACACGTATGCCGGAGCCAAACGAGACCGCCAGCTCACTCAGCACATCAGTGAATGCAAACTGTTTGCTGTTGTCAGTTGTCTTTCCGCTCAGCCAAACATTTCCTGCGTCTGTAAACACGGCTCCTTTAACCACCCCTGCAACGGGAAACCGATATTCCAGGTTGTTTTCGAGTTTTACGTCACCTGTCTGGTCAAAATAGTTGGCATCATCATCAGGTGCAAAGGAACCGGGGCCTACAGAGCGGAACTGAAAACCGCGCAGACTGCTTGCACCGCCCGTATAAAACTGCCGCGTGTAGGGCAATGTGTTGGAGTTGCCATATGGAAACCCGGCACCTGAAAACCATCTGTATATCAGTTTATTTTTTTTATTGATATCGTAATAAACCCGCGTATCAAGATAAACCCGCGCGTATTGTGAAAAGGCAATGCCGAATAATTTGTTTGCCGATGCTTTGTCTGATAAGAGGTTGGCAGTAAACTGTGCTGCATTCCCCGCCAGCTCTGCATTCACATTCAAGAAATAATGAATGGTTTGTTGTTTGTTGATCCGGTTATTGAATGTGTAATCGTATTTCAGGCTGGTGATCAACTGCTCTTTAAAACTCTCCCGGATGTATTCATTCTCATTCAATATTTGCTGAAATTCAGAAGAGGTATTGAACAGGTTGGTGTATGTTAATGAAAACGGGGTGAGGTGATGAAAGCGTGTCTCTGTCTCTTTCCAGTCATACCCAAAAGAAAAACCAGCATTATGCAATGTGAAGAACCCTACCCTGTCAAGGATATTGAATCCTGCCCTTAAGTTGGTATGCGGGGTGAATTTGGGAGAGAGGAACCGGTTCATGTCAATAACCGGGAACACGAATTTTGGGAGGGATAACTTGCTGTTGAACCCAAACTCATATGAGTTCAATCCTTTTGTTTCCTGTGCAATCTGTGTCTCAAACCCGGCATTTAGCCGGATGTTGAAATTTTCTGCTCCGCGGAACATGTTCCGGTCGTTAAAGCTCAATATTAATCCCGGGCCGGTAAAATCATTTGATTTGGTTTGCGCCTGTAATTCCAGTCGCAGTGTGCGTGGCAGTGCTTTTGTAAGGAGTATGTTCACATTCAATAGTCTTGACCCGTCAATGATCGTGTCGTTGAATTTGATATTGACAAATTTGAAAATTTTCAATCCTGTGAGTTTATTGATGGTTCGCTGGTAGTCCTTCTCTTTGTATATTTCGCCTTGTTTAAAAAAGACGGAGCGTGCCAGCAATTTGTGCCGGATGTAGTCGCTTTCCCCGATGATCTGTAAACCATTATAAGCGGCTGTGTCATCTTCTGTCATCTCTTTTTCCAATGAATAACCCGGATAAATATGTATGTTGTTAATCCTGTATGCTTTGGTTGCTTTGTCCGGGATGTCGTCTTTTAATGTGACATAAATCAACACTTCCCTGCGCGCATTGTTGCTGTCTACTTTGAATAAGATGTATTCTGGCCTGAAATAAAAGTATCCTTTATTTTTTAATTGATTATCAATCCGTTTGCGTTCTTCTTTTAATACATTAAGATCATACGGTGCTCCTGTTTTTATTTTGGATTTAGGGGCTGTTTGCTGTATCTTTTGGCCGATTGAAATTGTGGAGTCGGGATATAGTACATCTTTCACTGTAAATGGTGTTTGGATATTGAATGAATAAATAACTTTCATCTTTTGGTTTTTCGGACGTTTTGAAGTGTCAGCCCGGGCATGAAAATAGCCTTTGGAGAACAGGTAGTTTTGCATCCGTTTCATGCTTTGAGCTGTAGCTTGTTCATTATAAACCACAGGTGGTTCTCCTACTTTTGTCTGCAGCCAGTGCCTGAACCCCGAATCAGGTACATTTTTTCCGGCCAGGTTGTACATGTATAATTGAAATGGGATGAAACCCAGTAGTTTACTGTTTGGCTCCTGGATGATGAATTCCTGAAGGTCCTGTTTGATTGATAATGCGTTAAAAATACCTGCCGAATCAAAGTCAATTTTGGCTTTTTTATACAAATATTCGTCATTCTCCAGCATTTTTGTAGTGCTGCACGAATGCAAAAGCAGTGCAAAGATTATAAAGAACGGTATTTTGTGGAGTTGGGGCATATGGTAATTGTTAAGTTGATTAAGTTAATTAAGTGATTGAGGGATTAAGTGATTGAGTGTGTTTTTCGTTTGCTTTGAGCTTTAAAATTTAGAAGAGAAGAGGCGGCAAAAAGTGGGAGGGGGAGTATAGGAGTATTCAAAAAAGTGTGTCAATTTTTCCCTTTAAGTTTATGCACCACTTAGCTTTCAGTTCTCTTCACTTTTCACTTTCCTCCTTTCTTTTTTTATTTACAAATAAGTTCCTGAATGATTCAAATGATGTGTGGTAGATCAATGCAATGCCGGTCTTTCTGATCTGGCCTTCCAGCACATTCTCATAATCTGTTTTATTGTATGCTTTGATCCTGTAGCGGCCGTCTTCGGTGAGTGCGTATTCGAGTTCAACATCGCCTGTGAAATTATTGACACTTTGCACCTGTTCCCGTACTTCATCCTGAACTGCTACATTGCCTCCTACACTCACAGTGAGGCGTTCGTCCAGGAATTGCTTCGATACATCGAATTCTACCTGTGTTTTGCCGGCCTGCTGCTGTTGTTCCTGGTGTTGTTGATATGATGATACGTCCAGGTTGATGTCCACGCCCCTGATATACCGGGTGGCAAACTGGTTAAGCTGATTGCTGATCAGGTTGCTGATGCCGGAGCGGGCTGTATTGTTGATCTCATAATTAGAAGGCGTTTCTGTGGATGACGATGAAGGGACAAAATTCTTAAAGATCAGTAAAGAAAAGACCTGTTTATTCAATTGTGATTCATTTTGCCGCAATTGCGATAATTTGGATTTGACCACAGCATTTTGTTCTCCTTCCTCAAGTTTGATGTTAAAACTGATCTGCGGCGACATCATACTACCTCTGATATTCAAAAACACGAGGAATGGCAGACGGTTTTGGTATATCAACCGTTCTTCTGCTGTCATGGCAGGCAGGTCGTTCGAAACCAACGAGATGGGCGCTGTGTTCACCTTATAATATGCATCTATATTCACTTGTGCATCTGTAACATCGCCTATCCAGTTGATATAGCTTCCTTCTTGGATGATGAATTCCCGTTGGATGAAATTATACAGCCTTAGTGTATAGTTTCCTCTCTCAATTTCATATCTGCCGGTCAGGCTTTGTCCGCCGCCTTTATTCATGGCAAAGCTCAGGTTGGCATCGCCCTGTACTTCCAGCGCTTCATTTGTGGCCGGATCAACTATGATGTGCAGTACGGCTTCTTCGTCCAGTTCAATGTTGGCAGTCAGTGTGATGTTTCCGTCACCACGGTTGATCAGGGTATCTTCCGTTTCTGTTGTCCTTTCTTGTTGAAAGACAGTTTTTTTAACAGTATCTTTTTTTATGAATTGCACAACCCCTTCTTCTTCTATGGTTGCCTCTTCCTGAGGAGTAATGAAATAAAAACGGGTGTTTTTTAATATATCCAGTTCCATGTTTATAACAGGTGCATTCATGGTTCCCTTAATATTTGCATTCATGTTGGCTGATACATTTCCGTAAAAATTTCTGCCCGGTTCATATTCTGTATTCAGCATTTTAAATTGATTGGCAGTGAATACAAGGTCAAGGTCATTGGCCTCTGTAAGGTCGTATGTCCCGGCAAGAGTGGCCCTGTTATCCTGCTTGTCGAGAATGATAATATCATTTAATGTCAGAATCTTATTCTGCAAAGCGATTTCTCCTTCAGGCAGAACAAAATCTGTATTCAGTAGCTCAGGTGTCATGTATATGTTGTTTAACCGGAGTGTTCCGGTGTATTCCGGGTTTTTAGCAGTCCCATTCATTGAAAAATCCCCGGATACAGGTCCTGACAGCTTACTGAACTGCCCGCTTACAAAGGGTTGGATTTTTTCCAGATGCAGTGACTCAATTTTAGCATTGGCATTGAGGTGTTCCTGTTCCCCAGACAAGTCATAATCTGCAACAACCTTAATATAATCTTGTTTGTCTTGCATAGTGACTGTAGCATGGTAATTAGATTCTCCGGTTTTGCTGCCATTGATATCTATAGTATTGAACAATTCATTGTTGAATACGATCAGGTCTGACAGCATGAAATCAGCATTGATCCCCTGCAGGGCGGTGTCTTGTGCTAATGTGACTTCTCCGTTGATGTTGGCGCTCAGGTTTCGTTTTTTGATGCCTGCCATTTCAAACAAAGTACTTAATTGAAAATCTGCAAACACAAAGTCTGTATAATTCAGGCTACGGACCGTTTTGGATCGAGTGCGAATTTCAAATACCTGGTTGTTCCGGGACAACATGAATTTGTTTGCATGCATCTGTTGATCTGTGAAGCGGAGGTGGTTTTCGTCCGGTATGTCCCATTTATTTTTATTCAGAATCAACGAGTCGGGATTGATATGCCAGAATAATGCATCATCTTTATTGAGCAGTTGCGAATGGATTTTGTAATGAATGGCTCCCCGGCTATCCAGCATTACGAGCCTGTTGTGAATTGTCTGCTGAAGTACCTCGCCAAATATCCTGGTGTTGTAGATCATCAATGAGTCATATTGCAAAAGGTTGAATCCGGTTGTATAGGTCATCCTTTGTTTATCCGAGTTTATATTCAGCGTCAGTGAATCTATATTCACGGATTGGTATTGCAGTTCAGGGACAAGCGCTTTGATTTTGAGGCGCACATCCTGGCTGTTGTATGATGCTTTAAATAAAACAGGGTCAAAAGCTGTCAATTTAGGGAATATGATGTCTGTTATGAATTTGCTGTCCATTATTTTTAGATATACCTTAAATTTTTTGGGTACTTGCGTTTGTTCTAATAAAGTATCCTGAAACTGAAAATGATTATTCATGTGGTTTTTTACGATCTCTTCGAGTTCACGCATTTTCACTGACCCTGTGTAGCGGACATTCAAAAAGTCAGCATGCGCTTTTAAATCTATGCTATTCCGGTCATTATATGCTCTTAGGATAATTGAGTCGGTGCTGTATCGTTTTTCGCCTTTGAGCACCAGGATATCATAAATGTTCATAGTTCCGTTGAAATTGTCTATGTTATTGCCCCTGAATTCGGTTTGTAGCCGGCCTTTCCCTCTGATGTTCCTGTTTGATAAATTGATAGCCTGAAAATCGGCAGCATTCAGGTCAAACACAGCTTGATACTCCGGTATACTGTCTTGTAAGTCGGCCTCGCCTTTAAGTGTAAACCTGATATTGCTGTCTTGTGAAGTGATGGTGCCTTTAAAATGATTTGCCATTGCATTTCCTTGTATGGAAATGGACTTAAATGCATAATCATTGTACTCAATAACATCTGCATTGATGTCAATGGAAATATCATGGTTTTTAAACTGCTCAGATGTACCATCAATCTGCCCGTTGAGTGCTATTGCGCCCAGTTGTTCGTTTTGCAATAATTGCCCCAGGCTATAGTTGGTTTCAAATTGAAGGGTGTATTGTTCTGTAGAGTCGTGTCTGTTCCGTTTCATATCTCCGTTCAGGGCCAAATATCCCTGTGAGGTACGAATATCAATGTTGGCGGTGATTTTATCATTATTATTTTTAATGTTCCCGGCCATAGAAAGGTTTGCGGGAATTTGAATGTTCCGGGGTACCAGGGTGTCTTTAAGAATCCTGAATGCCGTTTGGCGGTTGGTGTAAAAGGTGTCGAGCACAATGTCCGGTGATATTGTGTGCATGTCATTATAATGGCGGACATTTCCTGAAATGTTCAGTCCGGTATGTTCGCCAATGCCAACCCTGAATTCTTGGAAACCAATATTGGTTTGGCCTGCATGGATTTGTCCCTTGAGATTCAGTATTATTGTTGTATCACTGCATATCTCAAATTGTTGTTTTAATGAAGGAACAAAATACACAATGTCTTTCATGCTGATACCGGATTGCCTGAAATGACTTTTTATGTTTCCCTTTGCGATTTGTTTCAGGCCGGGGTAATTAATGGTGGTTGTGTGTTGAATGCTGGTAGCGGGTGTTTTCAATATGAAATCTTTGATTTTAGCCCTTTGTTTGTCTGCATTCATTTGAAACCCCAGGTTGTTGACTGCAAAGCCGTTTTCATCATAAAAACTTACATTTTCAATGGTTGCCTGGTAACCTGCTTCTGATACATGGATGTTTTGGCCGTGCAATTCAATATTCTGAAGGAGTATGTTGTCCGTATCAAAGTGGTCTGGAGGATTGGGGATCGCATTGTTGGCCAACCGGAATGTGTTGTGTTCGAGCTTTAGGTTTTGGATTGTAAATTGCCAATTAGCCGGATTCTTCAATGAATCTTTTTTTCGTTTAAATTCAACAATAGATAAAGAATCTTCGATTGTCATCGTTTGCTTTTCCATTGCAACCTTTGCATGGTGTATGACAGCTTTTTGGATGTTGAGTTGTTTGTCATGGATATTCATTTTTTCAGGCCGGATGAAAATATGGGCGCTGTCTATGCTTGTATTCTGATGAAAGACATGGTCATTGATCTTCAGGCTTACATTATTGAGGTCAAGGGATTGTATTAGCCTGAGGTCTAATGAAAAGGGTTGTGATTTTTTAAGTTCTTTTGAATGGGTTGTTATTTCCAGTGAGCTGTTTTCAATCAGTATGGTTTGGAGTTCAAACACGTTGTTGCCTGGTTCAATGGTCTTTGCTTTGATAAGAATGCTGCCAATGTCTGCTTTCTTTTTATTGCCTGTTATTTCATCGTATTGCAACAGGTGAATGTTTTGGAGTATTAATCGCTCAAGCTCATATGACCATGGCTCGCCGCCGGATTTCTTTTGTGTGGTATCACGTTGTTTTTGAGGCTGGTTTTGAGTGAGAAATGAAAAATTGTACGTGCTGTCTTGTGCTGATTTGATGAGATTAAACCGGGCGTTTTCAATATTAATAAGATTCACTTCTATCTTTTTATCGAGCAATGCAAAGGCATTGAACAGGATTTTAATGTGCCCGGTACTGGCCAGGGTGTCATTGCTTGTGCCTTCAATGTAAATATTTTTGATAACTAATCTGTTAGGAAGTGTGATGCTGACCTCTTTGATTTGAACGGTTGTATTGAATTGTTCAGAAAGACGTTGCTCAGCAATGTTGGTTAGTTTTTTTTGAATTGGGGTGGTATGAAGTAAAAGTGTGCCAAGCACCAGAATACTTAAAATAATTGCAATGATTGTTGCGAATAGTTTAAGTATTCTTTTGAGAAATATATGTTTTGTTTTTTGTTCATTCATAATCCGTTTTTAAGAGGCTGCCTGAAAAGCCATGCTTGCTTTCCTTTGCCCTGAATCTCAAAAATGCTAATATATATAAAAGGCATGAGAATTATGTTGCAATGTGATTGTGTTTTTGTGTTTTAGTGGCATATATTTTCAGATAGCCTTATCTTAAGTATATGCAAAAATA
This sequence comes from uncultured Bacteroidales bacterium, assembly GCA_964549265.1. Lineage (GTDB taxonomy): Bacteria > Bacteroidota > Bacteroidia > Bacteroidales > JBBRXJ01 > CAYMKE01. The sequence goes on along the minus strand of CAZJWE010000043.1, from coordinate 7,590 downwards.
GAACCAAACTGCTTTACGAATCATTAATGGCGGGTTATGAAGCGCTTAATGCGTGACAATTTTCCTATTTTATATATGGATTTAAATTTTAATAATTTGAATGCTTTTCCCATCAACAGGTATTTTGCTTGTGCGCCAACCGTCATTCCCAGGGATATCACAAAATTTCGTCTGGCTTGTTGAATTCCGGCTTTCAATGCTTCTTTATTTATTTTAGCTTCTGCCTGAAATTGTTGTTTGGCCCGTTGGAGGTCTTTGTAGTTTCGGATATTTTGTCTCATGTTTGATGCGTTGGTGTGGGGAATTATTTAGTTGATTGAGTAATTAAGTTAATTGAGTTAATATTATGATGCATAGCATCAATGAATTATTTGCGACAACTCAGATATTGGATTGTGTGAGTTGGTGCAAATGCAGAATGTTTGGAATATATCAATCTTTTTGACTGGAAACTTTTGATATTATTAAATAGGGTACTACCTTTATTTTAGTGGTTAAATATTTTTACATAATCTAAAATACTGTTTAAATATAGTTGTAAATGTGGTTGAAATATGGTTTAAATGTTGCTTTTTTTGATTGACGCAATATAGTTGAAAACTAAAATACAACATATTAACTACGTTAAACTATATTTCATATGTTTATTATTTGATTTTCAAAGGTCATATGGAGCTCGCCATGAGTTTAATTTATTGACTTTGAGTAAGCCAAATAGTCTCTTAATAATCATGCTCGTGTGTGTCAAAAAAAATGTCATGGCTCGGTTCAACTACATATAAACAAATTGCAAGTTATCATTAAATTTGTGGTAGAACCTTAAATAGTACAGAGGCTTTGTCTAAAGAAACATGCACTCTTTTTTATATTTTTTAATATGTTGTGTGTAGTACTTCCATTTGCATTTGCCTTCTGCTCTGGTATTCGCCGGTCATTCCCGGGCTTCTTTTGCTTTGTTTTCTACTTTTTGTGCTCCTTTTTCTACTTCTTGTGCCGCTTTTTTTTGTGCTTCCTCTTCTTTTTGTTTCATGTCCATTTCCAGGTTTGCAAACCTGATTTTCATTTCATCAACAAATGTATTGATAGAGTCTTTCAAATCGTCTACCTGTTCGTTGATGTTTTCATCTATGTCTTTTTTGCATAGGGTGGACACTCGTTTGATCCGTTTTCTGGTTTTTTCTCCTTTGTCAGGAGCTATTAAAATGCCAGCTGTGATACCGGCCAAAGCACCGGTTACAAATCCTACAAATCCATTGCTTGCCATAATTAATATGTTTTAGGTTAATAAATTATAAAGTTCTGAATACTAAAACAAAAATCCTGCCAAAGAGGATCAAGTGGAAAGGTTTCATTGCACGAAAATAGTTATCTATTCATTTCCTGAATGAAAAACGACAAGAGGTTTAAAACAAAAACCTGGACGGTTGTTTAATAGAATTGTTATCTATATAGAATGCTGAAATGACCTGGTCTGCTTCTTTTAATTGTTTTACCAGTTGATTGATGAATGTATTATCATACCCTTCACCTGTTATTTTGAGGAAGAAATCGAGGTTTTGAAGTTCTTTGATGAGAAATCCGTTTTCACATTTATTGGATATGAGGTGGTAATCCAAAAGTGAGTCTTCGTCCTGATAAGCATATAAAGAAAAGGATTGCTGTGTGTTAAGTTTTTTGTTGAATATTTCCAGGTCGTTTATTTTTATGAGGTTCAGGCCGAGCTTTTTATTTACACTCCATGTCAGCCTGTAATCATGCTCATGTGCTGAAATGCCAATTAATGTAAAATCATAATCCGGGATATATTTGAGTTTATGTATTTTCTTTTTCATGGTAATAATTTTCCTATACTAATGGCAATTGTAATGTTATGATTTATAGTTTCCTGAAAGGACATCACATGCATTTCGGGCATAATATCCACGAAGGTCTCTTGTGTATTTTTTCATGATGGCTTTCCCTCTTCGTTCATGATCTCCGCAAAGATATAATGCACGTCCTAAATAGAATTCACGCAACGAATGAAGGTTGTTTTTTATGTGGTCTGTATTTGCATTAGCACGCTCAACCGCTGTTTCAATATTAGGAATATCATGATCCATCATTCCGGGCATGTCGAGAAGGTTGTAAAGTGTTTGTGCCGCCTCAGATGATTGATAATGTTCAAGTGCCAATGCTATGGCCAGGAAATGTGACAATTCACTTTCAGCGGTCAATAATGCTGCTTTATCCAGAATTGCCGGCAGGGCATCACCATGCCTGGTATTTCCCAATGCAATAATGAGGCTGTCAATGTAGTCTATGCCTTTGTTTTGGGTTGTAGTGGTGTCTTGTCCTTTATTCCTTTTTTTGTTCTTTATTTCTTCGGCCTCTTCTTCTTTTTCCCATGATGAGATAGAATCAACCTTATTGGATAATATATTCCAACCGTCAGCGTGTCCATATATTCCCAGTGCGTGTGCATATACCAGCTCCACCTTATGATCTTTTGTTTCTCTGATTTGTTTTTTTATAAGCGGAATGCCTTGTTCTTTATTCCATAATAATTTTTCAATATTTGTATAGTTGCTGTCTACCTCTTTTGCTGCTTGTAACAAGTGTTCTTCGTCTGGCGGAAAATTATCAGAAGCATGCATTGTGCTTTTGTCCAAATACCCTATATTGATGAGCTTTTCCTGTAGTTTTTCCAGGGGCACTTTCCTGATGCTTTGACGTACCGGTGCAACCATAGCTGCAGCAAGCCCAATGGTATATCCCTGGTTTTGGATGCATTGCAGGTTGCGCTGAAAAGAGGCTGCATTTCGTTCTATACCGATTGCATGCCCCGTCACTACAATGCTATCAAGCCCTTTAGGGAGCATACTTCTCAGGGGGATATTGGCCTTTAGTTCAATCTCTGAGTTCTGTGATGCTTTTAATTGAACCAAATTGTTGGAAGTGTATTCATTGTTTTTGAATTTTCCTTTTTGGATTGCTATTGTATCCGGGTATGTTCTTTTATTATGAATGTCAAGGTTTGAAATATTTTGTTCACTGTGTATGGTTCTTCTTTCTTCCGAATAAATGAGTTCACCTATGTCATAAGCTTCTTCGTGGTGTGCTTTCCCTGTAATAATCGTTCGCTGTATGTCAAAAATGTCGGTATTGTCAACAAAAGTCCATGCTGATTGAACCAATTGTTGCCCGTTTTTAATGACCGGAATACCTGCTGCCAGTTCGGGCATAGAGTTCCCGGCTGCATACTGGTGTTGTACGCCTGCTGCAATGGCTATGTCAGCATTTCCGGTTGCATCAATAATTGTATTGGCCCATATGATTCCTTTGCCAAAAGGGGTAATAATAATGGCTCCTTTTACTTTTCGGAATTCCACGATTGCTCCGCATCCACTTGCACCAAACCATAATTCACCTCCTGCTTTTATGAATTCTTTTCTGAACCACTCCATTTTCCAGTTTTGGCACCATTGCTTGGGTTGGTCTTCGTCCTTTTTGCGGTCTCCTTTCAGTTTTTTGATTTCATTGATGACCTCAGAAGCAAATCCTGGTTCATTAGTATTGGATGCATCTTCAATTAGTCCTTTTGTTGTAAGTCCACCAAGTCCGTGTAAATGTTCAATACACAGCGTTCGGGAACCATTTCTGGCAGCGCTGATGGCAGCAGCTGAACCGGCGGTGCCTCCGCCCACCACCAATACATCATATTGACCCAACACGGGGATGTCCATTTGTTGCTTTGGGATTTGGCCTTTAACCATTGACGAGCGAATGAAGCTATGTGTTATTTGGGGCTTGTGCATCATATTAACAAACACACTGGATGAAAGTATGGAGATTTTACTTCCTGTTTTGATTGATGTCAGATTTTTTGCAACTGCTTTTCCCAATTTTGTTCCGAATTCAATGATGTTCACCGGGTCTGTTAGCTGAAGAGCAGCTTTCCTTGAGATGTCAATACATTCTCCGAGTATGTAAATCCCGTTTTTTCCTTTGGGCTTGCAGCTTTCTATTGGTATCCCGGCAATGTCAAGGTTTTGGGTTCTGCAGCTTTCTTCTCCAACAACAAAGTCCGGTGAAACATAGATCAGGTCATCTGCACAATCTATCTGTTCTTTGTCCCATGTCAAATCACGCATGCGTTGTTCTGCTTTAGCAAAAGAAGAAAAGGAACCGTCTTTCATATCAATTTCAGCAGAAAATTTCCATGCCTGATATTCTTTGGGAGGCAGGTTTGGGTCTTCAATAACAGACACAGGTGTGGACATTTTTTCTATTTCTACTCCTTCTTTATTTGATCCATTGTTTCCAATAGTAATAAAATGGAACTTGTATTTTCCTTTGAAAAAGGGAGCCGTTTTTGCTCCTGACATCCTGGCTGCTGTTGCTCTTGGTGTGGCATCAATGATTGCTTTTGCTCGTATGGCCTGCTCACCTGTCCTGTTGATGATGACTGCTCCGGCAATATGATTGGACTCATCAATAAGTAAATTGCTGATGTATGAATTATAGAGAAAATTAATATGACGATCAGTCAATGTTTGGTCAAGTATCTTTTTTATATAAAAAGGGTGTGGCGGTTTTTGAGATGTAAAAAGTGTATTGGCCAAAGGTATATTTGGGGTGTTTTCTGACCATAGGTTGTATGTACCACACAGGTCTTCTCCAAGATAAGGTTTATGAGTGACTACAAAAGGTTTGGCACCTGCATTGGCAATCTCCACAGCAGCTGCAATTGCACCGGCTCCTCCACCGAGTATTAGAACATCAACATCCTGGATAACTGGTATTTCTTTTTCAGGATGAATGCATTCTGCTTGTGGTTTAGTTTGTGATTGGTTTGTTGACTTGTTGGTTAAAAAGTACATACCACTTGTAGATACCAGCATGGTACCCATTGACGAATACTTGATAAATTCTCTTCTTTTCAAAGGATTATGATTTAATATTCAATTTAAACATCTTTGCATGTCAAATCTAATATAATATTTTTTGTCACGCAAGATTATTGTAGATTTATTTCCCGGGATTCATGTTTTCCATTTTGCAGATGACCTGACCAGCTGCATTTTGTTCAGCTTCTTTTTTTGATTTTCCTTCACCTTCACCCCACAATTCTTTTTTAATATATACTTTTGAGTTAAAGGTTATCTCATTGAATTTATTTTTGTCTTTTTCTGTATTTTCAAATACCACTTCTGTATTGTTTTTTTGACCCCATTCAATAAGCTGACTTTTGTAATCAGTGTCATCAGACAACATTTGTTCTATGTTGTGATGAGGAAGGAGGACGTGTTGAATCACAAAATTGCGGGCTTTTTTAAATCCTTTATCCAGATAGATTGCGCCTATTAGTGCTTCCAATGCATTACCGTATAGGTTTACGTGAGATGTATTGTTTACTTTATAAAATATTAATTGGTCGAGGCCTTTATTAATGGCTATTTTGTTGAGATTTTCCCTGCAAACGATTTTTGACCTTAACTTGCTTAATACTCCTTCGTTTTTGTGGGGTAGTTTTTTAAAGAGGTATTCGGCTATAACAGTATCTAAAACAGAATCACCAAGAAATTCAAGCCGTTCGTTGTATATTCTCCTCCCGTCTAATTCGTGATAGGTTGATTTGTGAACAAATGCTTTGTAATAGTATTTAAGTTTATTGGGAGAGTACCCAATAACTCCTTTGATGTTTGTTTTTAACTTTTTTTTTGATTGACGGTCTAATTTAAGGGGCATAAAATTTATATTGAATAAACGATCGATCAATATATTATTCCACTTTTTTAAAAATCACAGAAGCATTATGGCCACCAAATCCAAAGGTATTGCTCATGGCAATATTTATTTCCCGTTCTATAGTCTTATTGTAAGTCAAGTTAAGTTTTTCATCTATTTCAGGATCGTGTTCTTTAACATTGATAGTAGGAGGGACCATGCTATTTTTTATGGCAAGTATGGTCGCAATTGCTTCTATTGCTCCTGCTGCGCCTAATAGGTGTCCCGTCATTGACTTGGTAGAACTTAAGTTGATGTCATAAATGCCATCTTGAAAGACATGTTTGCATGCTACGGTCTCAGCAATATCGCCAAGAGGAGTAGCGGTACCATGCAGATTAATATATTGTACGTCTTTTGGTGAAAGTCCTGCATCTTCCAGTGCATATTCCATGACTTTTCTGGCACCTCTGCCTTCCGGGTCAGGTGCGGTCAGGTGATAAGCATCGGCACTCATTCCACCGCCAGCTAATTCGGCATAAATGGTAGCACCACGTTGAACAGCATGTTCGTATGTTTCAATTATCAATGCTCCAGCGCCTTCGCCCATCACAAAACCATCCCTTGTTTTGTCGAAAGGACGGGATGCAGTTTTGTATTCGTCGTTATTTGTTGATATTGCTTTAGCAGAATTGAATCCACCAATTCCTGCTTCATTAATGGCTGCTTCTGATCCACCGATTACAAAAACGTCGGCTTTACCATTTCTTAGATGGGTGAGACCGTCAATGATCGAATGAGAGGATGTTGCACATGCTGAAACAGTCGCATAATTAGGGCCTTTAAACCCATATTTAATGGAAATAAGGCCAGAAGCAATATCTGAGATCATCCGCGGGATGAAGAAGGGACTAAAGCGCGGAGTACCGTCTCCACTGTAAAAATTTTTTACTTCCTGTAAAAAAGTATTGATGCCACCAATTCCAGAACCCCAGATTACTCCAATTCTGTCCGGATTTTCTTTCTCAATTTCAAGCCCTGAGTCTTGTAATGCTTCGTCAGCAGCTACCAGGGCATATTGAGAAAATAAATCCAGCTTTCGAAGCTCTTTACGGTCAAAATGATCTTCAGGTTTGAAGTTCTTTAATTCGCAAGCAAATTTGGTTTTAAAATTACTGGCATCAAAATGGGTAATCATTTCGGAGCCACTAACTCCATTTACCAGGCTATTCCAGTATTCATCTACAGTATTCCCTATTGGTGTGAGGGCTCCGAGACCAGTAATAACTACCCGTTGTAATTCCATGCATTTAATTCGTTAGGTGTTTTGAATAAAAAAGTTTATTTGGTGTTGTCTTCAATATATTTTATTGCTTCACCAACAGTGCCAATGTTCTCTGCCTGGTCATCAGGAATTCCAATGTTGAATTCTTTTTCAAATTCCATGATTAATTCTACTGTATCCAGGGAGTCTGCACCCAGATCATTAGTGAAACTTGCTTCGGGAGTTACTTCATTTTTGTCTACTCCTAATTTGTCAACAATGATCGATTTTACTCTTGATGCAATGTCTGCCATAGTTTTAAGTTTTAGTTTTAATAAAATTGTTTTAAAAAAATATTTTGCAAAGAAATGTATTTCTGATAAAATAACAAATAAAAATTTTGTTTTTTATTCAATTATTATGCTCTTTTATATGTGATGTTTCGCTTTTTGAAGCGTTTTAGTTGTTGTAATAAAATGATATACAAATAAATACAGTGAATGGCGATACGGTTTTGAATCGAATGTTTTTTTTTAAAACATTTTAATATTTATAAATAATTTGGTACTACCCTTATTTTAGTGGTTAAATATTTTTACAGGATCTAAAATACTGTT
>CAZJWE010000042.1:0-19929 GCA_964549265.1 uncultured Bacteroidales bacterium | reverse complement strand
AATTGAAGCCTATTATGAAGCGATTCTAACTTCTAACTTCTAAATTCTAAATACTAAATACTGAATACTCAGGATATGGCTTCCACTAAATATGCAGTAAAACCTTTTATTCTAAAATATGGGCGATGAATTTCTTGTCATGTACGTTTCATATATTTTGAAGGATACTGGTCAAATTGTTCTTTGAAACATTTAATAAAGTAGGAGCTGTTCCGGAACCCTGTCATATTCGTAACTTGAGCAACCGTGTATTTTTTTGTCTGCAATAATAATGCAGCCCTGTTTAACCTGATTTTACGGATTAATTCATTTACCGACACCCCTGTTATGGATTTGACTTTATTAAACAAATTGGTTCTTCCCATATTCATTTCAGACACCAGGTCACTAATTGACAATGAAGGATTATCAATATTTTTTTCAATAATCCCCATCAGCTTATACATAAATTCCTCATTTGCTGTGGTTAATGTGTTGTTTTCAACCGAGTCGGATAACAGGTTTTTATGGAATTTATCTTTTAACATTTTGCGGGAAGATAGAAGGTTTTGTATGCGTATCAGGAGTAAATCCAGGTCAAAAGGTTTGGTGATATATGCATCTGCACCTGCCTTGAAGCCTTTTATTTTATCTTCGTTTTGTTTCCGGGCTGTAAGCAGTATAACAGGAATATGACTTGTCTTAGGGTTGCTTTTGATTTTTTTGCACATTTCAAAACCATCCATTTCCGGCATCAGGACATCGGCAATGATCAAATCCGGCATAGTATTGTCAATCATTCTCATTGCTTCACGCCCATTATATGTTTTAACCACTTTGAATTGTTGTTCCAATAATTCCCCAATGTATTTTTGCAATTCAACATTGTCTTCAACCATTAATATGAGGATATCATCTTTTGATGCTTTCCAGGGGACATTGTCCTGGGGTTTATTTTTTGATAAAAGCTGTGTGCCTATTTCTTCCATAACCAATTCTGAACTGGAAGTGGTTGTTTGTTTGGCTTTTGCATCATCCATAAGTTCTTCTTCATTGAATAAAGCCTTTGAGATTGGAAGTTTTACTTTGAATACACTCCCTTTTTCAATTATGCTGTTTACATGAATTTCTCCCCTGTAAACTTTTACCAGTTCATTTACCAATGATAAACCAATGCCAATACCACCCACTTCTTGTTGATGAACATCATGCACCTGGTAAAACCGTTCAAATATTTTGTTTAAATCTTTTTCTTTAATACCAACGCCGGTATCCTTAACACTGATTTCTATGAATTCATTTTCATTATCATCTTTTTCTATTGAAAGTTTTAATGATATAGAATCACCTATATTCGTGTATTTGAATGCATTTGCTAAAAGGTTGTAAATGATTTTTTCCAGTTTATCGGAGTCAAACCATCCATTGATTTTATTTCTCTGCGCCTGGAATGTGTATTTTATTTTTCGTTGGTTTGCAATGTCAATGAATATTTGGTAAATGGATTTTATGAACGGAACAAGGTCGTCATTGGTTAGGTTTAATTTTTGTGATCCTGCATCCAATTTACGGATATCCATTAATTGATTAACCAACCGTTTGAGTTTTTCACTCATTCGTTCAATCAGGCTTAAAGATTCTTTTATTTTATTGTCTTTAATGTCTTTCATTTGTTGTTTAAGACGTTTAACAGGGCCTAAAATCAATGAAAGAACCGTGCTGAATTCATGCGATACATTCATGAAGAATCGGATCTTTAACTGGTCGATTTCATGTTGTTTTTCTGCTTTGACTTTTGTGATTTTCTGCTTATTGCGGAGTGAGATCACTTTGACTATACCAAAAATGATCAAGCCAAAAATCAACAGATAGATAACCATAGCAAAATTTGTCCTGTACCACGGAGGAAGCACTTTAACCGATATTGAGGTGCCTTTGTCATAGACTCCTTTGTCATTGATCCGTTTGACATGAAAAACATAGTTTCCCGGAGGCAATTGGGTATAAGTGGCAGCATGTGATGGAACATCCGATTGAATCCATTTTTTGTCATATCCTTCCAATTTGTAAACATACCGTTGCTGAGATGGATTCAGAAAATTTAGCGCAGAAAATTCAAACGATACAATATCATGTTCCGGTTCAAGGGTTATGTTTTTTGTTTCTGTAATATTATATTGTAAAGGAGAATTTTTATCTCCAGGCTGAATCGTTTTATTGTAGATTTTAAGACCGGTAATATACACAGGCGTATTGATGTATGCATTATGAAATATGTTTTCCGGATAAAAAGCATAAAACCCTTTGTTACGCCCGCCAAGAATTATTTCTCCTTTGGGTGAAATATAACTGCATTGCCTGTTGATAACAAGGCCTTCCTTATACCCATAATTAAAAAATTGCATGTTCTTTATATCCAGCATAGATATTTCTGATTCGCAATGAAGCCAGATGCGACCATACTGTCCCCCAAATATATTTCTAACCATATTATGAGACAGGCCGTCTTCAATATAAAAATGCTTAAATTCATTGGTCTTAGGATTTAGCAGGTTCAACCCGTTTTGGGTGCCAATCCAAACCATTGAATCGGACATCGGATACGTGCAATATACATTGTTATCGCTTAGGCTGTTGGGGTTTTTATAGTCTTTAAGATAACTCATGCTTTTTTGTGTGTACGGGTTGTATGCGTACAACCCGTAGTATGTTGAAAACCAAAGTATTCCATTCGGACTCTCATTGATGCTCCTGACTTTGTAATAACTTAATCCGGTATCTTGCTGATAGTGTTTAAATGTTTTGGTTTTGGGATGATAACTATCCATTCCTTCCTGTGTAGCAATCCATATTATTCCTCTTGAATCTTCATGTATATCATAAATCACTTGATGTGTGAGGTTTTGCGGGGTGTTTATTTCATTCATCAATTCCCTGTTAACAACCTGGTTTTTTTTATTAATAATAGTAATACCTTTTGTTGTTCCCATCCACAATTGATCTTCGCCGACATGAGTAATTGCAGAAATATAATTGCTTGTGATGGGTTTATTACGGCCGGTATTCTTTAATCGAATGTATTTTGTTCTTTCTTTATTAATGATTTTCAATCCGTTTCCAAATGTTCCGATCCAGGTTTTTCCTTCTCTGTCAACATATATACTTTTATTATAGTCGTTGGTTTTTTTCTTTTGTTGTTCACATATGTAATAATTATCGGAAAACATATTACCCAGGGGAGAATACTTGAATAGCCCAAATGATGTAGCTATCCAAATAATGTCTTGGGAGTCTTCATGCATGCTTACAATCATGCACTTATCTTTCTTGATAGGAGAATGAATATTTTTAGCAAAAAGGCTCATGCTGTCATTTTTTGGGAAATATTCATAAAGTAAATGTTCAACTCCTAACCAAACCTTGTTATCTTTTGATTTATATATGGCTACAAAATTATGAATAATATTTTTTGATATGGTAGCATTTATATTTTCAGGAAAGGAAAATGTTGTGTCGTTTGTATTAAAACGGAAGATACGCCCGGATATAGTAGATAAAAATATTGTTCCATTACCATTAATAATATGGCTTATTATAATGCTGTCGCGAATATCTCTTTGCTTATCTTGTGGAATAAACATTTTGAACGTGTGATTTTTTTTGTCAAACCTGCAAAGGCCTTGTCCCCAAGAAGAAACCCATAAATAATCACCATTGCCTTCGCTTATATCTTTTACACTTAAATTTTTATTTTTTATAAAAGGGAAACGCTGTATCCTGTCATTTTCTTTGTCATATTTACATAACCCTTTTTCTGTACCTATCCATACTTCGTTATCATTGTCAATAAAAACGCATTTCAAATAGTTGCTTGGTAAGGTGTGAGGTTCATTTTTTTTATGAAAGTAATGTTTGAATTGATCTTTTTTTCGGTTATAATAGTTTAACCCGAAATACGTTGCAACCCATAAGTTTTGATTCTCGTCTTCTGCAATATCTTTAATGTCATTATTGCTGATGCTGTTGGTATCATACGGATCATGAAGGTAGTTTTTAAAATCGTAAGCATCATAAAGATTAAGGCCATTTTGTGTTCCAACCCAGATAAAGCCCTTGCTGTCTTTAAACACAAACGAAACCAAGTTTGAAGACAACCCGTCCTGTAACGTATAATTTATAAAAAAAGGTTCAGATGAAGGTTGAATAACCTTTTGGCCAGAAGTGTTTATGAAAAGACATGAAAATATGATTATTAATAAACCATTTGGTGTTTTTAATAATTGAATGATTTTCTTTTTAAAAAAGTTCATTAGTTTATTTAGTTTGAATAATAACCTTATTTTGTCCAAAAAATAATAATGGATAAATTTTTATATTCTTTTGTACAAACAAACAGGAGGAATTGAAAATGAATTATAAAGTTATATATACATCATAAGGCAATTATTTTTTTAAGATAGTTTTTGTATAAAAATATTACTAAAATAAAAAAAATATTTAATAATCAATGTTTTTATACAATTTTATTCAATTCATCTTTTACAAACGACATTAACTCAGCAATGTATTCTTTTGAAAAATCAAAACGTATTCCTGCTGTTTTAAATATTTCGGGGATTGTAGCAGTATAACCCAGGCTCAGTGCTTGCTCATATTGATCTAACGCTTTTGAAGGATTGCTTCTGTAGTTTCTCCAGATGGCAATAGCACCCAATTCGGCAATGGCATATTCTATATAATATAACGGGACTTCAAATATATGAAGCTGTTTTTGCCATATATTGCTCCTGTATTCGTTTAAGCCATTCCAATTGGTTATATGATCGCCAAATTCAGCATGTATTTCAAGCCAGGCATTTGTTCTTTGTGAAGTATCATGGCCGGGATGTGTATAAATCCACTGCTGAAACCTGTCAATAATTGCTACCCACGGAAATACGTTCAATACACCTTCTAACTGATTTCGTTTGGCACGTACCAGATCTTCTTTTTGATCAAAAAATAAATGCCATTGATCCATTGAGATCAGCTCCATAGACATGGAGGCCAATTCAGCTACTTCTGATGGGAAATCTTTATATTCTAATAACTCAAGATGGCCTGACAGAAATGAGTGGATGGCATGTCCACATTCGTGCATGATGGTTTCAAGGTCGCGTAAATTATGTGTGGCATTCATAAATATAAACGGGATATTGCTCTCATACAATGGATAATTGAATCCTCCCGGAGCTTTCCCTTTTCTCGATTCCAGATCAAAGTGGCCTTTTGTTTTCATGGTTTCAATAAATGATCCGAATTGAGGGCGGATATTCGTGAATGCAGTGATCGTTTTATCAATAAGCTCATCTACTGTTGAAAACGGTTTGAGCGGCGGTTTCATGTCAACATCCACTGAAAGGTCCCAGGGCCTGAGTTGGTCGAGTTGTAATTTTGTTTTTCGTTCAGATAGTAATTGATCAACCATCGGGCAAATTTCACTTTTAATGGATTCGTGAAACGTATAACAATCATCCGGGGTGTAATCAAATCTCCCCAGATCAGCAAATTTAAAGTCCCTGAAGTTATTGAACCCTGCATTTTCCGCCACCTGATGACGTGTATGGATCAGATCGGTAAGCAATGCATTGAGAGCATCTTTTTGTTCAAGCCTGGTGTTTTGGATTTTTTTAAAAACATCTTCACGTATTGCCCGGTCAGTGTCTTTTAAATGGTTTGAGGCCTGTTGTAGTGTTAGTTCATTTCCCTGATATTCTATGGTCATTGCACCGGTAATTTTTCCATACTCCTGTTCTTTATTTTGTATATCAGTGAATAATGCAATATTTTTTTCACGAAATAGTTCAAATCGTTTTTTTATGGTCCGGAGCATTACCATGAATTCATTTTCCTTGAGATCGTGTATGAATGGATTACGAATAAGTTTTTTATCAAGTTCATTTGAATGTTTTGTAACCAGTGGATAGATTGTGTTAATGAAATGCTTATATGCTTCTGATAGATTTTTATTATCTGTATGGCAATTTGTTTTGATATACCGCCATCCCATTTCTTCCGAAACCATTGCTTCGAGTTCGCTTCTGTCTTTCAACCATTGCTTCAGTTCTCCTGTAGAGTTGAGCTCCCGATAGATCAATTCTTTATAATAAGGTTCTATGGTTTCCCACGAATCCACTGTTAATTTGGAAGGGATATATGTTCGGTTCATCTGTTTGTTTTAGTTTAAAGTTTGTAAAGTTTGTAAAGTTTGTAAAGTGAGTGTGTGTTTAGGAGATGGGTATTATTAAGAGTTGGAAGAGTACTTTACACATATCAAGTATCTCTCTGTCCATAATAATTTCTTTTTTAAGATTAAAGGGATATAAGGTTTATATGAGTGGCATGTGTTTTATACCTCTCATCATTATATACGCGTATAATGTTTCTCTTTTGCAGAAGGAGCAGGACGTTGTTGCTTAGCGGTTGTGCAGGGATTATTTTGTGTCTTTTTGAGTTTTCGGAGCACTTTGTCCTTTAGAAGTATTATTTTTTTTCTTATTGTCAGACGGTTTGCTCTCTTCTTCCTGGGTTTGAGTTTCTTTGTCTTCTTTCTTTACTTCTTCTTCCTGTACGTCCTCTTCTTTTATGCCTTCTTCTTCTTCTTTTTCTTCTTCGAAATTCAATAATTGCAAGTCATGCAGCATATTATACCATTTCAGCACCTTTTTAATATCGGAAACATATACCCTTTCTTCGTCAAATTCAGGCAAAACCTCTTTAAAGTATGCTTTGAGTTCTGCATTATCTGCCTTATGATTAATGCATTTTTTCCCTTCTTCCTTTTTATAGATTTTTTTCAATACATCTTCCAATGACACCTCTTCATCCACTGTATAAATAGCAATGTCTTCAAGTGCACTCATTTTTGCAGATGAAGGCACATTCATACGTTTTTTGGTATCCATTGATTCAACAATTACTCCGTTTCTCCCTTGGGAGATAAATTTGTAAAGGCCTTTATAGCCAGAAATCGCTAAATAGTCTTTTAACATTCCCATAATTTAAGTAATATTTTAAAAGTTACAAATATAAAACAGATTTATACGATTTAAAAATAATTATTTAAAACCACGTTCTTTTTTTATTTTTTCATATGCTTCGTTGACTTGTTGGAATTTTTTTTCAGCTTCGTTTTTCACATCTTCTCCAAGATAGCCTACTTTATCCGGATGATATTTAAGTGCAATTTTTCTGTATGCTTTTTTAATCTCATCATTTGATGCATTTTTATCAATATTCAGTATTTTATATGCAGAATCCGTTTTCTTAATAAACATTGATTTGATTGATTCAAAATCATTTGGATTGATTTTTATGTGTTGTCCGATAAATTGGAGCAGGTTCAATTCTTCATTATTGATTTTACCGTCAGCTTGTGCAATCCCAAAGAGAAAATGAAGCATTTGAAGACGTGAGGAATAATTTAAACGTCCGGCTATCTGATGGCAAATGTCTTTAACAGGAATGGTACGTTTTAACAGGTCATGTAAATAACCGATGCCTTCTGATGCAGCAGCCGGGCCAAACGTTTGAATAAAGTAATTTTTAACATAATACAATTCAGACCGCATCACTTTTCCGTCTGCTTTCATCATGGCTGCTACCAATACCAGCAGACTCATCATAAAATCACCTGTCGTTGTTTTCCGTTGATTATACTGTTGTAGTTGTTCAGGGCCCTGATCAATTATAGACCCCATCAGGAAACCGATGATTCCGCCCAGGGGGCCTAACAATGCCCAGCCCAGACCGCCGCCAATCCATTTAGCAAATTTTTTCATTGCAATTCCTGTTGTTTTGTATCAAACAGTTGTGGATGCTTATTATTTGTGGTAAAACCAAATCATGTTCATTATTATAAATCACCCTGTCAGACCTGTTTATTTTTTCATCTTCCGGGATTTGATGCTGCATCCTTTTTTTTATTGTGTCAATATTTGTGCCATCACGTTCTATAAGCCTTTTAATTTTTAATGATTCCGGGCAAAATACAACGATCACTTCATCCAATAATTCATTAAACCTGCTTTCAAAAAGTATAGCTGCTTCTATAATGACATACGGAAGGTCTGTTTGTTGTTCACACCATTGAAGAAACAACGTTTTCACTTTGGGATGAACGATGTTATTTATTTTTGTTAATGCATTGGAATCATTGAAAATGCGGTCAGCTAATGTTGCTCTTAAAAGTTGTCCTTCCGAATAAATATCCTTTCCAAATGTTTTTGTTATGGCCTTTATGATGCCCTCATCCTGTTCCATCATTTTTTTGGCTTCCTGATCAGCATTGAAATGCGGAATGTTAAGCATTTCAAAAACTTTACATACAATGGTTTTGCCACTACCGATGCCGCCTGTGATGCCAATTTTTTTCACTCGTTTAATTTTTTTCTATGATATATTCAACGCGCTTTGGGCGGTACTTTATTCTTTTAGCATAATCAGAAGTATCATTTATATATACAGGGATATAATTCCCAATATTTTCTTTTATGGTTTGATAATCAATATATGCTTTAAAATCATCTGGGGTTACTTTTTGATAATCATCAAAGCTTACAAACAGAGAGAGTTTAATTTCTGTGGGAAATGTTTTGATGTCTATGCTGTCGGGTACATTTATTGTTTGGATTGGCAGGGACAGGGTCGCTTCTGTAAATCGTTCAACTGGGATATAAACCGTTACGTTTTGGGTAGAAAAAGTTACATCCTGAATTGATTTAAGATTTGCAGTTACCTGTTTAGACTTATTTACATTGTTAAGTTGGATTTGTTGTGTTTGGATTTTTTTAATGGTATACAGCTTATTTTCAGGGCCGGAAACATGTATGCTGTCAGGATTTACTTTAAAATCACCAGCCTTCATAAATTGTGCTTCATAATCAATGTTAATATTTACATGAACAGGCACTTTTTTAGTTATGATGTTTGTCATATTCACATGAAGCGTATCGGGTAATATTTGAATCAATTGTACATCTTCCTTGAAATGCTTTACGAATAAAGGCTTTAATTTGCTTGATATGATAAACGCATTCAGGGAATCATTGTTTTGATTTCTTTGAATGCGTTTTGACATATTTATGGGAACCGGTTTGGTCCCAATATCCAATTTATATTTAAGGAGGGTGAATCCCCTGCCTTTTATTTTAAGATTTAATTTCCCTGGCAATTGATTGGTTATTTGCTTATTTTCCGGTGGGTCAACATAATCAACAGAATATGATAATTCTGTCTCATAAGTCTTGCCCAATGTATTCAAAAGCCAAAATACACTGGCAATCACCAGGAATATCAAAAAAGTACCAAAACGTTGATCAATAAATATTTTTGAAATAAAATCCCGTACTAAATATTGTATTTTTTTAGTCAATTAAAAAGTTGATATTTACTGATTTACCCTGTGACAATAATTACTTTCTGTTTGAAAGGTCATTCGGGTCTTTTAAAATAGCGTTTTTGTCTATTTTCAGGGAGATGTTGTTCCCTGCATCAAGGGTGATGAAATTGTCAGAAACACTGGCTACTTTTCCATAAATACCGCCTGTTGTTACAACTTTATCTCCCTTGTCCAAAGAGCTTCTGTAATTTTTTAATTCTTTTTGTTTTTTGACCTGAGGCCTGATCATGAACAAATAAAAGACCAGGATGATCAGAATAAGAGGTAATAAACTAATTAAAGGGTTTTGTTGTTCTCCTGAACCGTTTGCCGGAGCTGTTAAAAGCACAAATAAAATGGTGTCAATCATTATTTTAAATTTTTTTAATGGGTTTAATTTTACACTGCAAAATAAATGAAATAAAACGAAATAACGATATTTTTATTTACTTTCTTTTATTTCATATTCCAGATTTTCGAATGTTCCGTTTTTAACGGATAATGTATCGCTTGTTATGAATGTGCTGTCAGATGTCCTGAACATGTTAAAATGGAAATTGCCACTGATTTGCTGGTCTGATGAATTGATTTCCGTAATTTCCACTTCGCCTTTTTTGGCGTAATAAATATCATCACTACTTGGTGTAGCAGATCTCTTGTACACTGCTGAAAATTTAACACCGGCACTTTGTGTGGTGTCCAAAATGTCTGTGTTTAAAATATACACATCCTCTTCAGTTCCAAATATTGTAATGTTTAAGACTTCTCCACTTAAAGAAGTTGCATTGATTATAAATTGATTTAACATCTCATATTTAAAGGATTTTCTAACACCGGTTTTCCATGCAGTATCGTTCACTGTAGCTGACATTTTATCTGGTAGTAAAGCATCTTTAACATCTCCCGCATCTTCTTCATCACATCCCGAAAAACATAAAACACCCAAACCGATGATTAAAGCATACATAATTGTTTTCATTCGTTTCATTATTTTTAGTTAATATGAACAAAATTAAGAAAAACTTTTATGTATATTACCATATGTATTAAGAAAAAATGTATATTTATATCTATAAATTTTTTATATAATGGATTGAAACCATGAATGAAACTGACCGACTCAGGAAAGAAAACGACAAACTTAGAAAGGAAAACAAACAGTTAAACGAAGCACTGGGACAATTTGCTGTTTCAGATACGAAAGAGTTTGTTTTGTTAAATAATATTTTAGACAGCATTAAAGAAGGGGTTAGCATATTAGATAAGAATTTGACCATTATCCGTACGAATAAAACAATGGAAGAATGGTATGCAAAAAAACTCCCGCTTAAAGGCAAAAAATGTTATGTTGCTTATCATGACAGAAAAAATATATGCGAGATATGTCCGACAACAAGATGTATTAAAACCGGTAAGATGGAAAAAGAGAGTGTCCCCGGACCTCCATTCAATCCTGAAATCGAATCGGTTGAATTATACAGTCATCCGGTTAAAGATAAAAATTCGGGAGAAATAATAGGGGTTATCGAATTTGTCAGAGACGTTACTATACAGCACAAGGCCCTGAGAGCGCTTGAAAACAGTGAAAAAAGATATAAAGGATTATTTGAAACAACAGGAACAGCTACGTGCATTTTTAATGACAATGGCTATATTACATTGTGCAATTCTGAATTCGAGTCTTTATGCCAGGCTTCATTAAATGATATTCTGAAACAACAAAAAAAATGGTCTGATTTTGTGCATCCCGATGATCTGGATAAAATGAAAACATATCATAAAAGACGCTCTGCAGGAGAGAAAAATGTCCCTACATCATATGAATTCAAATTTGTTGATCAAACGAAAAAAATCAAATATGTTCATTTAAACATTACAGTTATTCAAGATACAAACGAGCGGATTGCTTCATTAACAGATTTGACCTCTTTGAAAGAAACCCAAACTGCCTTAGTTGAGCAAAAAGAAAAATATAAAACAATTTTCAGATCTGTAACAAATGGAATCATTATCATAGATAATGATAACATTATACGTGATGCGAATCCTGCTGCCTGTAAAATATATGGATATACAAAAAAAGAAATGTCAGGCATGAAAGTGCTGAACCTGATCCATAAAGACTATGAGCCTGTATATAATTCGTTTATTCAATCAATAAACAAAAAAGGATATTTTAAAGGCGAATCCCTTGATGTCAGAAAAGACGGAACGCTTATAAATATTGATGTAACAGGGACAAGTATTGTATTGGATGGAGAGAAATATTTACTGGCTGTTTTATATGATGTTACAGAACAAAAAAAATCACAAAAAGCGCTTATTGACAGTGAGAAAAAATTTGAAGAACTTGCCACATTACTTCCACAGGCTATTTTTGAAACAGACATTGATGGAGTTGTCACATATACCAATGAATGGGGATACAAAATAACAGGGTATACTCCTTCTGACCTTAAAAAGGGCAAGTCTATAAGAGACCTGATTATTAAACGGGAATATTTAAAAATGAAATTCAATATTCTCAGGATATATAAAGGAGTAAATACCCTGCCCAATGAGTATACGGTTTTGCGAAAAGACGGCACTACTTTTCCTGCTTTAATATACTCAAAACCAATCATGAAAAACAATCAGCCTGTTGGGTTAAGAGGGGCAATGGTAGACATATCAGCACAAAAAGAAACAGAAAAAGAGCTAAAAGAAGCCAAAGAAAAGGCAGAAGAATCAGACAGGCTTAAGTCTGCTTTTTTGGCCAATGTTTCTCATGAAATTCGCACACCAATGAATGGAATCCTGGGATTTAGCGAATTATTGAAAAACCGGCATCTCACGGAAGACAAAAAAAATCTTTACCTCGACATCATTTCAACCAATGGCAATCATCTAGTAAAAATATTGGATGATGTGATTGATATTTCAAAAATTGAAGGGAATCATATAAAAATTGAATTTCATGAGTGCAATTTGAATGCACTGCTCAATGGATTATATACAAGTTACACCACCAAGATCAAACACAAAAACGATCTTGAAATAAAACTCCATAAAGCCTTGCCGGATAATGACTCGTTTATTTTTGTTGATGAAACCCGGCTGCGTCAGATCATTTCTAACCTGTTAAGCAATAGCGCCAAATTTACCGAAAACGGACAAATTGAATTTGGATATGTAATAAAAAATTATGAAGTCATTGAATTTTTTGTGAAAGATACCGGGCCCGGCATTTCACTTGTAAAGCAAAAGTTTATTTTCGACCAATTCAGACAGGTAGACGAAAGCAACACCCGTCAATACGGAGGTACGGGTATCGGACTCACGTTAGCCCAGCGCCTGGTGCATCTGATGGGAGGTGAAATTTGGGTCAATTCTAAAGAAGGAGAAGGCGCTGTGTTTAATTTTGTATTGCCATATCATCCGGTACCACATAATCATGAAATAAGTGAATCTATGAAAAGATCAAATAAAATGTATAATTGGAAAGGTAAGACTATATTAATTGTAGAAGACGAAAAGACAAATTATTTTTATATCAGTGAATTGCTTTCACCTACACATGCAACGTTAATTCATGCTGAAAATGGAGATAAAGCCATTGAAATATTTGAAAAACAAAAAGATAAAATTGACCTTATTTTGATGGATATCAGGTTGCCGTTTAAAAGCGGATATGAAATTGGAAAAATCATCAGAAACATGAAAAATGATATTCCCATTATTGCTCAAACAGCATATGCAATGAAAGAAGACATGTATAAAAGTTTTGAAGCAGGATTTAATGATTATATCGCAAAACCTTTTAACAGAGAACATTTTTTAACAATCATTCAACAGTATCTTTCCAATAAATCCAAACAATAATCCCTTAAATGTAGGTACTACTGCAATTTTTGTGGGAATAGTGTTTATTTTAGAATTCAGAATTCTGAATACTCAGGATATGGCTTCCACATAAATATGCAGTAAAAGCTAAATGTATAAGGATCAATGAAAATCTAACCCGGCCCGCCTGGAATTAAACCAAAAACATAAAGCCCTGTTTTACAATAATCAATGTAAAACAAATGATAAAATTATTGTAAAATATGTGATAATTAAGCTAAATTTTATAATTTCGATGGCTCTGTTTAACAAATTTTAATAATAAAACATAAAAAAATGGCTCACACAATTGATCAAAAAGCAGCAGATAATATCCGCGTACTATCAGCGGCAATGGTAGAAAAAGCAGGATCAGGACATCCTGGAGGCGCAATGGGCGGTGCTGATTTTATGCATATTTTATTTTCTGAATTTTTAGAGTTTGACCCATCTGATATGACATGGGCCAACCGTGATCGTTTCTTTTTAGACCCCGGACATATGTCACCCATGTTATATGGTACATTAGCACTTTGTGGAAAATACACCATGGAAGAAATCAAAAATTTCAGGCAATGGGAAAGCCCTACCCCAGGACACCCCGAAAGAGATATCGAACGTGGTGTTGAAAATACTTCAGGCCCCCTGGGACAAGGCCATACAATGGCTGTGGGTGCAGCAATTGCCGAAAAATTTTTACAATCCAGATTTGGCGACTGGATGGAACATAATATTTATACATTTATCTCCGACGGTGGGGTACAAGAAGAAATATCCCAGGGAGCAGGACGTATAGCTGGTTTATTAGGACTTGGAAATCTCATCATGTTTTATGACAGCAATGATATCCAACTCTCATCTTGTACCAGTATTACCACAAATGAAGACACAGCTAAAAAATATGAAGCATGGGGATGGAAAGTGAAAACGATCAATGGCCACGATCATCAACAAATCAGGGATGCATTAAAAGAAGCAAGAGAAGAGAAAAACAAACCGTTTTTGATTATCGGAAAAACCATTATGGGCAAAGGTGTTGTCACCGAAGACAGGAATCAAATGGAACCAAGCTGTGAAGTCCATGGAAAACCATTGAGCAAAGCAGGTGCTTCATATGAAAAAACGATTGAGAACCTGGGTGGTGATCCGGATAAACCATTCGAAATATACCCGGAAGTCAAAGAATATTATGAAAAAGTATTGAAAGAAAAATTAATACGTGCAGAACGTAAAAAAGATATTCAATCTGACTGGGAACGAGCCAATCCTAAAGAAGCACAAAAATTTAAAGACTTTATGTCAGGAAATGTGCCTGAAATTGACTATTCTGCCATTGAGCAAAAGTCAGGTTCTGCTACACGCGCAGCATCAGGGAAAGTCCTGGGATATTTTGCCGACAATATAGAAAATATGATCGTTGCCTCTGCTGATTTATCCGACAGTGATAAAACAAATGACTTTTTGAACAAAACAACAGCGTTTAAAAACGGTGATTTTTCAGGTAAATTTTTACAAATGGGGGTTTCGGAATTAACAATGGCCGCTGTTTGTAATGGTATAGCTGCTCATGGAGGCATTTTTGTAGCCTGTGGAACGTTTCTCGTATTCTCAGATTACATGAAACCTGCTGTAAGACTTTCCGGATTGATGGAATTGCCTGTGAAATATATCTGGACACACGATGCATTTCGCGTGGGAGAAGACGGGCCTACTCATCAGCCCATAGAACATGAAGCACAACTTAGATTACTTGAGCAAATGAAAAACCATTCAGGTAAAAACTGTATTTTGGTCCTGCGACCCGCCGATTCATCAGAGACAACCATTGCCTGGAAAATGGCTATGGAAAATAATGATACACCCACAGCATTATTATTATCCAGGCAAAATATACTGGAATTGCCCGGAAAAAATGGCGCTTCAAGGTATGAATCAGCCAAAGAAGCTGAAAAAGGAGCCTACATTATTAAAGACACAGACGGACAACCGGATATTGTGTTAGTAGCAAACGGATCGGAGGTCTCTACTTTAATTGAAGGCGCCGAAAAACTCGAAAAAGAAAAAAAACTGAAAACAAGAATTGTTTCTGCTATTTCCGAAGGTGTGTATAAAAACCAACCTGAAAAGTATCAAAAACAAATAATCCCGGATGACGTTCCTGTTTTTGGGATGACAGCAGGTGTTCCCCAAACATTAATGCCAATGGTTGGCCCAAAAGGCAAAGTGTTTGGTGTTGAGCATTTTGGATATTCGGCTCCATATAAAGTATTGGACGAAAAATTCGGTTTTACTGCTGATAATGTTGTAAAACAAGTAGAAAACTTTCTTAAAACTTTTAAATAATTGTGAAAGCTGATATTTTAATAGGTACACAATGGGGAGACGAAGGAAAAGGTAAAATTGTTGACGTACTGGCCGGTAATTATGATATTATTGCACGATTTCAGGGAGGACCCAATGCCGGACATTCTCTCGAAATCAATGATATCAAGCATGTTTTACACCTTATCCCATCCGGAGTCTTTCATACTGAAAAATTAAATATAATAGGAAATGGGGTGGTGTTAGACCCGGTTATATTTCATGAAGAAATTGAAGGGCTTAAAAAAATAGGGATCAATGATTTCAGTAATATCATGATTTCAAACAAGGCGCATTTAATACTCCCTACCCATTGTGCACTTGACGGAGCTTCAGAAAAATCCAAAGGAGATACAAAAATTGGATCAACCCTCAAGGGTATTGCTCCTGTATACAGAGATAAATCCGGGAGAGAAGGAATACGAGTAGGCGATATTTTTTTGGATGATTTTAAACAAAAATATACTAACCTGCTTGAAAAGCATAAGAAAATGCTCTCGTTGTATAATTATGATTATGATATATCAGAGGCTGAAAAAAAATGGTTTGATGCTGTGGAATTGCTCAAATCATTTGCAATTGTAAACACTGAATATGTCATCAACACCCGGATATCAGAAGGCAAGTCTATACTGGCAGAAGGAGCACAAGGAACAATGCTGGATGTTGACTATGGTTCATATCCGTTTGTAACATCTTCCAATACCATATCTTCCGGAGCATGCAAAGGACTTGGTATTGCGCCAAATAAAATTGGAGAAGTGTTCGGGATTTTTAAAGCATACTGTACACGTGTTGGCAGCGGCCCTTTCCCGACCGAATTGAATGACCATGATGGAGGCCAATTAAGAGATACCGGGAAAGAATATGGAGCAACAACCGGCAGGCCAAGACGCTGTGGATGGCTCGACCTGGTAGCACTTAAATATGCTGTTATGCTGAATGGCGTAACACAACTCATCTTGACCAAAGCCGATGTGTTGAACGGATTTGAAACCATTAAAGTAGCTACAGCATATGAAATTGACGGGATACAAACCGGAGAAATACCTTTCGATTTGGGAAAAGAGGTAAAACCTGTCTATAAAGAATTTCAAGGATGGAAAACAGATATATCCGGTAGCAGTACATTTGATGAGTTGCCGGATGCACTCAAAGCATACATTCAATTTATAGAAAACGAAACGAATGTACCCATTACCATTATTTCAGTTGGAGCCAACCGGAATGAAACAATTTATAAATAATTCAAATAAAGAAGAAACCATGTAGGTGTATGTTTTATCAAACAATTCACAAAATAAAAGGCTTTTTCAAACATTGGTTCACCATGATAAATCCTCCTGTTTTTTTTGGAGCAGGAGGATTTGTTTTAGCCCTTATTATTTTTGGAGGTAATTGGACAGAGTTGGCCAATAGAGTTTTTTCTGCAACTCTTGATTTTATTACAACACATTTTGGATGGTATTACGTGCTGATTGTTTCTTTTTTCTTCTTTTTCGTTATATGGCTCTATTTTAGTCCTTATGGCAAAATCAGGCTAGGAGGCACTGATTCTAAACCAGAATTCAGCCGGTTTGCCTGGTTTACCATGCTCTTCGCTGCCGGAATGGGCATGGGATTGGTTTTTTGGGGTGTTGCCGAACCCATTATGCATTATGATAATCCGCCTACTGCCGACCCACACACCTTACATGCATTGAAAGAAGGCATGCGGTTTTCTTTTTTTCACTGGGGTTTTCATCCCTGGGCTATTTATATCATTTTTGGATTGGGAATTGCTTATTTTCATTTCCGGCATAAACTGCCATTGGCACCCCGCTCATTGCTTTACCCGATTATTGGCGAACGCTATAAAGGATGGATTGGCCATGTTACAGATGCTTTTTGTACCGTCGGGACATTGCTTGGTGTAGCTACTTCCCTTGGACTTGGAGCCATGCAAATAAATTCGGGATTTCAGGAATTGGTTGGGATGTCATTCAATGAGACTAACCAGATTACCATCATTGTCATCATTACACTGGTCGCTACAATTTCTACAGTATCCGGTGTAGGAAGAGGAATTAAATATCTTAGCATAACCAATATTGTAATCATGTTTGCATTATTATTGTTTGTGTTTTTTGCCGGCCCTACACTATATCAACTTAAAATATTTACCACCACATTTGGTGACTATGTTCAACATATTGTAGATACCAGCCTTTGGGTTGACCTGAGGAAAGGTAATTCATGGCAGGGTGATTGGACGCTGTTTTATTGGGGATGGTGGATTTCATGGTGTCCCTTTGTAGGAATTTTTGTTGCAAGAATTTCCAAGGGAAGAACAATCCGTGAGTTTGTATTATATGTGTTTTTAATTCCTACCATTGTTACCTTTTTTTGGTTTTCGGTATTCGGTGGTACTGCTATGAATATCGAATTATATGGAAATGGAGGCATTGCAGAAGTGGTGAATGAAAATGTTGCCATGTCCCTCAATGCATTACTCGTAAATCTTCCATTATCAACCATTACACAATGGGTTGGATTGTTGTTGGTTATTATCTTTTTCATTACTTCTTCCGATTCAGGTTCGCTTGTAGATGATATGGTAACCTCAGGAGGCCACCCCAATCCTCCGGCACTGCAAAGAGTGTTTTGGGGGTTTTCAGAGGGAGCAGCAGCAGCCGTCTTATTAGCAGCAGGAGGCCTTGATGCATTGCGTACAGCATCTATCTCTGCCGGATTGCCGCAAAGTATTCTGGTGGTGTTAGCATGCTTCAGCCTGGTTAAAGCATTAAGAATAGATAATAAGATAGAAGGTGTCCCGAAAACAGAAGATTTAAAAAAAGATAGCCGTTCTGCAAAAAAATAACACCTTTTCGATTTCAATTTTTAAAACAGAACACTACCAGGTGTCTTTTTTTTTACATTATAGTATAATATTATGAATAAAATTGTTAATTTTATTGTATTATTTTTTCAGTAAATTATATACTTATGACGAAGCGAGGTACTATAGGTATTCTGACAGGAGGAGGCGATGTGCCGGGGCTGAATCCGGGAATACGTGCAATTACAGTAAGAGCCATCCGTGAAGGATTTGATGTAATAGGCATCCGGAGAGGATGGGCCGGTTTAACAGATATGATAAGGGATAAGAAAGAAGATAATAGCAATAACTTTCAGTACCTTACAAAAGAAATCGTAAACAGGGCGGCACGAACAGGCGGTACTTTTTTACATACTTCAAGAACGCATCCCGGTAAAGTCAAAAAAGAAAATGTTCCAGACCATCTATCAAAAAAATACAATAAAGAATACAATGATCTGACAGAAGAAGTAATTAAAAATTTAGAATTTTTGGGCATTGATTATCTGATCCCAATCGGCGGTGACGATACACTATCTTATAGTGTTAAACTGTTCGAAAAAGGCATTAAAGTCATAGGTATTCCCAAAACAATGGATAATGATGTTGCAGGAACTGATTATTGTATAGGATTCAGCACCTGTGTAACCCGTACAATCAATATGATCAACCTGATCCGGACATCTGCCGGCTCGCATGAACGGCTTATGATTGTTGAAGTATTTGGCCGTTACACCGGGTTTACAGCAATGCTGCCAACCCTGGCAGGTGCAGCAAATCGTTGTGTAATACCGGAATATGAATTTGAAATTGACAAATTAACACAGCTTCTTATCGAAGACTGGCATGACAATCCCAGTAAGTATTCTGTGGCTTTAGTGTCAGAAGGGGCAAAATACAAAGGCACAGGGCATCATAAATATAAGGACCCTAAAGGGAATAATGATTATGTAAATCCCAAAATCGGGGGAATAGGTGATGAAATATCTTTAAAAATTAAAGAATTGGCTCCCAAATATAACAATGGGAAACAAATAAGCATAATTAACCAAAAACTGGGATACCTGGTGCGGGGAGGAGACCCGGACACCATAGATTCCATCGTCCCGATGGCTTTTGGAAACCTTGCCCTGGAGCTCATCCTGAAAGGCATTCATGGACGCCTGATCATTGTTAAGTCAGGAAGGTATGATAATGCACCACTTGAAGTTGTCGTCAATCAAAAAAAATGTGTCAATGTTAAAAAATATTATGATACGGAACGGTTAAGGCCCCGATATAAAAGCTTTGAATTCCAACCTTTATTAGTCATTAACCAAAGCAGTGAATATTAAACGATTTGATTAATTTATTTGGTTCTACCACGAATTTAATGGTAACTTGCAATTTGTTTATATATAGTTGAACCGAGCCATGACATTTTTTTTGACACACACGAGCATGATTATTAAGA
>CAZJWE010000041.1:0-19932 GCA_964549265.1 uncultured Bacteroidales bacterium | reverse complement strand
TTCCAACCCCCATAAATAAATCGCAAATTACCATTAAATTCGTGGTAGAACCAAATTTATATACCCAAAAACAATATTGCCAACCCGCTGAACATGACAATAGCGCCTGCAATGGCATACGTGTACCGCTCTAAACCCGTGCCGGGCAATTTCTTTACTCCATATGTTAAAAGCAACACAATAGCTACCATTGTGATAAGCGTAACCACTGAAAAAACAGATGCAATAAATATAATAGCTCCTGTTTGCATTAAAAAGGATTTTTATTAAGAAGCACTAATACCATTTCCACTTAAACTATTATAGTTATGATTGGCACACACATAGCAATAATGTTTTGACCCCTTTTTTAATATTCTGGACCCCATCACACTTTCGCCACATTGATCACATACAAAACTATTGTGTATTGAAGCATATTCAGGAATATCAACCTTTTCATGGGATATGGTAAACAAATCATCAACCGGAATTCCCAGTGTACCAAACGATCGTTGAATGCCTGCTTTTTTAAATTCAGTTTTTAGTTTTTCATCATGGTTTTGCTCAGTCACAACCTGTTGGTAAAGATCTTCAAAATCTGGAAATGCATGGTTTATCAAGGTTCTTGACTCATGTTTTGAACAAATGCGAACAGCATTTCCATTGCGTGTAGCCAACGTAAAAGCTGTTTTGCCAATATCTTTATATATCAATGCATTATTTCCAAATGTGCAACCTGTTACATACTGCACCCCGTCTGAAAAACAATTGTTGGTTTCAGTGATGGCAATCACATCTTCCATCCCATCTGACATTTCACTTATTGACTGAGAGGCCTTTACAGCAGCCATCACACCCATTGCCAAACCGGGACAAAAATGACCGTGAATGCGCCCGGCATCAAGCAATAAGCGTTCGGTATTTTGATTTTTTATGTGTTTTATAATATCGGCACGGGGGTTGGATTTTAAACGCGTTACTGTGGCCAGGTCATTATTCTCTTTGTCTTCAAAAATACTATTGTCACAGGGTTTAATATCAAGTACCGGGGTTCCGTTAACTGCATCAAGACCAGATACAAAAAGTCTATTCCCTTCTATTTTTATCATCCTTACAGTGGTAACACCTATGCTGTTTGGCCGGTTAGGACTCCGGGTCGCAAACACACCTCTTGTTTCTCCTGTATGATTGTTTGTGATCAGCTGATAGTCTTGCGATAGATGAAAATAAAATACAATATCTAAAAACACAAATCCTTCTATGCCTTTAAACCCATCCAAATATTCTGATTTGATGATGATTGTACTTGTTTTATTGGAGGTGTTCCGAATCTTTTCAGGGCTTTCCACATCATTTTGTATTACACCTATTTCTAAATTATTCATATGTTTATAATTTGATTTTTAAAGGTCATATGGAGCTCGCCATGAGTTTAATCTATTGACTTTGTGTAAACCAAGTAGCTTCTTAATAATCATGCTCGCCCCGATTAAAATACGGGATAAATAGTGTGTCAAAAAAAATGTCATGGCTCGGTTCAACTATATATAAATAAATCGCAAATTACCATTAAATTCGTGGTAGAACCTATTTTTTAATTCATTCCGGGAACAAAATAGACTTTATTTTCTTTGATCACTTTTTCAATCGGTACATCATATAGCATCTCCAGATTTTTCTCAGTGATGACATCAATATTACCATGATGAATGATTTTACCATTCTTGATCAAGGTAAACATTTCAGCAAACCTGACTGCCAAATTCAAATCATGAATGGCAATAATGACTGTAATTCCTTCATCCGCAACCTTTTTAAGCAGATGCATAATTTCTATTTGATGCTTTAAATCTAAATTAGAGGTGGGTTCATCCAATAATAGCACCTGGGGTTCCTGGGCCATTGCCCTGGCAATATGGATCCGCTGTTTTTCACCACCGCTTAAGCGGTCAAAATTTCTGAATGCAAACTCCTGCAGATTAAAATCATTCAAAACTTTTTCAGTAATTTTTTTATCCTGATGACTTGGCCTCCAGTTCATGTAGGGTTTTCTGCCCAACAATACAGTATTGTAAACACTCGAAGCATACACAGGATTAAAATTTTGCTGTGCATAGCCGATTGATTTCGCCACGTCTTCTGGTTTTGTATCTTCAAGCGCGGTATTATTCAGATAAACACTCCCTTTCCTGGGTTTTAAAATGCCGTCGAGGCACTTTAACAAGGTGCTTTTGCCGGATCCATTCGGGCCCACAATAGCATGTATTTTCCCGGATTCAAACGACCCCGATATTTCTTTCAATATGTCTTTCCCGTTATAGCGGAATACGATGTCTTGGTATTTTATGTTCATAGTTTTAATAAAATGCTTTTTTGGTTCTGCGAATCAATAAGATCAGGAAAAAAGGGGCACCGATAAATGAAGTGATGATGCCAACCGGAATAACAATGGGAGCTGCAATGGTGCGGGCTGCAATATCTGATAAAAGTAAAAAAATTGCACCGATAATTCCGGAAGCGAAAATAACAAATTGTTCGTTATTTCCAATCAGCCATCGGGTAATATGAGGAACAACCAGGCCCACAAAGGCAATGATGCCATAAAATGCGACTGTTACAGATGCACAAAGTGCAGCCAGCAGTACAGTGAACAAACGTAACTTATTAACTTTTATTCCTAAGCTCGAAGCCGATTCGTCTCCTGCATTCAATGCATTGTAATTCCATGCATTGTATATAAAAAAGAGGTAAGGTGGAATTGTTAGTAATAGCTGGATCATACATTTATTCCATGTTGCTTTTCCCAGGTCGCCAAACATCCATGAGACGATAGACGCCAATTCGGTTTCGCTGGAAACATATTGAAGCAACGACGTTGCTGAGCTAAACAGAGAGGTTAAAATAATGCCGGCCATCACCAATGTTACGGGTGCAGTACCTTTCCATCTGGCAAAACCGGTGATGAGCAATGCGCATAACATGCTGAATATAAATGCAGAAATAGTAATGATATAGGGTTTATGTTGTACATTTGTTAAGGTTCCTGCTCCAATGATCACAATGATGAGTGCAGCGCCAAAAGCCGCGGCAGCGCTAAATCCTAACGTATAAGGAGAGCCCAGGGGGTTACGGATGACCGTTTGAATCGCTGATCCTGAAGCAGAAAGCGCTAAACCACCCAAAACAGCAGCAATAACCCTGGGAAAACGAATATTTAGTACCACTTGATTGGATAGTTCCGTGCCTTTCCCAAATAATGTATTCACTACTTCATGGATGCTCAATGAAGAACTTCCCAGGGCAGCTCCGCTTATCATCAAAAATACCAAAACGGCCAGGGCAATTAATATGGCCAGTATTTTTTTAATATTATGTTTTTGGAGTTGGTTGTCCAGATTCATAATTTCCTGTTTTTCCCATATTGATGTAACAATTGATTCAATATATTTTTACCTGCAAAGGTACGATAAATCATTCCGGTTTTTTGTTTTATATCTATGTTTTTAAAAGCATCAGGATAAATGGTTTTCCCGATAAACCATGCATTGGCCAATACAATTTCATAATTTGTTGCATACGAATTGTAGGGCATGACGGTGTATACGTGTCCGTTTTTTAAAGCGCTTAACACGGAGGAAAGGGGCGATCCATTTTTTATTTCCGGTGTTATGAGTTCAAGTCCCGATACATCAATAAATATATAATTTGGATCCCATTCAATAAGCTGTTCCACATCTATGTAAGTCCCTTTAATGGGTGATATCAGTTTGTTGTTTATGCCCGATGCAACATTGCGGGCTTCCAAAAAGCCAAAAGGTGCATAAAAAGGTTCGGTTGAAGTGATTCCATGTGATCCGCTATAGGCAACACCACCAATATATACGGTGGGCTTCGCGCCCTGGTGATGCATGGAACGGGTTTTCAACTGTGTGATTTGGTGATGTATGAAAGAAATAAGCGTATTTGCCCGTCTTTCTTTATGTAAAACATTCCCGATCAGCCTGAGTGACTTATATAATGTATCACGTTTTTCCCTCAAATTACCACATTTAAGAGCTACTACAGGGATGCCGGTTATTCTCTGTAGCTCATCGGCATCAGAACGTGTTGTATAAGTTAAAAATAACACATCGGGATTATTCATGGCAATCATTTCCGGGTCTCCGCCCATTGCAGGGCCTATTACCGGCAATGTATCAAACTCCGGATGGGCCATATTGTAAGGCCGTTTGTACTGTTTTTCGATATCTTCAATCCCGGATATTAAGTTTGCTGCATCCATATAGACTAACAAACGCAGTGCGCCTGCCCTTAAACCAACTACGTTGCGAATGGTATCAGGAACATGTACGGAGCGTCCCAGCATATCCTGTACCGTGCGTTCAGCAGTTTTATGCTGAGGTTGCGAACATCCGGTGAGAAAGATGTACACAGTGACTATTGTATAAAGTATAAATGAAAAAAAGATGTTTTTTCGCATATCAATATTTGTTAAAAACGAAATGCAACCCGGCCAACAATCCTTCTCCCGGGAGAAATTGAATTGATGGTTTCTAAGTGCTGATTATCCAACAGGTCATGAACTTCAAGAGACACCATATATTTCTCGAACAATGTCTTTGAAAAGTGCATATTGAATGTAAAATAAGGTTTTATCTTTTCTGAATTATCATCATTTGCAAATTGTTTGCCTTTATACAATCCTGTAACACTTGTATTAATATACTTGTTGTTCCATATGATTATTGCATTCACCCTATGCATGGGGACATATTTTAAATACTTTCCTTCCAATTCAGGCTTTTCCTTAAATTCATCAATTTTCGATTCATTAAAGGTATACCCGGCTCTCATTTTCAAATTATTAAGAAATTTATATTCTATATCCACTTCAGCTCCCCGCATGTTTACACCGGTTACATTTTCGCGCCTGTAAACCATATATCTGCCAAATATTTTCTTGCCTGTTTCCACATAATATAAAAAATCATCTCCTTTTGCATAATATACTGAGGGTGATATTTTAAAATCAGCGAAAGGATGAAAATCCAATCCTGCCTCATAATTATCCATTGATTCGGGGCCAAGTTGCGGGTTTGCTTCTTTATATCCAACCCACATCCAGCCTGTCCGGGTAAGGTCATCGAGTATTGAGGCCCTGAATCCATGAGCATAAGATATGTATGCGCTGACTTCTTCGATAAAATTAAACCGGGCACCCAAGCGGGGCGACAATTCTGTCCAGGTGTTGTTTTTTAATTCGGGAGCTTTTATTAATGGAATAGTTGAATAATAATTGCCGTCAAAAGAACGGACATGGTCAAACCGCAACCCGCCAATGATTCTTATTTTGTTGTCCATCAAAGCGTGTTCATCCTGTACATAAACAGCCATTGTTTGGGTTTTCCCGGCATTCATTACCGTATCAGGGTCTGTCTGGTAGTAGTCCCCCCCCTCTATGCTTCCTGTTTTAAATTCCAGCCCTCCTGTTAGTGTATTGTTGTTTGTTATTTCCATGGACGAATTTAAAATACCCCCCAAATCCTCTCTGTATGAACTTACATCATATCGTAAATACCCGTCACGAAATTGTTCATTTACATCATAATAATGTTCAAGCTGATAATAAACATTCAAATCATATTGAAACCGGTCTTTGCCACCTTGTAAACGGCCACGCAAAAAATTGGTGTTAAAATTTCTGTATATGCCGTCAGGTGTATAAATCTGGTATCCTTCGCCGCGTTTATCCCTGAATATATCGTATTGTAATTCCCAATTCAGCCATTGGCTTCCGTCAAATCCGGCTCGTGCAGAGACCCCGATTTCATTTAAGGAGAGGGGAATGTTATATTGCGTAAGGTCTTTTTTAAGAACATCATTATACCCGTCGCTCTGCAAATAAAATTGTGATATTGTCCCGTAGTATCCTTCATCTGTTCGCAGGCGGACATTTAAATCCTGACGTATAGTGTTGAAGGTACCATAAGACAAACCACCATATATTTCCTGGGGTTTTTGAGGTTTTTTTGTAATAATGTTGATAACACCTCCCATGGCATTGTTGCCATATAATGACGAGCCGGGTCCTTTAAATGTTTCTACCCGTTCTATGTCAAAAGCATTTATCCTGTTCCAGTTCACACCCCCTTCATCTGATGTATTGATGGGGACACCATTCATCAAAACAAGTGTACGGGATTGTTCATCGCCGGAAAGGCCCCTAAGCGTAACAGAAGGACGCATACTAAATATTCCGGAAGTACGCCGTACATTTAAACCGGTGATGTATTGCAGCACATCATCTACCTGCATAGAAGGCAGTGATTGAATTTCGCTGGCCTGGATGACAGATGCTTTAACCGGTATTTCATTTAAACTCCGTTTGGTCTTGGTGGCTGTTACCACTATCTCGTCAATTTTTACACTGTCTGATACATTCAGCTTGTCTGCTGAATACAAAAAGCCTGATAAGGCTACAAAACATCCTAAAGTCAGTATTTTTTTCTTCATTATCTAATTATTTTGTGTTACAAATAAAATTTTCGTGTTACTCTATGCATAAAAATTTTTTATTCAGCAGCTGTCATCACCAACTTGCCATGTTTTACGCCTTTCATGCCAATCAGTTTATCGGCCAGTTCCTGGAGTTGTTTGGCTTTTCCTTTTACAACCAGTGTTTCAAGACAATTGTCATGGTTCAGGTGTACATGTTGCACAGATAAAATCAAGTGATGGTAATGATGTTGGGTGCTGGTGGATTTATTGGCCAGGTCGCGTTTATGATGGTCGAACAAAAGGGTAATGGCACCGGCCACTTCTTCATTCCCTTTCCACTCATCTTCTACTTTGTTGTTTTTGATCAATGCGCGGATGGCCTGTGACCTGTTGGGATACTGGTGCATGTCAACAAACCTGTCAAGGTCTGTCAATACCTCTTCTTCGAGCGATACTCCGAATCGTTTTATGGCCATCGTGTTATTATTTGAAAATTTGTGGCACAAATATAATAAAAAATATGGACCTACTGCAATTTTTGTGGAAATAAAATTTATTTTATTAGAATTCAGAATTTAGAAGACAAGAAAAAAGAATATAAATCAAGCCATGACAATTTTTTTTGACACACACGAGCATGATTATCAAGAAGCTATTTGGTTTAGACAAAGTCAATAAATGAAACTCATGGCGAGGAGCTCCATATGACCATTAAAAAATAAATAATAAAAAGTCGAAAAGCTTTACGGATTTAAATGTATGGCAGAAATCACATCAATTAGTTTTGTCGGTATACAAAATAAGTGAGTAAACTAATTGAAGCCTATTATGAAGCGATTCTAAATTCTGAATACTCAGGATATGGCTTCCACTAAATATGCAGTAAAACCTTGTATTGATATGTTTTATAGAACATTTTCACAATTTTATTTACAGGCATCTACAACATCATCAGGTGTAAAAATAAAAATATCGTCAGGGCTATAATCCGGTTTTTCCTTTAAAAATAACACCTTATAGATTTTTTTACCGGTTGTAAACGGGAGTGATTTGGATTTTTGTATTAACTTGTTACGAACAGATTGAATATTGATATTATTTGACCATTTTGCTTCTCCAATAATTATTGCTGTATTGTCAATAGAAGAAGAAACAATATCAATCTCCGAATCTTTATTATAGATATCTTTACCCCACCATCTTTGTCCTGTCTGAAAGGCTTTGTCAGGAAATAAAGCAGGAGTTGATGCTCTACAAATATTTTCCCAGGTAAAAGAGCAATATTCTGTAAAAATTTTTTCTGCTACTTCGTCATATATTTTTTCTGCATATCCAAATTCTAATGATGTTTTATAGGGAACAACATAACTAAAATAAAAATGAATAAAAGGGTCTGCTATTTTATATAACGTTCTTTTAGTTGTTCGATTAGACATTCCATAAGGTAGCTCACGTGTTAAATAGCCCAAATCAATTAGTTTTTGCAAGGGCCTGGTAAGAGATGTTGCAGGTTTGCCTGTTTTTGAAGCAATCTCAGATAACCTCCTGGAACCCGATGCAACTATTGATATCAACGTAAATAATTGGACAGTATCACGTGTGTCATCCAGAAAAAGCCTGAATGGTTCTTCATGTAGTATCCCATGTTTGTCAAAAATATTATTTATAATGGTGTCCTTTAATGAATTTTCATTGATCCTTAGCTCCCAGTATCTCGGTATTCCCCCTAAAACACTGTATTCCTCTACGGCTTGTCTGGAGTTGCACTGCAGAATATGCTTTAACCAATATACGTTCATAGGGGTTATCTTAATGATTTGATTGGCCCGTCCATATAAAGGAGAGGAATAATCAATCACCAAATGTTGCATCATCCTTTGCGAAGAACCACATAGAACAAGATGAAAAGGAAGGCCCCCGGGTTCATCGGTATGTTTTTGCAAAACACTTGGCAACTCAGGTGAATTTTTCACTAAATATGGAAATTCATCAAGAAAGATTGATATCTTTTTGGATATTCTTTGTTTAAGTGTAGTTATAAGGCTATCCCAGTCAGGATAATTTACCCGTTCGAACCCCGGGATATGACCGGATACAGCATTTGCCAATGCATTGACTTGAAGCGGGGTGTCTCTCTGATCTGCAATAAAATAAATATCACCTTCTTTCTTTAACTGCTGCAATAAACGAGTTTTCCCGAGCCTTCTTCTGCCATATAAAATAACAATTTGACTCTGTTCTGCTGAAAGAGCTTTTGATAATATGCTTATTTCTTTTATTCTGTTTACAAACTTCATTGCAATAAATTATGTAACACAAACATAATGTTTTTAAAACATAATATCAACTATATATAAACAAATTGCAAGTTACCATTAAATTCGTGGTAGAACCTAAATTTATCTACCATGTGTATTTAAATTAGAACAAAAATATTCCAGGGAATCTTTATTCACTTAATATATGCACTTCGGTCCGCCGGTTTTGTTGTCGTCCTTCTTTTGTTTCATTGGTAGCAATGGGCATTGATTCTCCATATCCTTTTGCAATAACACGGTCTTCATCAATCCCTTTTTCGATTAAATACTGGCGTACACGTTGTGCTCTCCTCCTGGAAAGTGCCATATTATCTTCTTCTGTCCCTGTATTATCGGTATGCCCGGCTATTTCAATACGAGTATCGGGTTTCCTTTTTAAATATTCCACCAGTTCATTCAACTCATTATATGATTCTTCCCTTAATGTGGCTTTATTTACATCAAAATAAACCCGGTCAAGAGTGTAGGTTTTGGGAAAGCTGAATTTTATATAAAATTCATACACTCCATAATATTGGTTTGGTTTTAGGGGAGGGATCGAAACAACTTTATATTCCTGACCGGCCCCAAATGCTTTTATTTTTGTTTGGTAAGTTCCCGGTCCGGGCAATTTCAAAGAAAACTCCCCCTGCTCATTGGTAATCCCTTTATATTGCTTTCCGGATGCTGTATCAACAAATATCACTTGTTCTCCCTTTTTTGGATTATCATTCATATCAGTCACCACCACCTTCATGACGGCTGAATCGCTTCCGGGTACAGGCTCTCCTGATTGTTGTGCTGTTACTGTTAATGAAAAAAAGAGTAAAAGTATAAGTTTAGTGTACCAAAATTTTTTTATATCCATAGGTTTAATATATTTTTATTTATAAATATAATCAAATATGGTGAATTATAAAAAAAATTCAGGGGAATGTTCTGTGTTTTCTTTTGTCATTTTATCACGCTCAAGTTTTCAACAATCTTTTAACATTGCATATTTACTACTTATCAATTCATTATCTTTACAAGATATTTTATGATTTATTTTTTTATCGTCAAATAATCTGGCACAATGAGCGGATATGCACACCTGCATTTACATACACAATATTCTATTTTAGATGGTGCATCGAATATTAAAAAGTTGATGCAAAAAGCCAAAGAGTGTAATATGACTTCTGTTGCCATCACAGACCATGGGAATATGTATGGGGTGAAAGAATTCCACAATGCCGCCAAAGAAGCGGAAATCAAACCCATTATTGGATGTGAAACCTATGTGGCTTATGAAAGCAGGCTCGAAAAACACCAGAAAGACAAAGAAAACAGGGGCGGATACCATTTGGTACTACTGGCCAAGAACAAAACAGGTTATCAGAATCTTATAAAATTAATATCATTGTCATGGATTGACGGATATTATTATAAACCACGGATTGACAAAGAGATACTTGAAAAGTACAAAGAAGGGCTTATCGTTTCAACAGCATGCATTGGGGGTGAAATAGCACAGGCTGTAATCAATGGACAGGAAAAAAAAGGAGAAGAATTAATTCAATATTTCAAACATCTTTTCGGAGATGATTTTTATCTTGAGATACAGCGGCATCCGACAAGAAATCCCGATTTTGACCAAGACATTCTTGAAAACCAGGAAAAAGTCATTAAAAAATTCAAAGAATGGTCTGAAACGTATCAGGTAAAACTGATTGGCACTAATGATGTGCACTTCATCAATAAAGAAGATGCTTCTGCACATGATATTCTGATATGCCTGAATACCAATAAAGAGGTTGAAGATCAGGACAGGATGATGTACACGGGCCAGGAGTACTTCAAAACAGCAGAAGAGATGAAGGAATTGTTTTCTGACATGCCCCAGGTAGTTGACAATACAATGGAAATAGCAGATAAGGTAGAGGAATATGAACTCGACAGTGATCCCATCATGCCGTTTTTCCCTCTTCCTGATGAATTTGAGGATGAGAATCATTATTTAGAGCATTTGACATACGAAGGAGCCAAAGACAGATATGGCGAAATAACAGAAGACATCAAAAAACGTCTCGATTTTGAATTATCGGTCGTAAAAAAAATGGGGTTCCCCGGATATTTTTTGATTGTCAGGGACTTTTTACAGGCTGCCCGTGAAAAGGGAGTATCTGTGGGCCCGGGCAGAGGATCTGCCGCCGGTTCTGTTGTAGCTTTTTGTAATTATATTACCGACATTGACCCCCTCAAATACAACTTGCTGTTTGAACGTTTTTTAAATCCCGACAGAATATCCATGCCCGATATTGACATAGACTTTGACGAAGATGGCAGGGAAAAGGTATTGGACTATGTGGTAAATAAATATGGAGAAAACCGGGTAGCACATATCATTACATTTGGGACTATGGCAGCGCGAATGGCCATCAGGGATGTAGGAAGAGTATTAAAACTTTCATTGCCTGAGACAGATAAACTGGCTAAATTGGTCCCCGAAAAACCCGGCACAACATTAAAACAAGCATATAAAGAGATCAATGAATTAAAGTCTGCAAAAAATTCTGATAATCCATTGGTAAGCAAAACCCTTAAATTTGCAGAAACGCTGGAAGGATCGGTACGGCAAACCGGATTGCATGCCTGCGGAGTGATCATTGGAAAAAATGATCTGGTAGAACACATCCCTTTGTGTACTGTTAAAGACACCAACCTCTTGGTAACCCAATACGACGGAAGCCATATTGAAGATGTGGGAATGCTTAAAATGGATTTTTTAGGGCTTAAAACCCTGTCCATTATCAAAGATGCCATTGTAAATATTAAAGAATCCAAAGGAGATGAAATTGACATAGACCATATCTCCCTTGATGACCAAACAACGTTTGAATTATACAGTAAGGGTGAAACAACAGGATTGTTTCAGTTTGAGTCTGACGGAATGAAACGATACCTGAAAGAACTAAAACCCAACCGGTTCGAGGATTTGATTGCCATGAATGCGTTGTACAGGCCAGGGCCTATGGATTATATCCCCTCTTTTATAAAACGAAAATATGGTAAAGAAGAAATAAAATATGACCTCCCTGTTATGGAAGAGTACCTGAAAGAGACCTATGGAATTACAGTGTATCAGGAACAGGTGATGCTTTTATCCCAATCTATGGCAGGTTTCACAGGAGGCCAGGCCGATTCGCTCCGAAAAGCGATGGGCAAAAAAAAGAAAAAGCTGATGGCCCAGATGAAAGAAAAATTTGTCCAGGGATGTAGTGAAAACGGATACGACGAAAAAATAGTCAACAAGGTTTGGGAAGACTGGGAAGCATTTGCCCAATATGCTTTTAACAAATCCCATTCAACATGTTATGCATACATCTCTTATCAAACAGGGTATCTGAAAGCGCATTATCCCTCGGAATTTATGGCTGCTGTCCTCAGCCGGAATATAAACGATATTAAAAAAATCACTGTGTTCATGGACGAATGCAGAAGAATGGGCATTTCTGTGCTGGGGCCCGACGTGAATGAAAGTAATTATAAATTCACCGTAAACAAAGACGGCAACATCCGCTTTGGAATTGGGGCTATAAAAGGGGTCGGAGAAAATGCAGTGAAAAAAATCATTGAAGAACGAACCCTAAACGGACATTATAAAGATATTTTCGATTTCATTGAACGTGTGAACTTACAAACTGTCAATAAAAAAAGTATTGAAGCATTGGCTTATGCCGGTGCATTTGATGGATTTGAAGGAATAGACCGGCATCACTTCTTTGTAGAAGATACAAAAGGCATTACATTTTTAGAAAATTTGATTAAATACGGAAACAAATTTCAGAATGACAAAAATGTATCGCAACAGTCTCTTTTTGGAGGAGAAGACTATTCTACCATTGCCAAACCCCCTGTCATGGATGGCACAGAATGGGATAACATCATGCGCTTAAACAAAGAAAAAGAAGTGGTGGGAATATACCTTTCTGCCCATCCTCTGGATGATTATAAATTTGAGGTCAATTCATTTTGCACCACCAATCTGGCTGCATTATCAAGCGATCTGGGTGCATTAAAAGGTAAAGAATTAACATTTGCTGCAATCGTCACAGGCACTAAAGAAGCGACCACCAAAAACGGGAAGCCCTATGGCATTATAACCATTGAAGATTACACAGACACATACCGGATTGCTTTGTTTTCTGAAGACTATATTCAATTTAAAAATTATTTTATGAAAGGGTATATGTTGTTGGTCAAAGCTAAGGTCCAGGAAAGAAAATGGGGGCGCGATAAAGGTGAGCCCGAATTGGTGATTAAACACATTGATCTTTTGGCAGAAGCGAAAGAAAAACTGGTGAAAAATGTATCATTGTCTGTGCCGTTGAACCGGTTGTCCGGCCATTTCATTGACGAAATCAAACAATTTACAGACCAGCAGAAAGGAAATGCTTTTTTGAACTTCATTGTGTATGACACGGAAGAAAATATCAGCATTACCGGAAAGTCTAGGAACTGCAAGATCCAAATATCCCAAAATTTCATCAGGTATTTGGATGCAAATCCTGAAATTGTATGCAAAGTGAACGGAATTCATTAGAAAGTAGTGATTTATAAATAAAAAACTTATAAATTAAACTTATAAAAAACTAAATTAAGTCGTTTTTTTGTTTATAAAATCTATTTAACATATTTTTGTGCAAATTACTTTTGAAATTTATTGTATAATCAAATAAAATATTATTCACTATGACAATTGAGATAACAGATGCTAACTATGGAGAGACTGTAGAAAAATCAGACAAACCGGTCATTATTGACTTTTGGGCAGAATGGTGCGGGCCGTGTAGAATGGTTGGCCCAATAGTTGAAGAATTAGCTGAAGACTATAAAGATCAGATCGTTGTAGGCAAAATTGACGTGGATAACAATCCGGAAGTCACATCTAAATTCGGGATCCGGAATATCCCTACGGTTATTTTTGTAAAGAATGGTGAAATTATTGATAAACAAGTAGGAGCAGTTCCTAAATCAACGCTTGAAGATAAACTGAAGACAATATTATAATCCTGTCAGGTCTTTAGCAATAAAGCCTGAAATTTGTATACAAAACAGAAAGCAAAAGAAGGGGCTTTCGGGAAGCCTTTTTTAAGGCCATTCGCAGATAAATAATTTCAGGATATAGTTTTCCGTTAATACATACAAGTCTATGCTTTTGTATAGTTACAATTTTTGTGTAACATACGGTTTGCATTTATATCCGGTTTTTTCAATAACCGATAATGCCGGATGAATGGTTTAATATAAACAACCTCAGTAAATTCAACATTCATTTTGCAGATAAACAGAACAAATACAACGCAATGGTATGCGCTCCGGACAAAGCCCAGGGCAGAAAAAAAGATTGTAGAGGAATTAAAAGATATAAATGTTAAAACATACCTGCCTCTTCAAAAAAATTTAAAACAATGGAGCGACCGGAAAAAATGGGTTTATGAACCCCTGATTCCCTCCTATGTTTTTGTTTACATGAAACCTGAACAGGAACAAGAGGTTGTCCAACTCACAGGCGCTTTTCATTTTGTGAAATTTTCCGGTATCCTTGCCCCCATTCCGGAAGAACAAATAGAAATGATAAAAATGTTAATCAGTTCCAAAAAGAAAATTACCGTAGTCAAAGAAAAATTTAAGGTTGGAGAGAAAATACAAATTATAGCAGGCAGTCTGTGTGGTATTGTTGGTGAAATGGTTGAATACAGGGGAAAACACAAGCTCCTGATCCGGTTGGACACGATTAACCAGGGATTACTGGTGAATGTCCCATTAATAGATGTTGAAAAAGTTCATGACACACAAATGATATCAAATAATTCCTAAAAAAATACTTAAAACCTTTAGTATTTTAGAAAAAATAAGATATTTTTGCATGTCCTTAAAATTGACACAAAGTTTGTTTGTGAAAACGTTTTTTTGCTAAAAAAACGGAAGAAAAAAAACCTTACCAAACAAGCTGATAATTATTTAGTTACAG
This sequence comes from uncultured Bacteroidales bacterium, assembly GCA_964549265.1. Taxonomy (GTDB): domain Bacteria; phylum Bacteroidota; class Bacteroidia; order Bacteroidales; family JBBRXJ01; genus CAYMKE01. The sequence goes on along the minus strand of CAZJWE010000041.1, from coordinate 5,139 downwards.
AGATTCGACTGTGACTGACCTGGCGGAGCTGCACCCTAAAAAGACATGTAAAAAAGGGATTAAATTTAAAACAAAAACATCAATTATTATCATGGGACAAGAAATAAGCCAAAGCAACACCAAAAAAGAAATCCTGGAAGCATACAATCAATTGAAGCAAAAAATAGCAACAGAAAAAGAAGACATTCCTTCTGAAAACCAGCAAGCAAAAAAACAAGAGGACTTGTTAACCAAAGCGGCTTCATGTGCTCCTGGTGACTTGATGAAGAGCATTGCAGATTTAAAAATCACCATTACGCATTCTTTAGATCAGGTTGAAGAGAAATTGATCAATGAATACAAAAAGCTGTCAAACATTCAGGAAGCAATTAAAATTGAAGAAGAAAATTTACACAATACCTATCAAATAAAATCCGAAGCAGATTCATTGGCAGCATTGATTCAGGCACAAAAAGAAAAGAAAGAATCATTTGAAAAGGAGATGCATGAATTACAAGAAAAATGGGAAAAAGAAAAAGCCCAAATGCAACAGAGCCTAAAAGAGGAAAAAGAACGAAAAGAAAAAGAACGAAAACGCGAAGAGGAAGAATACAATTACAATGTTGCTCTAAAAAGAAAGAAGGAAGAAGATGCGTATAAAGAAAAAGTTGCAAAACAAGAAAAAGAGATACAGGAAAAGCAGATAGCTTTTGAAAAGCAGATGCAGGAACGTGAAGCTAATATAAAAGAAAGTGAGCAGGAATTGGCCGGATTAAGAGCTAAAGCTGAGAAATTTCCTAAAGAACTTGAAGAAGCTGTTAAACAGAAAGAGTTACAGGTATCTTCTACTTTAAACGAACAGCATAAGTTTGAAAAAGACATGATGAAAAAAGATTATGAAGGGGAATTGAAACTCAAAGAACAAACCATTCAAACGCATTTAAATAAAATAAAAGACCAGGAAACGTTAATCAAACAACTTTATGAGAAGGCTGAACATGCAGACCAAAATGTAAAAGACATTGTAATAAAAGCTATTGAACGCTCAGGTGCCGTCAACAACATGTATGAAAAACACACAAAACATCAAGAGACTAATGAATAACAGCTATTTATAAAATCCAATTTTATTAAAATGACATTCAAACAATTATCCCTGTATGCTCTTCTCCTGCTCGTCTTTTCTTCCTGCAATTCTTACAAGCGCCTCATCTATTTCCAGGGAATCGCAGAAAAAGAACAAGCAGACAGCTTATTCCGAATGCAAAAGCCTGATTATAAATTGCAACCTTCAGATATTCTCTATGTGCGCGTTGTAACGCAGGATGAAACCATCAATAAACTGTTTAATCCAGTATTTTCAGGTACTTCAAATCAATCGTACACATTGCGTGAAGAAGGCATGTATTATTCGGGGTACATGATTAATGATTCGGGGTATGTAAACCTGCCTGTAATCAATCAAGTCAAAGTCATTGACCTGACACTTCAACAGGCTAAAGACACCATTTCCAAAAAAGCAGACCAATACCTTAAAAATGCCCAGATCATATTGCGGTTTGCGAATTTCAGGTTTACTGTCCTCGGGGAAGTCAAAAGCCCGGGCACAAAACTGATACAAGACGAACGGGTAAGTGTGATGGAAGCCTTATCTTATGCCGGAGACATCACCTATAATGGAAACCGCGAAAACATCCTGGTCATCCGGCCCACAAAAGAAGGTTCAGAAACATTTCGGATTGACCTGACTGATAAAAACATTGTTGAGAAAGAACAATATTATGTGTTACCCAATGACATTATTTATGTAGAGCCTTTACGGACAACCCTTTTCAGGGAACGTACTTCCGATTATATTTTTATGATTAGTGCCGTAACTTCTGCGATGTCTGCTATTTTGCTGGCATTGAATTTATTGAGTAATTAACTTTATGGACAGACTCTATTAAAATTTTTGAAATCACAAAAAGCAGCACAACACACCACTGATACCACAACCCCACTTTCAACTTTCAACTTTCAACTCTTTTCATGCGACTAACCCAAGACATATCAACATTTATACAAACCGGACTAAAAGAAATTGATCCCGGCTCGGAAGTGTACCTTTTTGGTTCCAGGGTAAATGATGGCGCCAAAGGGGGGGATATTGACATATTATGGCTGACAAAAGATAAAATACCACAAAGTATAATACGAAAATTTAAAATTACGTTTTATCAGTCTTTTGGATGGCAAAAAATTGATATTGTGAATTTTACATTCGATACAGAGGATGTTTTCAAAGATATTGCCATGCAGGAAGCCATTAGAATACAATAAGTTGAATATCATATTATCAGCCGGGCAACTACTTGAAATAAGGGATATGCGGAATCAAATAGCACATGAATATATCCCGGAAGCCATCCAGGAATTAGTACCGGATATTTTGGATGCTACAAATGATTTAGAACAAAACATCGTGCAATGCAAGGAATTTCTAACAAAACGGGCGTGGATTGAAAATAGCTAAAAGCAGCACAACACCCCACTTTCAACTTTCAACTTTTAACTTTCAACTCTTTCCGCTTTCAGCTTCTTTTTACTTTCAAACAATCAAGACAATGACAAACGAACAAATAACAAACAACCCAAACCAATATTTCCCGGAGGAATCCCAGATCAATTTCAGGAAATATGTTTATATGATCCTGGGCAATTGGTATTGGTTTGTATTGGCCGTTACATTGGGGTTGGTTATTGCATACCTCGTAAACCGCTATAGCAACCCACAATACCAGGCTACAGCAACTATTATTTTAGAAGACAATGATGCACAACAAAGCATTCTGAGTGAATTCAGGGCATTCCGTTATATGCGGAACAAAGAAATGGTGCAGAATGAAGTGGCCAAGATCAAATCTTTTGATATGGCCTCCAGGACATTGCAAAACCTGAATTTTAATGTTTCGTATACGGCTCATGGAAGGGTTAAAGAGGTTCCTAAGTTTACAGATTCTGATATTCTGGTAGTGTGGGACACCAGTTATCAATACCCCCAGAATACCCAAACATTTTATGTTGATTTTATTTCAAAATTTAAATATAAATTACATCTTAGTGATAATAAAGACACGGTATTAGCTTTTGGGCAACCCTTCCATTACAATGATTATCATTTTGTGGTTTATTTAAACAATGACAGATTTAGCCATAACAGCTACAGTTTTACCTTTCATCCTCATAATGTTTTGGCATCACAATATAAAGAAAGATTACAAGTGGAACCAGGCCAGGAAGAGAGTTCCGTGATTACATTAAAAATAACCGAACCCACACCCGTCCGCCCGGTATTATATTTAAATCAGATTTGCAAAGAATATATTGAATATGGGTTAGACATAAAAAACAGGCAGGCAGAAAACACCATCCTGTTTATTGATGATCAGATAGATGAAATACTGGATTCGTTGCGAAAGGTAGAACAGCAAATGTTAACCCTTCGTTTAAATAAAGGTATTATTAATTTGAGCAGGCAGGGTGAAATGGCATTTAATAAACTTCAGGAATACCATTCTATGCAAACACAGGCGGAGCTTCAAAAACGCTATCTTCAGTATGTGTTGGAATATTTAAAAGAAAAAAATGACCCTCAATACATTATTGCCCCTTCTGTGATGGAAATTAAAGACCAAATGCTGATTTCCTTGCTAGGAAAATTAAAAGAACTCTATGCAAAAAAAGAAGACCTGATGTTTAATGCCAAAGGCAATAATCCCGGGATCCGGCAAATCAATCAACAAATTTTAGTCATCCGTGAGCAGCTTATTGAACATTTGCAGAGCAGTCTTTCCGGAAACCGTATCACCATGAGCAAAATCAATGAAGAACTCAAAGATGTCCAACAGACCATCAACCGCCTGCCCATTGAAGAACGCTCGTTATTGAATATAGAACGCAAATACGACCTGAACAATAAATTTTACACCTTTTTATTGGAAAAACGGGCAGAAGCCGGCATCCAAAAAGCATCGAATGTGGCAGACAGCAGGATTTTGGATAAAGCAAGAAAAGAAAATGTAAAAAAAATCGGAAGCAGTCCATCCACAAATTATTTGATCGGGTTTTTATTGGGCCTGTTATTGCCGGGCTTAGTCATTTTCTTATGGGATTATTTCAACCACAGAATAATGACGAAAGAAGATATTGAGCAACATAGTCTGGTGCCGGTACTGGGGTCTTTAGGGCATAGCTTTGCCAAATCAGAAATACCAGTAAATGAAAACCCCAAATCATCTTTAGCTGAGTCATTCAGGCATGTGCGGACAAATTTACAATATTTGCTCAGGGAGAAGGAGCAGAAAACTATTTTGGTAACTTCTACTGTGAGTGGCGAAGGAAAAACATTTGTGGCAGTCAACCTGGCAGCCATCATGTCCATGACCGGGAAAAAAGTGTTACTGATGGGATTGGATTTACGCAAACCCAATCTGAATAAAATATTTAATATAGAAAACAAACAGGGGATCAGCACTTATTTGATCGGAAAAAACACATATGAAGAAACCATCCTTGAAACCAATATCAAGAATTTGTACATTGCCAATTCCGGGCCTGTCCCTCCCAATCCCGCTGAATTGATTGAAACGCAAAAGATGGCAGATTTTTTTGAAAAAGCTAAACAGGAATTTGATTTTATCGTCATGGACACGTCTCCTTTGGCCTTGGTCACCGATGCATTGTTATTAAGCGAATACAGTGATGCCAATATGTTCATTGTCCGCCAAAAATATTCTCCCAAAGATGTATTGGATTTGATCAATGACCTATACAAAAAGAAAAAAATGCAAAACATGAGCCTGCTGGTGAATGATATTAAAATTGCCCGTGCAATGGGATATACCTATTATTATGGCTATGGCTATGGATACGGCTATGGGTACGGGTATGGGTATGGATACAGGTACCATTATGGCAAAGATTATTTTGATAAAGAAAAACCGCCTAAAAATGGATGGAAGAAGTTTTTATCTAATAAAGGAAGAAGTTGAGGTGTAATGAAGCTCAAAGCCAGGTGATGCATAACTTTAAATGTACAGGGGACTTCTATTAATTAAATTTTGAGGCTCTATTCTAAACCATGGTTGATAAACTAAAATACATTGTGTTTTGAGGAAT
>CAZJWE010000040.1:0-20143 GCA_964549265.1 uncultured Bacteroidales bacterium | reverse complement strand
CATATAAACTATTTTTCCAACCCCCATAAATAAATCGCAAATTACCATTAAATTCATTGTAGAACCAATTTTTATAGGTTTAGTATAAAAAGTACACTTTCTTTATATGTTTTGTCGTTTTATAAATACAACCCCTTAAAATCTACTGCTATGGAAACAAAAAAAAATCAAAGAGTAAACCTGGAAAACAAACGCAGTATTTTATTTCAGTCCGGATTGATATCAACAATGGCCGCTGTACTCATTCTTTTTGAATGGTCGAGTCCTCCCCGGGATAATAAGGACATTATAATTATGAATAATCCTGAATTTGATACTGAGCTCATGATAAACACCCGGCAGCCACCTCCTGAAAAACTTTTTGTATTTCCTATTTATTTTAAGGTAGCTAATTGACAGTGTTTATAAATTTAACCTGTTTTTTAACAATATATTTTTTTATTTTCAAGTTTCATTTTATTATCTTTATGTCCTAAAAAAAGCAAAAACAATATCATGGAAAAGAAAAAAAATTCAAAAGCTGATCTGGAGAAGTCACGTGGTATCTTATTTGAAATCGGAATGATTGCAACATTGGGAATCATTTTGATCTTATTTGAATGGGCCAGCCGTCCCGAAGGAAATAAAGCATTTGTTATGACAGAAGAGGCGGAAGCCAGTACAGAGCGTGTGCCAATCACCCGCCAAAAACCCCCGGAACCACCCAAACCACCAGAACCTCCTAAAGTAACTGAAGAACTAGTGCTTGTTGACAATGATGTGGATGTTGATACCGACCTGGATATAGATGCGAGTGCTGAAGAAGATGAGGATGTGGATTTTACACAATTTGCGATGGAAGAAGAAAAAGCTGAAGATGACAAAGTATTTGTGATCGTAGAAGACATGCCCAAATTTCAGGGTGAGGGGAAAGAAGCGTTCAGGAAGTATATCCAAATGAATGTTGATTACCCTCAGATAGCAAGGGATAATGGAATTGAAGGAAAAGTGTATGTGCAATTTGTTGTTAATAAAAATGGTGATATAACTAATGTACAAGTTATACGTGGAGTACATCCTTCATTAGATAAAGCAGCCAGAGAAGTGGTGCTAAATGCCCCCGATTGGACACCCGGCCGCCAGAGAGGGAAAGCGGTTAGTGTTAAATTTACCTTCCCTATCAGCTTTGTACTGAGTGATTAAGGTGTTTATTGAACTTATTTAAATAAAAAATATTGTAAGCTGTTGTCTGTCTTCAAGACAGGCAACAGCTTTTTTTAATGTATAAAGTATCATATAATGCAGTTGTATAAAGTGGATGGATCATGATCAAAGAAAATAAAAAGTATAAAGTAAACAGGCAAAAAACCGTTTTAGTTGGTGTTGTTTTTGATGAACAAACAATGCACCAGGTTGATGAATACCTTAATGAACTGGCTTTTTTAGCAGAAACAGCAGGCGCTTTTACTGAGAAGACATTTGTACAAAAACTCCAAGCACCCAATCCAAGAACATTTATTGGCAGCGGTAAACTTGCAGAAGTAAAAGCATATATTGACGCCCATGATATTGAATTGGTGATTTTTGATGATGAGCTTACTCCCAGTCAGTTAAGAAATATTGAAAAAGAGCTTGAACGCCCCATTCTTGACAGAACTAATTTAATCCTGGATATTTTTGCAAAACGTGCCAAATCAGCACATGCCAAAACCCAGGTAGAACTTGCTCAATACCAATATCTTTTACCCCGTTTAACACGCATGTGGACGCATCTCGAACGGCAAAGAGGAGGCATCGGATTCAGAGGCCCCGGTGAACGGGAAATCGAAACAGACCGCAGGATCATACGCGACCGCATTACCAAACTAAAAGATCAATTAAAAAAAATTGATAAACAAAAACAAGTACAGCGCAGCAACCGGGGTAAATTAGTGCGTGTTTCACTGGTTGGGTACACCAATGCTGGTAAATCTACATTGCTCAACCGGTTGGCAAAAACCAATGTGTTCTCTGAAAATAAACTATTTGCCACATTGGATACGACTGTAAGAAAAGTTGTTATCGAAAACCTTCCATTTTTAATGGCTGATACAGTTGGTTTTATCAGGAAATTGCCACATCATCTTATTGAGTCATTTAAATCAACACTCGATGAAGTAAGGGAATCCGATATGCTGTTGCATGTAGTGGATATTTCACATCCTGAATTTGAACACCAGATAGAAATAGTGAATCAAACATTGAATGAATTGGGATCCGGAGATAAACCCATGTATCTTGTTTTTAATAAAATTGATGCATACCGGTATACTAAAAAAGATGAAGATGACCTGACACCCAAGACCAAAGAAAATTTCACATTGGATGATTTTAGAAAAAGCTGGATGGCTGAAAATGAAAATACTATTTTCATATCAGCCAAAACCAAAGAAAACCTTTCGGAATTAAGGAACCTGATCTATCAAAAAGCGAAAGAAATCCATACCCAAAGGTATCCTTATGATGATCTTTTATATTAGTTTTTGTTTAACAAGATATTGAGCTATTTGAACAGCATTGGTTGCAGCGCCTTTTCTAAGGTTGTCAGCAACAATCCACATATTTAGAGTATGCTCCCTCGAATCATCCCTGCGAATACGGCCTACAAATACTTCGTTTTTTCCTTCAGCAAAACGGCACATTGGATAAATATTGTTTTCAGGATCATCCTGCACAATAATACCTTCAGTGCTTTCAAGGATTTTTCGAATATCTTCAATACTAAATTCTTTTTCAAATTCCAAATTAACAGACTCGGAATGTCCGCCTACAACAGGTATCCTCACAGCAGTCGGAGATACCAGGATGGTTTGATCGTCTAATATTTTACGGGTTTCATTGACCAGCTTCATTTCTTCTTTGGTATATCCGTTGTCTGTAAACGAATCACAATGCGGCAGGCAATTTTTATCAATCACATAGGGATATTCTTTTTCACCCTCAACACCATTCCGTTCGTTTTCCATCTGTTGTACTGCTTTTACTCCGGTTCCGGTGATGGATTGGTAAGTAGACACCACAATTCGTTTGATGTTATATTGTTTATGCAAAGGAGCAATCGCTGCCACCATCTGAATAGTGGAACAATTGGGGTTGGCAATAATTTTATCATCTTTGGTCAATACATGTGCATTGATTTCCGGGACAATAAGTTTTTTAGCGGGGTCCATTCTCCATGCAGAAGAATTGTCAACCACTGTTGTTTCGTTTTCTGCAAATTTAGGAGCCCATTCTTTGGATACAGATCCTCCGGCGCTGAATAATGCAATATCCGGTGCAATATCAACGGCCTCCTGCATGCCAATTACTTCATACGTTTTTTCTTTGAATGAGATTTTTTTCCCAACAGACCGCTGAGACGCGACAGGAATTAATTCTGACACGGGAAAATTAAATTCATCTAATACTTTGAGCATCACATTGCCCACCAAACCTGTTACGCCTACAACTGCAACTTTCATTTTATTTAAATATTAAGTTTATTCAAAAATTTGTTGTTTCAGACAACAATTGATATTTTTAAAGTGCAAAATTGATAATTATTTATCGAATAACGAAATGCAAACCTTAAAAAAAGTGTATTTTAAATCATTTTTAATCCTAATTATCTAAAGATAAATTATATGAAGAAAGCTACATGCATATTGCCATTTGTTTTTATATTCATTCAATTTGGTTTTGGACAAATCAATATTGATTTTGAGAATCAAGGCTTACAGGGATGGACATCGTCAGCTGATTCAACCTGGGAAGTGACTTCAGTGAATCCATTACGTGATATTTATTCTCTGCAACATGCTTTTGATAATACTGAATCCGGAACAGATCAAATCTCATATTTTATGAATCAATTGACACCCGGAAATGATACAACATCATGGCGGTTTTGTATAAAACATGGATACAATCCTTCGAGCATGAATAACTGGGGCGTTTTTTTGTTATCAGACAAGGAAAGCAAATACATGTTACCTGGAGGGAATGCCAATGGATATATTGCAGGAGTGAATTTTGACTCATACGATGACACAGTGAAAATCTGGAAGCAAAGTGATGGAGACATAAAAGAAATTCTTACATCATCAATCAATTGGCAGGAAGAAGTAGGCACTGATAAACCTGGATGTTTTGAGATAATGCATTGTGCAGGCCAATGGCAACTCAAAGCAGATACATCTACTAATTTAGCAGGCGATTATAAGCTAAGGGGCTCAGGTTATGATACGTCTTGTATGCCAGGAAGTTACTTTGGTGTTTGTTATTCGTATTCTTCAAGTCAGGACAGGAAATTATGGGTAGATGACATTTTTATTGATGGTACATTCATTATTGATACATTGCCCCCCCTGGTTTCCAGCATTAAAGTGCTTGATTCGAACAGTATCCTTATAAATTATAATGAACCTGTTACAGATTCTTCCATGACCAACCCGTCTTTTTACATGATCCGGCCTACCGGTAAACAACCAGTGGAAGTTACAACGGCCGGCATTGATGCCGCAAAACTATCATTCTCTGAGCCATTTCAGGATGGAGACACACCGACATTGCAAATTTATGGAATTTCAGATATATCAGGAAATATAGCTGACACACATTCTATGTCGTTTCATTATTATATTCCAAAACCTTTTGATATTCTTGTCAATGAAGTCATGGCAGATCCTGATCCTCCTGTAAACCTGCCCAATGCCGAATATATTGAGGTATTGAATAATACTCATTTCAATATTCAATTAGAGGGATGGCAGTTATGGATTGGTTCCGATAAGAGTATTTTCCCGGAAGTAACCATCCCTGCTAATGATTTAATTATTATATGCAGAAAAGGAGAGGAGCATTATTTTAATCAATACGATAATGTAATTGGGCTATTCACATCATACATTAACAACAGGGGCGAATTGATTACATTGAAAGATCCGCAGAATACGAGGATTTCATTTATGGATTTTGAAGATACATGGTATGGACATTCTGTTAAATCTGAAGGAGGTTGGTCTCTTGAACAAAACGATCCCGACAATCCATGCGGTGGAATGAAAAATTGGGAAGCATCAACAGCTTATGATGGAGGCACTCCGGGAACATTAAATTCTGTATATAAACATAACCCGGATGTTTCACCACCTGCTGTTAAGCGCATCGCAGCAGTCAATGATTCTTCGTTACGATTATTTTTTAATGAACCAATGGATAGCACTACCCTGGGCACATCGTTTCAACCGGTCATTACTCCTGATCCGGGAACAATTAACAAAGTAGTATTGGAGCCTCCTTATTTTAATACACTTTTGGTCTCATTTGCCAATGCTTTTACTCCACATCAATATTATACGTTAAATATGATGCCTGAAGGCCTGACAGATTGTGTAGGAAATCTTCCTGAATCTACCGTAGAACTTGTCTTTATGCTGCCTGAACAACCTGATAGTTTTGATGTAGTGATTAATGAAGTGTTGTTTAACCCGGAACCCGGTTGCGTTGACTTTGTTGAGTTATACAACCGGTCCGATCAAACTATTGACTTGAGTGATTTGCGAATAGCTACAAGAGATGACGAAACGTATGAGATTACTTCTTCTGGCCAGGTCACAACAACACATCATCAGCTTTTGCCCGGAGAGTATGTGGCAATCACTACAGATAAAGAAATATTATTGACTTGTTATGATGTGCCTCATCCGGACAGGGTTATAGAGATCAGTGTTTTGCCTGCATTTAACAATGATATGGGACGCATTGTGATACACGACAAGCACCTCCTTATTATTGACGAATTTGCATACGATGAAAGCATGCATTTTTCTTTATTAGATAATTATGAAGGTGTATCTCTTGAAAGAATTCATTATGACAATCCTACAAATGATCTATCCAATTGGCATTCTTCATCTTATTCTAATGGTTGGGCTACTCCGGGGTATGAGAATGCTCAGTTTAGTAAAGAACAAGATACAGATCAAACACTCACTCTCGAACATGAAGTGTTTTCTCCTGATAATGATGGTTACAGAGATGTTCTTCCCATTCGTTATCAAATGAATGAATCAGGATATGTTGGGACAGTGGATGTTTTTGATGTTTCGGGCAGGAAAATACGGAACATCATTCAAAATGAGTTGTTGTCCAGGCAGGGTGTAGTGTATTGGGACGGACTAACAAATGAAGAAAGCCGTGCGCGACTGGGTATTTATGTTATCCTTTTTACGGCCTTTCATGAGAATGGAGATATGAAAAAAATCAAGAAAGTATGTGTGGTGGGAGGGAAGATATAGAGCGTTGTCATTAAATGTAAATCCTGTTCCGTGCGTGGTAAAGCCAACATTAAGGTTGAATTTAAACACGGATTATATCTGACACATCAAGATTTTTAGGTTTTACCATAAACCACGGATTGGTGAGATTTTCTTTGTTGTATTGAAGATCGGTTGTTCCATCAGCCTCTTTTACTTCACAACCGGCGGCAAGAGCAATCGCATGCCCGGCACCTGTATCCCATTCCATGGTTGGAGAGAACCGGGGGTAGATGTTGGCTTTTCCTTCGGCTACAAGGCATATTTTTAACGAACTGCCACTTGATACAATATTAATTTCACCAAATTTTGATTGTAATTTTTCTGTGAATTCTTTTGTCTCTTCTGAAAGATGAGAACGGCTTCCTACCACTGTAAATTCGTCGTTAGATGAAGGGTATGGTAATTTATCAGCACGATCAATAAGCGCATCAAGGCTTGGTTTTTTGTTAATCTCTTGATGATCAATGCTTTCGATTTTATATGCTCCCAGTTCCAATGTTGCAAAATACAATGCTTTTAATACTGGAATGTAAATAACACCAAGGACGGGGGTGTTTTGATGAATAAGTGCTATGTTCACTGTGAATTCACCATTGCGTTTGATGAATTCTTTTGTTCCGTCCAGTGGGTCAATAAGCCAGAAGGTATTCCATTCTTTGCGAATTTCATAGTTGATGAGTTTGCCTTCTTCGCTTAAAATGGGTGTACCGGAGTCTTTCAATAAATATTCAATGGTTTGATTTGACTTCCTGTCTGCATAGGTAAGAGGTGATTTGTCGTTTTTTAATTGAATTTCAAAATCGTCTCTTTCATAAATTTCTAAAATCTCTTTTCCTGCTTTTAATGAAGCTTCAATTGCCGTTATTAGTTGTTCCTGGTACATTATTTTATGATTAGGTTTTAAAAAAATACAAGCGTTAATATGATAATGGTTCCAACCATATATACAATTGTAAGCGGCATCCCTACCCTGAAAAAGTCATTGAATGTATATTTTCCCGGCCCATAAACCATCAGGTTTGTTTGATACCCTATTGGCGTGATGAATGTAGCAGCAGCAGCATAGTTGACTGCAAATATAAAAGGAATGGGGTCTAACTGCATATTTTTGGCAATGGTTAATGCAATAGGAAATAAAATAGCTACAGCTGCTTTATTGGTAATATAGGCTGCCAGAAAAGCAGTAATAATATAAATTCCTACCAAAAGACCCACTTTCCCGAATGGCTCGAATAAGTGGATGAATGAATTCGCCATTAATTCGGCTGCACCAGATTTTTTCATGGCGATGCCAAGGGCAAGTGCCATGACAATAATAATTGCCAGGTTGTAATCAATGGTTTTGTGTATTGACTTGGGGTCGGCTACTTTCATTGCAATGGAAGCAATCAATAATAAGATCAGACTGATGAAAAGAGGGATGAGGTTAAATGCTGAAAGAAATATAGCAGCTAAGAGCCCGGTTAAAAGTATTGTGGTTTTGTAAGGTTCTATTTTTATGAATTTTTTTACTTGCGAGATATAGTAAAAATCTTGTGAATTGGAAGCCCTGCTGTGAAAGTCCGGACCTCCAAAAAGCAATAATACATCGCCGGCTTTTAACTCAACATTACCTATTTTACCGGCAATTCGCTCGCCGTTTCTATAAACAGAAATGACAGCTGCATCGTATTTTGCCCTGAAATCACTTTCTTTGACGGTTTTATTAATAAGGGATGAATTGGGAGAAACTACAATTTCAAGTATTTCGGAGCGTTTTCTTTTAGCCATCATACCCACTTCAGTGAAGCTTAGGCCGGAATTGGAGTCAATGAGCTCGGCAATGGTTTTGGTATCACCGGCAAAAACAAGGATGTCTCCCCGTTCAAGAACTACGTCGGGGGATACAGCAGGAAGTTTATATGATTCTCTGATGATTTCAACCAAATACAAGCCCGACAGGTTTCTTAAGCCTGCTTCTGCAATGGTTTTACCGGTCAGGTGCGATTTGTTTTTTACCTGTGCCTGTACAACATATTGCCTTGTCTGTGTTGAAAAATCTTCATAGATATCTCTTCTTGACGGAAGTAGTTTGTATCCAAAAAAGATCATGTACAAGCCACCGAGAATAAACATAGGAAGGCCAACATATCCCCAGGCAAATATTCCGAGGGGTTCTAAATCAGGAATGATATTTTGATCCTCAATTAGTCCGTTTACGACCAGGTTGGTTGATGTGCCTATGAGCGTGGCACAACCTCCTAAGATGGCTGCAAAAGAGAGAGGCATCAGTAATTTTGAGGGAGCTATTTTTTTTAGGTTGCACCAGCTGTTGATATAAGGCATCATGACTGCTACAATAGGGGTGTTGTTCATGAAAGCCGAAAAACTTCCAACCAAAAAACTCATCCGGGTTAAAAATCCTCTTGTTGAATTGACATTTCGAAAAACTTTATCAAATATGACTTCTATGACCCCTGTTTTTCTCAGGACATCACTATATAACAACAGCATGATAATGACAGCTATATGTTTATTTCCAAAACCTTGTAAAATTTCTTCCGGAGTTAATACACCGAAAATACCCAATACAGTAACACCAATAATAAAGGTAAATGAAGCACCCAACAGGTTTTTATATAATGAAAATAATATAAAACCGAGCACAATGAATACCAATATGAGCTCAAAATTGACTGTCAATAGTTTCGTTGATTAAATTGATTAAATGCAAAAATAATTACTTTTTTTCCAAATAAAACACTCATCCGGCATTTTATTAACGGATATGTTTACCAATTGAAATATTTTGTATAAATGAACTGAAATCAAATAACCGAATTATGTTAATTTATCGTTTAAAAAAAATAATTCTTTCTGGAAGTCAATGTATGGATGTTCTGTCATAAGTTCTCTTATTTGGCGGATGTTGTTTTGTAAGAAGGATTTATGTTTTTTTGTGTCAGGATGGATAGGCCTGTGCTTTAGTGCTTTAGTGATCTTTGATACACGTTCAATCAATTGTCTGGTTTGCAACGTGAAAAAAGCATCTGAGAAACGTTCCCAAATATAATCTGTTGCAATCATGTTAGGGTGTACCATATCTACATCATAAAATCTGTAATCTCTTAATTCATCCATAAAAATTTCATATGCCGGAAAATAATAGACATCATTCAAAATATTTGTTAATTCGTATACTGCTAAAATCAATGATGATTTGCTTCGTTGATTGGCTGTTGCGCCGTCTTTTAAATGTCGTACAGGGCTGATGCTGAATACAATATTTATTTTATCATTATATTTTTTAATGTCCTTGATTAATGATGTGTATGTGTTTACGATGGCATCAGGAGGTAAGAAAAGCCGGTCAAATTTATTGGAAGGCAATTTATGACAGTTTGATACAATGATATCATTTTCTTTGTGTTTATACACCCATGCTGTTCCAAGAGTGATGAATAAAAAGTCTGCTTCTTTTAATAAGACAGAAGATTTTTCAATACTGTCATTGATCTTATTCAATGTTAAGTTCTTTTCAGGAAAAGAAAAGCCTGTGTCGTGATAATGGCTCCTCCATAATTCGTCATGAAAAAACAAATCCTGTTCTTTGAACAGCTTGTTGGACATGAGTATTTTAAGGCTGTTTTTTACAGATTCAGGATTGTACATAACACCAAGCGGGTTAATTGCAGTTTGAAATTTATATTCTGTAAAACGTTGTCCAATCAACTCAGTAAAACAAGAACCAATAAACAATGATTTATTGAGGTAATTAATCGTTGGAAGGGTTGAGTCAATATCTATAATGGTGCGGAAATATTGTTTATTCATTTTATTGAATAAGGAGTTTAGTTACACTGTAATTTATCATCAATCCATTTGACAACATAGTCAATAACTTCTTTTTTGTTGGGTTCATTATGTAGTTCATGATAATTATTTTCCCAAATTTTTATTATGGTGTTGTGGCCGGTGTTTTTGGCCATGTTTTTTGTGGCTTTGTGAGATGTCAGTTTATCATGATTTCCATGCATAAGAAGTACCGGGATATTAATTTTATGTTTGTTGACCAGGAGATATTTTCCGGCTTGTCCTATTTGAAAATAGAGTTTTGGTGACATGCGGTTATGTACCAGCTCATCATGCATATAATGATTCTGGATTGTTTTGTCCCTTGAGAGGATATTGGGATTGATATTCGCATTAAAGATTATACGGGGAAAAATCTTTGAAAGTATCTTTGCAGAAATGATTTTTTTCTTTCCGGGCGGATATGTTAACTTAATCCAGGGAGATGCTGCAATGACACCATTAATCGAATGCTTTTTTTGTAATATGTAATTGATTGACAGGTTTCCTCCGAGGCTGTGACCATATAAAAAAGAAGGTGTTTTGGGGAATATTTTTTTAGAATGTTGTATTAATGTTTTGATGTCAGATAAAAGATCATCATATGTTTTTACATATCCTCGTTTTCCTGAAGATTTGCCATGGCCTCGATAATCAAGGGTTACGATTGCTATATTATGTTTTACCAGTTCCTGGAATAAATATTTTGCTCTATTGCTATGAGATCCAAAACCATGCACATAATTAACCACTGCTTTTGGGGTTGCTGCAGGTTTCCATACCTGGCCATATAAATGCAAATGATCTTTTGCTTTCCAGTGATATTCTTTATGTGTCATGCGTTAGTTTTGCAATTATTTAGTTATTTTTGTTTAGAAAATAAATCCAAATTTATAAAAAAATGCAACAGCTTATACAAATATCTACTGATAAACATAATGGTTTATATGATATAACAAATCAGGTTGATGATGTAGTTAAACAATCGAACATACAGGAGGGGGTTGTTTCTGTCTATGTTCAGGGAGCAACAGCAGCTATTATGATTCAGGAGAATTGGGATTATTCAGTGCAAATAGATGTTATTAATTTGTTAAAAAAGATAATACCCAGTGGTGTTTGGCAGCATGATGCACAGGATGATAATGGAGATGCACATTTAAAAGCCGGTATTATTGGACCTGGTGAAACAATTCCAATTATTAAGGGAAGCATGGGCCTGTCAACATGGCAAAATATCTTTTTATGTGAATTTGATGGCCCCCGTCCGGAACGGAAAGTTATTGTAACAATCGTTGACTCTAATTAGTGGATCATAATGTTCGATAACGAGGCTTGCGCAGCCACAAAAAGTGCAGTTTACTGAAGTAAATGAGCAATTTTGGAGCAAGCGTAACGAAGTTAGCGGACATGATGGAATAAACACTAATTAAGTTTTTCAGGCCAAATCAGTATACTGAATATGTTCCATTATTTTTTCGTAACCTATGCGGTTTACTGCTGTGCCTTTAAATAATTCATGATATTTTTTCTTTGTTAAATGGATCCAGTCTTCACGTTTCATGTTAAATAATTCTGGATTTGGCTGTAATTCAGCATCATCATTCGGAACAGGATGGTTGTTCCAAGGACAGACATCAAGGCAAATATCACATCCAAATATTTGGTTGTGATATTTTTCACATGAAGAGCCGGGACTCAAATGCCCTTTTTCTATTGTGTGGTAAGATATGCAATTAGAAGCGTTTATTGTTTTATTGTCATTGATTGCCTGGTTTGGACAGACGTCAATACAAAGAGAACAATCACCACATTGATCCAAAACAGGGGCATCACCTTCCAGTTCTAGATCAACTATTATTTCTCCGATCAAGATATATGATCCAAAAACGGGATGAATAAGCAGGCTGTTTTTTCCTATCCAACCGAGTCCTGCTCGTTGTGCCCATATTTTATCCATAACAGGGCCTGTATCAACAAATACTTTGCCTTTTGTTTCAGTGATTTCTTCATTGATAAATGCAAATAGTTTATTTAATCTTTTTTTAATTACTTTATGATAATCTTGTCCATATGCGTATTTGGCAATTTTTGGCACATCATCCGGTAACAGGCGATTTGGGTAGTAATTTAATATAACAGATATAATAGATTTTGCACTGTCTAATAATAAACGAGGATCTTTTCGTTTATGAATATGGTTATTGAGGTATTCCATTTTACCCTGCTGGCCGCTATCTAACCATTGTTGGTAAATAGCTGTTTCATAATCTAAACTTGAAATGATTGAGATTCCACAGTCAGAGAAACCAAGTTCTTTTGCTTTGTGTTTAATTGAAAGTGATCTTTTTGCTTTTAGTGGTAACATATTCTGCATTTTGTTTTAATTCCAGGGCAGAAAATTTCATGATTCTTAACAAAGAAAATATTTTATTTAATTTGTTTGGTGATATCGAGTTTTTTAATTTTAGACGGTCTAATATATTAATGTCAGCACAGATAATTTCTTCAGGCCGCCTGTTTGATAGTATTCTGATCAACAACCCTACAATACCTTTGGTCATACTGTTATCTGCAATGGCTGAATATATAATTCTTCCGTTTACCTGGTATGCAGTTAGTCGGACCTTATCAATTTTTTCTTCGATTATTTTGTGGCTGGAGTGTGGTGTGTTTAGCTTGGTATCTTGCATATAGTGAGCATGTTCAATGAGATACTGATACTTATGCTTCCGGGAATCAAGCATTTCAAATTCTTGAACAATTGTATTCTGCAGTTCGTTAATTGTCATTGTTTTGTAAAGAAGGTAAATTGGTTTTTTTGGATTACATCCTGTTAATTACAAAAATACAATAAAATTCGACAAATCCATTAAAAATATTATTATTTTCGGTTCTGCTGCATATTTTATGGAAGCCATATCCTGAGTATTCAGTATTCAGAATTCTAAAATAAACACTATTTCCACAAAAATTGCAGTAGTACCTTTTTTTTTATTATACTATATATAAAGCGATTTAAAATATAGTCTGTATCGGTTTAAGAAGAAACGAAATAATAATTATCCCGCGATAGCTTCGCTTGTTAATTCATCAACTTTATTGATTAGTGCTTTTAAGTTTACAGGTTTATCCATGAAATATGCAGCCCCATCCTTTAATACTTTATTTTGAATATTTTCTTCAGTGACAGCAGATACAACAATTACCGGAATATTTTTGGTGTTTTCATGTTTTTTTATTTCTTCTAAGAATTCAACACCACTAACTCCGGGCATTATAAGATCTAATAATATTAAATCTATCCGGACTTCGTTGAGAATTCTGTAAGCTTCCTGTGCATCTAAAGCAGTATACATAGAGTATTGATGATTATTCAATACAGCTTCTAATAACACATTGTTTGTCATGGAGTCATCTATTGCTAATACATTCTTGTTATTCATAGGTGTGTGTTTTTTGAAAGCTTTTAAGTAATTAGGTTAATATAGTATATAATTATGCAATTGGTTGAAATATGTTTTTTTATAGAAAGTTAATAGTTGATAAATTACATGTTGAAAGTATTTTTTTAAGAATTTATTTTATACAAAAATATTAATGAAACTATGAATTTGGAAACCATGCATGGTGATATATATTACCAAATAAAAATGATTTGTATCATCATATTTTTTTCATATCTTTGAAAATATTTTTATAGAAATGAATAACATACTATCCAATAAAGATTTTAATATTCCATACAAACATTTGTTGAGTCCATCGGATCAGCAATTGTTAGAAGAACATTGCCATATCGTTGATTTTTCTTCTAAGAGTATTATTTTTCGTCAGCAAACACGATTTTCAGATATTATGTTTATTCATAAAGGATTGGTTAAATTATATAAAAGAGAAAGAGAAGATAAGGAGCATATTATAAAACTTTCAAAAGAAGGGGAATACATAGGCTTGTCTACCATGTTTGGAAGTGAATTATTTGAATATTCAGCTGCGTCAGTGAAAGAGAGTAAAGTTTGTTTTATTGAATTTGATGCGTTTATGACTGTTTTTAGAAATAACAATGCTTATGCAGAAATGATCGTTTCTGAAATTAGCCATGAAGTTCTTTTTATATTAGATAAACTGTTGAATCAGGTTTATAAGCAATTACCCGGGCGCATTGCATCTGTTTTATTATATTTTGCTGAAACAATTTATAAGTCAAACAGTTTTGAATTTCCATTAACCAGAAAGGAACTGGCTGAGTTAACCGGTACAACAAAAGAGAGTTTTATCAGAACGCTTACAGAGTTCAAAAATGACAAAATTATTTCACTTAGTGGAAGCAGCGTGAAAATCAATAGTATGGAGATCATCAAAACACTTGACAGGTTGGGGTGAGATAAAGAGGTTTGATGTTTATTTATCAGTATTAACTTAATATTAGAACCACATTATATTATACCAATGTAAATTATTTGTTTTTCCCTTTATTCCTCAGTTCTTCCCCTTTGGGGTTTTTTTTTATGATTTTCATATCAGAAGTGTTTAGTTTAGAATAGGGGTTTGTAGATCCTATAACTTCAAATTCAGTGCGTCTGTTTTTGGCCCTTCCTTCTTCAGTTTCGTTTGTGGCAATAGGCTTATTCTCTCCATATCCTTTTGCTCTAAGTCTTTTTTTGTCAATTCCTTTTCTCTGGAGATAATCAACAACGCTTTGAGCTCTTTTTTGCGATAATTTTTGGTTATACTCATCACTTCCTTTGCTGTCAGTATGTGAACTCAATTCGACAATAATATCCGGTGTTTCCCGCAAAATCTGGTATATAGTGGTGTCAATTTTATTTTTTGCCTGTTCTGTTAACGAAGAGCTGTCAAATTCATAGTATATATTATATACAATCGGGTCATCCGGTATTTTAAACAAGAAGGCATCTTTATGCAGTGTATCAGAGCGTTCCATTTCTTTTGTGTTTAAGCTCACCATTTCATAAAAATAACCATCTTTTTTCAAAAGCACTCTGTATGTTTCATTCGGATCAAGAGGTACAAAATAATTGCCATTTTCATTGGTAGTATCAGAATAAAGGAATGACATGGAACTATCTGTTTCATCCCAATGATAAACTTCAGCAAGAGCGTTGTTTAATGGTGTTTTTTGAGAAGTGTCTTTTTTTATGTAATTGGCACTTGGTGGAACTTCAAATATTTGTCCGGTTAACGCAATGTTAATGAAATCTTTGTAAAATACTGAAAAAATATCATCACAACAATTAGGGTGCAATAATTCTACGGTTCCATCTCGGTTGGAAGCAAAAAATGCTTCTTCTCTTTTCCATTGGTTGATCATATAATAAGATTCATCAGCACCGGTGTTAACAGGATATTTGAGGTATTCTTTATTTTTCCATCTCCTGCCATTGCCCCTGATTTTATAAATATCATATCCGCCATAAGGTGATTTATAATCGGAACTATAATATAGCGTCTGTGATTTCTGGTCAAAATAAGGTGAAATTTCATTTCCTTTAGTATTGATGTATCGTCCGCCAACATTATCTACACGTTTAAAAATACTATAGCGTGTATCAAAAATACTATACCAAATGTCCCACCCACCCTGACTTCTGGCAGGACGGTCGGAAACAAAATACAGGATTTTACTCTTTCTGCGGTATTTGGTTATATATCCGACAGAAGGTTGGGTAGAAGAATAATTGGGAACGTTTACCGGGGCACCTAATTTCTCAGGTGCAGACCATCCATCTTTTTCTTTTTTGCTTACATATATATGACAAATCATTTTATTATTCCAATTGGGCTGGCATTTTGCAAAATAAAATTCTTTACCATCCGGAGAATAAGATCCGTTTCCAGTGTTGGCATCAGGGAAGTTGAATTGTTCATTAAATTCTCCGTCAAATTCCCATTCATTTTCTCCTGTCCTCTTAGCCTGATAGAATTTTCGCACAGGCCTTTTTTGTATCACTTCACCCTGTTCGGTTTCAATAGTTGGTAATGTGTCAGCTCTTAATGAGCCATAGATAAATTTGTTATTATTTATTAAGAGAGGGTTGAATTCAATATGTGCCCTGTTAATAGATGAGTCAAGGTGATAAATTTCTACGTTTAATGGGGTTTGTTTTTGTTCTATAACTTTTTTTAGTGTTTTGATTTCATCCATTATATCCCTTCGGCTATATTTGTATCCTCTGTATTTGTCTTCAAATTTTTCAAGCTTTTCGACAGCCTCTTCATGTTTGCCTTTGTTTTTTAATATCTGAGCATATCCATATAATGCTTCTGTATGATCTTCCGGGCTTTTTGAGTATACTTTTTTGAAATATATTGCTGCCTGATCGTAATTTCTGGTTCTTTGATAAAGTTTAGCAAGTTTAAGCATCATGTCATAATCAGTGGAATCCAATTCACAATACCGTTCATAAAATACAATGGCTTTATACGGGTCGCCCATATTAAGTGCTTCAGCACCAAATTTTTGAAGTTTACGAAGAGATAAGTCATTTACAGATATGCTTGTTATCTGTGCAAAGCTAACAGCGTAAAAAAATAAAATAAAAATAAAACTTATTAATATTTTTGATTGTTTAATATATTTCACAGGGTATAGTTAATTTTTTGATTTTTGTACTAATTGCTCTATAAATAATAGATAACTCAAATCCTGCAGGATTATTTTGTGTAGTTTTTAATTCAGACATATTAACATCATAACTAATTGCAGCAAGCCAATTTCCATAATTTATTCCGGCAGAAAAAATCATCGCATCATAATTTTCAAATCCGTCTCTTAAGTGCCATCCAATAAAAATAGATCTTTCAAGAAAATACTCATCAAAAATAAAACCAACATTACTTCCCATTATCATTTCAGATGCTCCTGATCGCCCCATATACATAAGGCGCGGGTGTAAAAATAGTTTTTCTGCAATGTCTAATCTTGATCCGGCGTGAAATACCTGTCGGATAGGAAGTGTATTATCTTCACTAATAAATGACCCTTTGGGAAAATTAATATGAAAAAAAGCGATTCCTACTTCGGGTTTTGCAATTCCAAATTTTTTATCCCATCCTATTCCAACATTTATATCCAAATAATTGAATTGTTCCCTGTAAATGGGCTCACCTGTTCCAAGATCAGAATTAAAATGTCCCTGTGAGGGATCGTACTGATCAGGGAACGAAACGTTTTCGGTAGGGAAATGAACATTCATGTATCCTATTTGAAGCCCTCCATGAAGGTGATGTCCTAAAAGATTTTTATGATAAGCTCCAGCTAAATATGCACCATTTACATTCATGCTGGCATAATTAGACCTGTCATGTAAAATGTGGAAGCCGGCAGTGAAATGTTGCTGCTTATACATTACCTGATGTTCAAAAGCTAATGCTATTGTACTATAAGGAGAAATTGATCCCCATTGGCTTCTCATATTATTTACTAATCTCCAATCACCTTCAAAATTGCCGTTGTTAGAAGGGTTAAGGTTATATGGGGCAAAATAAAATTGCGAGAAATGAAGGTCCTGGCTGTATGTATTAACAAACAGAAAACCAAAAAACAAAACAAATAAGTAACATATTTTTGTACCCTTTGTTTTTTTGATATAATGAAATAATAACCTCATGTGATAATCAGTATTTTTTTTAAGTTTCGCAAATATAATAGAAATTTTTTTAAAGAGATTAATATTTGGATAAAATATTTTTTATTACTGAAAAGGATTGCAAGGGTCACATATATAAATATGTAAAAAATAACATTATACTTGATTTCAATAAATGAAGTATAAGTAAACTTTGGATTTTGAATTTAATCTAAATGAGCAATTTTGGTGCAAGCGTAATGAAGTTAGCGGACATGATGAACAAACACTAATTATAGGAAAGTAATCTTTATAGATTATTTATAATGGAAATAATTTCGTGCAAGGGTATTTAAATAAGGCTGTCTAAAAAGTTGAATTTTTGCAATAAAAAATAACATAAAAAACAAATTGACCAACAGTGTTTTATGTGAATTTTTGTAGCAAAACAAACATTCACCTGACGTTTAGGACAGCCTCATTCTGATGTATAGTTTTTTTGATGAAAAAATTATAAGCTAAATGGATATTCGCCGCAAACTAATAATTTATAACTTTGGGGATAAAACAACATAAATTTTCTAAACTAATAATTTAAATCAAATGTATAAATATGTAATATTCCTTTTATTTTTTTTTGTGCCGTTAAATGCACAGGTAATTCATGAAAATGAACCTTTTACAGATGGTGACAAAGTATGCTTTATAGGAAACAGTATCACCCATGGAGGGAAATACCACTCGCTAATTTATCTGTATTATCTTACACGTTTTCCTGAAAAAGAAATTAAGTTTTTTAATAACGGAGCATCTGGGGGGAAAGCAAATGGAGCCATATCAAGAATGGAACTTGATATTTTGAGCCATGCACCTTCCAGGGCAACCATTATGTTTGGAATGAATGATGTTGGATATGTTTTTAATGCAAACCCTGACAGCTTAGAACTTGAAAACAGAAGAAAAGCCATTGAGGATTATAAAAAAAATATTGACACCCTGATTATGCAGTTAACAGAGGCGGGTATTAAGGTTACTTTGCTTTCCCCTACCATTTATGATGAAACTGTAAAAAATAAGAAAAGGATTAATGTTGGTAAAAATGCTGCATTGAAAAAATGCACGTATATTTTAGAAGAAAAGGCAGCACGGTTTGGCACTTCATTTGTTAACTTCTACAACATTTTAGATTCTATTAACAACTCCCGTCAATCCTTAGATTCTGCTTTCACTATTGTTGGGGAAGACAGGACCCATCCAGGAATTGATGGGCATTTTGTAATGACATACCAATTCCTTATTTCACAAGATGTACCTTCTTTGGTTTCAGAATTTGTATTGGATGCATCGAAAATGGAAATTGTAAAAAAGCAATATTGCAATTTACTGAAAATAAGACAATTGGAAAATGGAATTGCATTTACACTCTTGGAAAAAGCCCTGCCCTTTCCATATCCAAATGAATTAGTAGCCAATGAATGGGTTCCGTTTGAAAAAATGCTAAACAACCAAATATTAAAAATCACTAATCTTAGAAGTGGACAATATTATGTTAAAATTGATGAAACCGTAATTGATACTTTTTCAGCTAAACAATTGCATAACGGTATTAATCTTGTCAAATATGATCATACACCACAATATATACAGGCCAATTTAGTTGCCCAAATAAACGAATACCGGCGGATTATAGAAGCCGAAAGGATTCGCTCACTTAGCCTTATGGAATATGGATGGTTAAAAGATAATCCTGATGCAAGCATAGATGAAAAAGAAATTTTATTAAAAGAAAAACTAGATCCACATAAGGAGGCAGGATGGTATTCTTATATGCGCACCCAGGCTGATAATTTTATTTTTTATAAACCATTGGAAGAATCTACCTGGAAACAATTAGAAGCATTGCATGAAGTTTTATATAGATTAAACAAACCAATTCCTCACAAATACCTTATTGGCGAAGTTATCAACGAATGAATATAGAAATGCGTAATATTTAAAATATAAATATGTAAAAAATAACATTATACTTAATTTCAATAAATGAAGTATAAGTAAACTTTGAATTTAATCTAAATGAGCAATTTTGGTGCAAGCGTAATGAAGTTAACGGACTTTATAGACCCTCATTATAAAAAAATACAACCCTAAAAAAATAACATTTAAAAGGGGTTTAAAATTTCTCCAACGTCAAACAATTTCATTACGGGAAAGAATTATTTTAAGTATTTTATTTATCGTGGCAACAGAAATAGACTAAACTTTGGAAAAGTAGTTACATAAGAGACAAACACTAATGAGGATGTCCAGTTTTTTATGAACAATAAAAAAATTATATGCTCAATAAATAAAAAGGCAATGCGATCATTATAAGTAATAAAATAATTAATACAACTTCTATCCGTT
>CAZJWE010000039.1:0-20333 GCA_964549265.1 uncultured Bacteroidales bacterium | reverse complement strand
ATGTGTCATCTTTAATCTCATAAAAAATTGTATCCGTTTTATTTTCAACATTATTTTTATTCTTTTCAAGCAATCCAGCTTTTAGGTTTTGACAATCAATAGAAGGAGAAACGGTGTTATCTTCATTATCATTTTCACAGGATAAACCGATCAGAATCAAAATATTTATTGTTATGATAGTTAATTTTTTCATTTTGTTAATATTTTAATCTTAATTAACAGATAGTTATGTTGGTTGTTTTTGGGTGAAGCCTTAACAAGTCCACAACGCCAATTGTCTTAATACAAGCTATTTGTGCATAAACAAACATAATATCTATTTTGTTTATACAAATACATCAAAAACAAGCACATAGCTCAAAATCACTTTGTAGATTCTTAAAATTTAACCGCTCCTTTGCCAATATTCCAACTGGAATGTCATCTTTTCTTTTTCACGTTTGCAATAATCTCATCTGCTTCTTCAGGGGTTGAATATGGTTCGTCAAACGGGTGCACATTCAATAATAACCCTTTAGGAGAAAGTTCTTTCAGCAGGTCGTCAATCTCATGGGCAGCAATATTCAGGATAAGGCATTTGCCGGCTTCCTGTATTTTTTTTAATGTGGGAAGGTGCCGCACATTTTCACAATTGGTTTCAGGATTCCATTGGATCCCTCCCAATTCCGGAATGTCTAACAAAAAGTCGAGATGACGGATGATCTCATCCGGGCCGTCAAAATGAAACATGACATTGTCCAGCTCCTTGCACATGAATTTGATGTCCGGCAAAACAAATTCTTCATACATTTCAGCAGAAATCATGGTCATAAAATCTGACTGGATACAAAATGTTTTATCCGGGCCCCATAGGTTGAGCCATGTTGTGCCATTGCCCTCAACATGTTTGTTCTGGATTTTCAATAATTCGTTGACCCAGTATTTCCAGTACCCAATGATTTTATTCGAGGCTTCTTTAATGGTGTCGGGGCACATGAACAGGTCCATGGCCAGTTTTTCACTCCCCCTGAGCAACATGAGCGTATCAATCCCATTGAAAATATCAACCGGGATCTCAGACAATATGCCATGCTCTTTGGCTGCTTGAGCAGCGTGTTCCACTAATAATTTCTGGATGTTCCACCAGGCATTGCGCTCATCAAATTCAAGGTTACATGTTTCCCAGTCTTCAATGTTCTCATGAAACCAGGTGGGTTCGTCTACAGTGGTTAAGTCAACAATAGCACCCAGGAATGCGCTGCATATCCCCGGCCCAATAGCAGTTGTAATCACGGGCAACGTTTCTGCCGGAAAATACATATGTTTGTATTTGTTAACCTGGTGGTCAATCGTGATGGATGGGTCTGCTTTAAAACTAAACGGGTCGCAGTATCGTTTATCATGCTTTAATGAATCCAGATAATAATGAAACCCTTGTTTGTCTTGGTAAGCTTTAACAGATACCAAAGGGGTATCATTTTCTTTGTTCCAGTATTTGATAAAGGCTTGTTTTTTCTCTTCTATATTTGGTATAATCATTTAATTAAAATTTTTTCAAGTTCTTCAAGTGATTTTTTCTTTGTCTCAGGGATGAAGGATATGATAAAGAACACAGATGCCAATCCCAATCCTGCGTAGATAAAGAAAGTAGCAGCTGCACCTAATTGTTCCAATTCAACCGGAAACACCAGCATGACAAGAAAGCTTATGGTGCCTCCGAATGCGCCCACTACAGAAATTGCGAGCCCGCGCAACCTGTTTGGGAATATTTCGGAAAATAACACCCACATGACAGGCCCCATTGAAAATGCAAAACATGCGATAAAGACCAATATAGCTATTAAAACAAGCGTGGAGTTCATTGTAATGGTATTTCGGAGTATGGATTGTTTTAAGATATCATAATGATCTGAGCCGATTTGTTGTTCAACTACATTAAAAAATTTCACTTCACTTGTATATTGATCCCCTTTCATTTGTTGAAGGCTTAGCATGATCTGTTTTGCATCATCTTTAACAACAGGTTTTTCATATACAATAGTTTCTATATTGTTGAGTGATTTTTCTGTAATTTTGTATGTCGCATTGTTGAATGCAAACCCTGCTACAAACAATGATATGGTAATCCCTGATGCACCGATTATAAGCAAGGGTTTTCGACCGAACCGGTCTATATATCCCATGGCCAGCAAGGTAAAGATAAGGTTTATGACACCCAGATAAACAGCATGGCTGATGGAGGCGCTTGTCACGCCCCCTGTCAGATTAAAAATCATTGGGGCATAAAACAGAACTGCGTTGATCCCGGTTATTTGCTGAAAAAAGGCAAGTCCAAACCCAATAAGCAATACCAGTTTCATGGATTTGGAAAAGACTTCTCCGAAGGTTGCCTTTTTCTGTTTTTTGGCTTCTTCATTAGAAATAAGAATTTTTTTATATTCATCTTCTACATTATGCTCACCAATAGTTTTCTTTAAAATGTCTTTGGATTTTTCATGTTCGTCTTGTAAGGTAAGCCAGCGAGGACTTTCCGGGATAAAAAATACAAGGATCAAATACAGAATAGAAGGAAAAAAAGCAATGCCCAGCATCCAACGCCATACAATATCGGGGTTATCAATTAATCCGACGATTATTTTATTTGAAAAAAAAGCAAGAAAAATCCCTGTAACAATTAAAAATTGGTTAAAGGAAACGAGAAATCCTCGCTTTTCAGAAGGTGCAATTTCAGCGATATACATTGGAATAACCAAAATACTGACACCGATTGCTATGCCTCCGATGATTCGGGCGATGATAAACATTACAATATCATGAGCCATAGCAGCGCCCAATGCACATAATGCATAAAGTACAGCTGCAAAAATCAGACTTTTTTTTCTTCCGAATTTATCGGCAACAGGACCGGCCATAAGGTTTCCGGCAATTGCTCCAAGTCCAATGATGCTTACAGATAACCCTACCAGGAAAGACCCAACGGGTAAGTTGAAATCGGTTTTATAAAAGGGCAGGGCGCCTGAAATGGCAGCACTCTGAAACCCTTGTAAAAAACCGCCTAAAGCTGCGATAAACGCTATAAAAGCGACAAGGTATCCTTGTTTTTTGTTGGTTTGCATTTGTTTATGGTTTAGTTTATTAGTTTATTAGCTTATTTAAAAATGGTTATTCAAGTTTATAAACCCGCTCCATCAATTGCCATTTAGACCCTTCGGGTGTGCCGGGGAGTGATTTTTGAAATTTTCCTACAAATTTTTCCCATTCCCCTTGCCGTTCCAATGTTCCCAGGCGAGCCATGTCTTTATCAAAGTCAAAGTCAAGCGTTGTCTCCATGATCATGAACATTCGTGTATCGTATAAATAAATTTCCATATTAACAATACCGACCTCTTTGATGCCTCGAGGAATTTCTGGCCATATATTTTCATTTTCATGCCAGTATTTATATTCTTTAATAAGTTCCGGATCATCTTTCAGATCAAGGGTCATACAATACCTTTTGGTTTTGTTATTGTTTTCATTAACAATGTATCCTTTTTGTGCTTCCATACGTTTAGATTTTAATATTTTATGCGAATTTAATGAATCTGTTGAATTTATTTTAGTTTTTTTTTTATAAAAAACCACTTTGGCTTTTCTGCTGTTTAATACAATAGCTTTGTCTAAAACATTGCCATCAGCATCAATATAATCAAACTGATCATCCAATTCAATATGTTGTTGGTCATTCGTTTCATTGATAAAAATCTTCGAAAGGGGGTATTTGGGGTTGTGTTTGGTCGGATTAAAAAAAGTGGATTGTTCGCTGTAAGGAGTCAGCTTTTTCCATCCTTCCAACGTTAAATTCTGAATAAGCTTCCGGTGGTCTTCAACTTTTACAAAGTGAATATGGAATTTTTCAATTAAACTTATGTGCTTGTTTTTATCAATAATTCCCGGATCAATAACGGTATCTCTGTGGTTTCCAACTGACAGAGTATGATGATAAGGTGAAAGCGTTACAAATAAATTATTTATACATGTATTTCCATAATTGCTGTGCGGGCGCTTCCATTCTGAAAAAGCCATGGCTGATTTGTTATCATAGCAAATATTATGTTGAACTGTATTTCTGAAGGTTTGGTCATTTAATAAGATGGCAGTATTGGTATGCTTAATAATATTTTTTTCAATTACAAAATCCCGGGAACGGGCATCAAGATATATTCCCTGATTAATCAAATGGTCGCTTGGAGTGCTTTCATCGGCATTCCCAACAGCATTGATGATAATATTTCCCCGGATGATATTATTGTATGTATATGTTGTATCAAAACCCCAACAATAAACCAAACCACCATCATTCAATGTAAACATGCCATTTTTAATAATATTGTTTTCGCAAATATTATGATGGCCGTCCATTCGTATGGCGCTATATCCTGTACTGTCAATATAATTGTTTTGTATACTATTCGCATGAGAGAGTTTATTTACATCGTCATATGATTTTTCTATGTTTACAATAGAAACACCGATTGCTCCATTTACCCCGTCAATTCCATAACCAGCTATCGTCCCGATACGTTTAATTGTATTGTCGTTAATTTTTGAATTACTGGTTTCCATTAGTTTTATACCATTGCCAAGGATATCATGCACCATGTTGTTTTGAAATAAAATACTGTTGCCGTTTTTTATCAACAATGCATATTTACCAGCTTTGGATATATTGCAATCGGATATTTGTATGTTTTGATTATTTTCTTTTCCGAGAATACAAGTATTCGTTTGTCCTGAAATGCAAATGTTTTGGATGGAAATATTGGAGGCTCCTTTTTCAAGTACAATACCATAGGGTATAAAGCTGGCTTCGAATTTGTCATCAGGAAGAACCGGATTTTCGGTGTAGAGATAAACTGTTTGTTTTTCAGAAGAATAGCACCATTCTCCTTCGGCATCTAAGAATGCTTTTGAGCCATCAAGAAAGTAACCCCATCCTTTTTCCGCTTCATTTTGTTTGTCGGGCCTGTTCCAAAGTATCGAATCAAATGTTATTGATTTTCCATCGAGGCCGGTGACTTTCCTGTATTCATATTGCCAGTTTTTTGTTCTCAGGCGGACGGTAGCTCCCTCAATCTGTTTTTCTGATAAAGGAAGATCAAAATCGTCGAGAAAGTCTGTCCCTCCTCCATCTATTTTTAAGTAGCCGGTATTGGGATATCGTGCTTTGGTTTTTAGATGATTATTTTGAAATAAATAATGTATTTTTTTGATGCATGAAGCTGAATATATATTTTCATCAGTTTTTTTAAATTGGCCAAGAAGCATTGATCCGCTTATCACAGGTTTTGCTCCGTTTCCATATGAAGTAATCACAACCGGTTGATTATCTTTCCCCGAATGCTTTAATATAAGTGTGCCGGTATAATAATCTCCTGATTTAAAAAATATGGTATCTCCAGGTTTAATGCGGATATCATTTAGCTTTGCAATGGTTTGAAAACTGGTAGATGGAGACAATCCATTGGCGTTATCATCTCCGGCATTGGAAATATAATAGTTTTTAGCATAAAGATTAATATAGAATGAACCTGTTAACAAACAAAAGACCAATAAAAACCGATAGAATTTCATTTTAAGATTATTTTTGAATTAATTTATAATTTATTATAGCAAAACTAATCAATTTTAATGATTAATTTGTTAAATCTGTATGTTGGGCTTGAGAATGAGAGGATGTAAGGGCCCTGTTTTTGTTGTTTCCCAAAAGCATCAACACCAAACCATGTGGTATTATAGGTACCCGGGTTGTGCGTTTTGTTGACAAGGGTTTTGATTTTTTTTCCTGTGATGTCAAAAATGGAAAGTTCTGCATGTTGTCTTTCCTGTATATTGTATGATATGAATAGTTTATGAGAAAAAGGATTGGGATAAATCCTGTTGATGGAAATTTTTTTATTGATTGGCTGCACATTGTTCGTTGTATCTACAACCCGAAGCGAATCCTTTTGACCGTAAACTTCAATTTCATACAAAGAATAAGGAATCCAACTAGTATGTTTTTGTAATGTTTTCAAGCGTATTCTATTTGTGCTTATATCGCCAAATCCGGTATATGTTGAATGCCCGCTATATGCAGTGTTAATTTGCTTTGCTGTATACCAGTTGTCGAGTGTATCTTTAAATTCAAATTTTAATCTTTCAGGATAAGCAATAGGGCACCATTGAACTTTAATAGAATCTATAAAGAAATAATCCAATAAATTAATTGAAAGGATTTGTATGTCTTTAGACCTGTCTTCCACCCCCCACCGGGTTGATCGTTTTCCATCTACTGCCATGTCGCCTGTGGTAATGGAATCTTGATAATCAGAAACCCATGTAGGCTTATTCAATGCGATGTTGTTTTGTACCGGTTCTCCTTTTAATACAACCGAATCAAAAACGGTAAAATGTCCGGTTTTTGAATTATTTCCTTCATCACATTCATCTATTGTATTGGAAGGGTTAAAATTTGCTGTAACATGATAATTGCTGTCTGATAAAGGGAAAATGCTGCTATCTGCACTTATTATTTCCATTTCACCCGCTTTTAGTGATGATGTATGATTTGTTGAAAGCGCCACAGCCTCATCGCCTATCCTGAATTCTATCTTATGAATAGTATCAGGGGAAGGGCCTGTGCCGTAATTCACAACAGAAGCAAGGAATAATACAGGCTGGCCTTTTACAGGGTAGCGGGGATAGGTAAATAGTTTGGAAATCCTAAGGTCGGGCTTGGCTGCTGCTGGGGTAATGTTGATAGATGTTTCCAATGGCAGATTGGCAGAAGATCCTCCGGCCTTAATTCTATAGTATCCTGTTTTAACTTCATATTGGTTTGTTGAAGGATTGAATGTATAGAATTCGTTTGGTGTAAGTTTAAAACAAACTGTCTTTTTTTCTCCAGGAGACAAGTTTATTTTTGTGAATCCTCTTAATTGCTTTACAGGGTTTAAATTATTTGAAGTATCCGAAAATAGATAGAGCTGGGCAACTTCTTCACCTACTATGCTTCCTGTATTTTCTACATCAAAAGTGATATATACCGAGTCACCAGCTAAAACAGTGGTATCGTGAATGTTGATGTTGGAATAATTAAAGGTGGTGTAGCTAAGTCCGTATCCAAAAGCGAATTCGGGGGTTAGGTTTTGCCGGTCGAACCATCGGTAGCCGCCCCCAAAATCATCATTATAATTTAAATTTCGCTCTGGCAATTGGTTGTCTGAAACCGGCATGGTGACCGGTAATTTTCCGGACGGGTTGTATTCTCCGAATACTACATCTGCAATGGCATTTCCTGCTTCTTGTCCGGGATAAAATGCATACAATAGCCCTTTAATGCTGTCAAGACTTTTATTCATGGCACAAATGCCACCACTCACAATCACTGATATAAGGTTGGGGTTTGTTTTAGCCAGTTCATTGATCAGGTCGGATTGTTTGCCGGGCAAATCAACAGAACCACTCACCCTGTCTCTTACTTCTCCTTCCTGCGTATCATCAAGACCGCCAACAAAGACCACGTAATCTGCCTGGGACGCAACAGAACGGGCAGCAGAAAAGCTGCTTGTATCCGAACTATTTATGTCACATCCTTTTTCGTAAAGCACATTTTCAGCACCCAATGCTTGTTCAAAACCTTCTTTTACCGTAATAGAATAATAAGGAGTTACAGAGCTGCTTCCTTTGCCATCTAATAAAGGTTGATTGGCATTAGGCCCGATTAGTGCTATTTTTAGGTTACTTGTTTTGGAGAGAGGCAAGATATTGTTTTCATTTTTTAACAATACGATGCTTTTTCTTCCTGCTTCCCTGCATAATTCACGATGTTCGGGAAGGTTTACCAGCCCTAAATGGCCTTTGGGATAATATCCCATAAATCCACTTAACATTTTGGCTCGTATCACTCCTTTTACCATGTTGTTTAATTGCGACACCTTTACTATATCTAAATCAATGTCTTGTGGTAATGCGTCGCGGTACAAATAAGATCCCATACATATGTTGGTGCCGGCATTTAATGCTCCAGAGGCTTCCCATACAGCACCCCAGTCGGATACTACATAATGAGGAAACCCCCATTGTTGCCGGAGAATGGTGTCCAATAAATATGCATTTTCTGCACTATTAACCCCATTAATAAGATTAAAGGCATTCATCACAGAAAAGACATTTGCTTGTTGAACTGCCTTACGGAAATTATATCCATAATGATCCATTAACATATTATTTGATATTTGCACATCATTATGAAACCTGTTGTCTTGCATGGCAACACAATTGAAATGCTTGGCTGTGGCGATGACAGGATACGATTGTATGCCTTTGATTAAAGAAGAAGTAATTTCTGCACATAAAAAGGGGTCTTCGCCACCAGATTCGGGGCTTCGTCCGTTTAACGGGTTCCAACAAAGATCCAATGTTGGTCCCAATGCCTGATGGATTCCTTTGCCCCAAAATTCTTTACCCATCGTTTCTCCAATACGCCTTACCAGGTTCGTATCCCAACTTGCAGCCATGGCTATGCCTACAGGGAAACTGGTAGAACGCCCCTGTTTAATTCCATGCGGGCCATCAGACATAAAAAGGCCGGGAATATTGAGCCTTTCATTGTCAAGGGTATTAAACGAGCCATATTGGGTTATTTGGAATATCTTTTCCCTTTCGCTCATTAAACCAATGAGGCTGTCTATTTTATCATCCAGTGTTTGAGATATTGCCATGGTTGATAGGCAAAAAATACCCAAAATTGTAGAAGTAATGCTTTTCATTTAATTATTTTTTAGGTTTTACTGCATATTTAGTGGAAGCCATATCCTGAGTATTCTGAATTCTAAAACAAACACTATTTCCACAAAAATTGCAGTAGTACCATTTTAAAAAAGTTTATTTAATATTATTATGCTTTAAAAGCCTGAAAATAATGACATAATGGAAGCTAAGGGCCGGAAGCTAAGAGCAAGTCGTGAATATTTTTTAATCGGAAGGATTTAGTATAAGGCTGATAGCGGTTAGCTTATACATGATTCAAGACAATATTCCAGGAACATTACTGCTCGTT
Source organism: uncultured Bacteroidales bacterium (assembly GCA_964549265.1). Taxonomy (GTDB): domain Bacteria; phylum Bacteroidota; class Bacteroidia; order Bacteroidales; family JBBRXJ01; genus CAYMKE01. The sequence continues at coordinate 11,272 of CAZJWE010000039.1, read as the reverse complement.
CCCGGAATATTGTTGAATGGGATTACTTGTTTGCTTTATCCAGATAATACTTTTGGAGTACATAAAAAGCTTGTTTTTTACCCCCTGTTTCCGAGATCAGGCCTTTCCTGTTCCATCCATCCTGTATATTGGGAAGGAATCTTTTCGGTGATCGGAAATCAGCCAGAATCCATGGAGACATTCCCCTGAGTTGTGGAATTCGTTCAAACATCTTGATGTTTTCGCGATAGGCATATTCCTGGAATTCCTCTGTCCAACGTGTCAGGCTGTCACCGTGATGTCCATGTAAAGCGCCTGCTCCGAATTCGGAGATAAACACGGGTTTGTTTTGTGTGATATCCCATTTAACCCGCGAACATTTATCAGGCAACCCGTCATACCAGCCTACATAGAGGTTAAAACTGATGATATCCATCAATTCGGCCATGGGGTCATCAACTGTGAACATATTTTCTTTTCCTTCAACCGTTGAAAAAAACAATGCGGCACTAATCAACCTTGTATCATCCATTTCACGTGCCTTATTTGCCAAATTTGTTAAAAATTCGTTCCTTTGCGGGCCTACTGGTGTTTCATTGGCCATAGACCAAATAATTACGGCAGCCCGGTTCTTATCGCGCGAGATCAACTCCTTCAGCATACTTTCCGCTGTATTATAGGTTTCCTGGTTATCGAAAAGAATATTCCAGTATACAGGGTCTTCTGCCCATACCATCAGTCCCATCTCATCTGCCAAACGGACTATGTACTCGTTATGTGGGTAATGTGCCAGCCGCACAAAGTTACAACCGAGTTCTTTTGCCCAGGTAAGCATCATGACTGCATCTTCATGGCAAAAATTTCTGTTGCCGCGGATAGGATTTTCCTCGTGCATGCTAATGCCCCTGAGGAATACAGGCTCGCCGTTTAAAAGTATATCCTGGCCCTGTGTAGCCAATGTCCTGAATCCAATCTTGTCAGTTATTTCTTCTTCACCGTTTTTTACAACAACATTATATAATTTCGGATTTTCAGGAGACCAGTATGTAATATTTTTGACTTCTATTTCAAATTCGGCCATGCCATCTTTGTTGGTCGTGAATGTTTCATCAAGGTTTAATTCAGGGATGGATAAGCCTACTTTTATTTTTGACTTGTTGTCGCCGTTTAATTGTATGTACCCTTTGATGATATTGGGTTGATCTTTTTTTAGTTGAACAAAATAATCTTCTACAAATACAGGCGGTGTTTCAATGATGTCAATATCGCGAGTAATACCTCCATAATTCCACCAGTCAGCGTTTAATGCCGGTATATTTTCTTTTTTACGTTCGTTTTTTACCCGCACAACGATAAAGTTATCTTTAGGCTTTAAAAGATGGGTGAATTCAAAAGAAAATGGGGTGAATCCACCTTCATGTTTACCTACTTTTTGGGTATTGATATAAACATCTGTCCTGTAATTGGCAGCGCCAAAATTAATGAATACCCTGTTGTCGGGATCAGATTTTTTGTAGTCAAATGCTTTTTTATACCACAACGAGCCTTCAAAATAAAAAAGTTTTTCAGCTTGTGTGTTCCAATCGCCCGGAACAGTGATACTTGGAGACAAGTCAAAATTGTATTCCACCCGCTTTGTTTTATCCGTGGGTTGATAATTCAGGAAAAAAGCATCGGGTTTAGGAGGGTTTTCCAGTTCTTCTTTGGGGATTCCTTTGTAACTCATGTATCCTGTTTCATAAAGGTCAATCAGGTAATGCCATTTTCCATTCAAGGAAGTTGTTTGCCTCCCAAAGCGGTTTTGAATAATGGATTGAGCATTCGCTGACATAGCTATGATCAATCCTAAAAAAATAAATTGAAATGCGGTTCTCATGATAGTAGGATTTAGTTTATGTGAAATATTATAGATAAAGATTTGTAAATTAGTTATTTATCGAGCGATTTATAATATTTTTTTAAACTATAAAACGCTTTTTTCTTTTCTCCCCTCTCGGAAATCAGGCCTTTGCGGTTATAAAAATCCTGTATGTATGGGAACAGGCGCCTGGGCGAGCGAAAATCCACCAATAACCAGGGCGAAACCCCTTTTAACTGGGGAATTCTTGAAAACATTTCTACAGATTCTTTATATATGTATGCCTGATATTCTTCTGACCAGCGGGTTAATGAATCTCCGTGGTATCCTTGGAGCGCGCCTCCGCCAATCTCGCTAAACATAAATGGTTTATTGAATTGAATGTCCCATTGAATGTTGTCTATTATGTCGGGCAGACCTTGATACCATCCATAATAAGCATTTACAGAAATGATATCGGCCAGATTGCCCAGTTCATCGTCAACCACTTTAGTAAATTTGTCCGATTTTTTATGATTAATTAATAGAGCTGCACTGATCAATCTGGTGTTATCCATCGAATGGGTGGTCTTGATCAGGTTTTTTAAGAATTTATTTCGTGCTGTATTGTTTCCTGTTTCATTGGCCATAGACCAAATGATGATAGAAGCACGGTTTTTGTCGCGGGTGATCATCTCCCTTAATTGTTGTTCTGCAGCATTGTATGCAGCCGTATCTTCCCAATCAATGCCCCAATAAATCGGAAGCTCCTCCCATACAAGAATGCCCATCTTGTCGGCCATCTTAACCATATGTTCGTTGTGGGGGTAATGAGCCAATCTCACATAATTACAATTCAATTCTTTTGCCCATTTCAATAGGATTTCCGCATCTTCTTCGGACCATGCACGGCCTTCTCTTACCGGGCTTTCTTCATGGATGCATATCCCGCGCAAAAAAACAGGTTTACCGTTTAATATTATCTCTGTGCCTTTTGTTTCAATGGTTCTAAAACCTATCTGTTCTTGGGTTTTTGATGTCTCAGCCTCAATAATAACATTGTACAGTTTCGGATTTTGAGGAGACCATAATTCAATATTGTTTGTTTTGATTTCAAATTCCGAATAACCGTTTTTATCCGTTTTAACCTCTTCTTTTATATTGAGTTCAGGAATATTCAATGTAATTTTTTGTTTAAGATCGTCACCATCCAATTGCACCCACCCTTTGATTGCATTTTTATCTCCTTGCTTTAGTTGCACATAATAATCGCGGATAAACGTTTTGTTTGTTTCAACGATATAAACGTCTCTTGTCAGGCCTCCATAATTCCACCAGTCTGTTGACATGGCAGGGATTCTATCAGGTTTGCGGTAATTTTCAACATTCACCACAATGGAGTTTTCACCGTTTTTAATTTTTTCCGTGATGTCAATATTAAAAGGAGTAAAACCGCCTTCGTGGGTGCCGATGAGTTCTGCGTTGAGATACACTTCTGCTTTATAATTGGCCGCTCCAAAATAAAGAAATGCCCGTTTATTATCCTTTTTTTCGTAATCAACCTTTTTCCGGTAAAATACATTGCCTTCATACAGGAATAACATTTTCCTCTGGCTGTTCCAGTCACCCGGTACATAAAGCCAGTCTGCAGTCGGAAAATTATATTCATGAATGTCCCAGCGTTTTTCAGGCACATTGTCTTTGTAACTATCCATCTGGTCAAAGGCATCAATGTGGTATCGCCATTTGCCATTAAGGCTTATTTTAGATCGGTTTTCAATGTTGGTGATCAATTCACTTTGGCTGTTAACATAAAGTGAGCATAATAAAAGCAATAAAAAGAATAATTGTTTTAATAGGTTCATTATTGAATGATTTTTGTATGTTTATAATCAAATGTTGCATAAAAATAAACATTTTCTGCCAGATTGTAAAAGACTTTCTGCTGTTATGCTATATGTTCATGAAATACAGATCATTCCATTAGCTCTTCATGAATATTTTTCTATAGCATTATTGTTATGTTATGCTTAAAATGTACTAAAATGTTCATTTTTGTAAATTAAATATTAAAAACTTAAAAAACTTTTGATATATTTTAAGTTTCTGTGGTTTTTTTATATATTTGTGCCATGGAACAAAAATTAAACTACATACTGGCCAAATCATATGAATTGTTCAACAAATATGGCATCCGGAGCATCACTATGGATGATGTAAGCAGGGAGCTTGGGATTTCCAAAAAAACTTTATATGAATATATAGCAAACAAAGAAGATTTGGTAAGGAAATTTGTTGAAAGCGATGTAAAACGAAGAGAAGAGAATTTTCAGCTAATTTTAAGTATGAATCACAATGCCATTGAAGAATTGTTTGAAGTGCATAAACTCATAAAACAAATGATTAACGAATACAATCCTTCAACAGAATTTGACCTGAAAAAATATTATCCTGAGATATTCCAGGATATTAAAGATGGAAAGCGTCAGAAAATGTTTGAAGCAGTACTGAATAATCTTATCAAAGGAAAACGGGAAGGGCTTTATCGCGGTGAATTGGATGAAAATATAATTGCAAAATTATATGTGAGCCGCATAGAGAGCGCTTGCGGGAATGATATTTTCACCCAGGAGGAATATAAATCCCCTGCCTTTATCAATGAGATTATTGTATATCATATCCGGGGCGTGGCTAATAAAAAGGGGATTGAAGTATTGGAACAAATTTTGAACAAACAAAAGCAATGAGGAACCGGATCATGACTGAATATTTGATATGCACGGGTATGAGTATGGAGAAGTCAGAATACAGAAAGAGTGTAAGAAAAGCATGGTGCTCTCTTCATCTCAAGAAACAACTAAATTCATAATCGCTTTATAAACTTTGTGAATACTATAAACAATAAACGCATGAAAAAACAGAAAAGGGGCGCTATAATCCTCATGAATATTATTTTTTACGTGTTAGGGCCAACAATGGTGCAGGCACAGCAGGACAGTGTTATGTCAATGACCCTGCAGGAAGCTCAGGACTATGCTGTGAAACATAGTACCAAGACGAAAAATGCCCGGTTGGACATCAAAAAATCAGATAAAGAAGTGTGGGAGACAACAGCTCGCGGACTCCCTCAGGTCAGCGCCAGCGGATCGTACACGAATAATTTAAAAATACGAACCCAACTCATTTCTATGTCTTTCCCACAATCACCTGGAGGGGAACAAGCAACGCAACCAACAGGGGAAACGCAGGAATCCCAAACAATTGAAGTTAAATTTGGAACAGAACATAACTTGTCAGCAGACATTACAGTCAACCAGCTGATTTTTAGTGGCCCCTATATCGTAGGGCTTCAAACGGCTAAAGTATATAAACAATTATCAAAACAAAATGAAACCAACACAGAAAAAGAAGTGCGTGCATCCGTTGCCCAAACCTATTATTTAACACTCCTGGCTGAAAACAACAAAAAAATCCTTTCGGAAAATATAGATAATTTGAAACAAATGCACAATGAGATTCAGATCATGGCAGATAATGGCATGGTCAATCAAATTGAAGCGGACAAAATACAAGTCAATATCAATTCCATCGAAAATTCATTGATTTCAACGGAACAGCAAATAGAAACCAACTATAATTTATTGAAAATTCAAATGGGGATGCCGCTTGACCAGGATGTCAATCTTTCGCAATCTCTTGATGCCGTATTAGAAAACATTGAAGTGCAATCAATGCTGGAAAAAAAATTTAATTCAGAAAACAATATCCAGTATAAAATGCTTGAGACACAAAAACAACTGTCCACATTGAAAGTAAAAAAAGAAAAATCGGATTTTTTGCCATCTCTTTCAGCTTTTTACACATACCAGGAAAATGCGATGCGGGATGAATTTAATTTTTTTGACTCGAATGAAAATTGGTATCCATCATCAATGATCGGATTGCAGTTGAATGTACCTATATTTAGCAGTGCACAAAGAATTGCACAAGTCGGACAGGCTAAAATAGAATTGGAAAAAGTACAAAACCGGCAGAAAGACCTGGAGAAGACGTTGAACAACCAGGCCAATCAATCTAAAAGTGATATGAAACAAGCATTCAAAAAATACAACAACCAGAAGGAAAACCTTGCACTGGCAAAAAAAGTCTATCAACAAACACAAATTGAATTCAAAGAAGGAGTATCCACGAGTGCTGAAGTGATACAGGCCAATGACAAGTATTTGCAGGCAGAGTCGCAATATATAGGAGCCATTGTAGAATTGCTCAATGCCAAAACAAAATTGGAAACATTATATTAAACATTTATTTAAAGTAAACATAAACAAAATGAAAAAAATAGCAGGATTCATTTTAATGGTTGTACTGGTAAGCTGTGCTGATCAAACAGGGAAACAGGAATTGGAAAGCAGGATTGCAGAAAAAAACAAAGAACTGAGTTCATTAAAAAAAGAGATCAAAAACCTCGAACAAAAAATGGAAAAAGATTTTGGTTCAACAGCAGTAGACAAGAAAATTCCTGTTGGCATTAAAGTAATGGACTACGAACCGTTTAATCATTATTTACAAACCAACGGAGAAACAGAAGCTAAAGAAGAGGCATACATCAGTCCCGAAAGCAATGGAAGGATTGATAAAATATTTGTAGAAGAAGGTGATAATGTAAACAAAGGCCAATTACTTGCACAACTCAATACAGCTGTAATACGGAATAATATAGAAGAGATGAAAACCAATCTTGAATTGGCTGATACCATGTACAAGAAACAAAAAAAATTATGGGATCAAAACATTGGCTCCCAAACACAATACCTGCAGGCAAAAAACAGGAAAGAATCATTGGAAAAACGGCTGCAAACATTGCGATCCCAATTGGCAATGGCTCAGGTAAGGGCCCCTTTTAACGGAACAATTGTGAATATTATGCAAAAAGAAGGGGAGATGGGATCGCCTGCAGCCCGTTTAATGCATCTGGTAGACCTTTCAAATTTATTGATTGAAACCGCTATTTCCGAAGAATACCTTGCTAAAATACAAAAAGGCGACCCTGCCATCGTAACATTTCCTGCCTTTCCAAGCTATAAAAAAAGCCTTCCGGTCACACGTATCGGAGATTATATTGATAAAGAAACCCGGACATTTGAAATAGAATTCCGGTTAAAAAACCCGGATCATAAAATAAAACCAAACCTGATTGCAGAAGTAAAAATCAATGACTTTCGTAATGATTCTGCTTTTGTAGTTCCTGCTATCATAGTAAAAGAAGATATGAAAGGCGATTACCTGTTTCGCGCAGTCACCAAAAAAAATGATATAGTTGCTGAAAAAATATATGTCACAACAGGCAAATCCTATAATGATGAGACTATGATCGTCAAAGGCTTATCAAAAAACGATTCAGTCATTATTGCCGGGTTTAACAGGGTATCTAACGGCATTGAAGTCACGATAGACCAGGAGCAAGCCAACCGTATCCCGATTGGTAAAACAGCCCGAAAACCAAACCAAAGCCGATAATTCATTACTATGTTAACAATACTGTAAACGAAACATTAAACATTAAGGTAAATGAGTGCAAAAGAAATAAAAGACAGAGTCGTCCGGGAATTCAAACTGACAAGCCTGGCCATACGGAACAGAAATACTATAATTCTATTGGCATTGGCCATTATCGGATTTGGATTTTATTCATACCGGAACATGCCCAAAGAACTGACTCCGGATGTGGTTATTCCTACAATAATGGTGCAGACAGTATACCCGGGCAGTCCGCCCATTGATATTGAAAATTTAATCACCCGGCCCCTCGAAAAAGAAATTGAAACAGTCAAAGAAATAGATGTACTCAATTCAACATCTTCGCAAGGTTTTTCAATGATCATGGTTGAATTTACAACCGATGCCGATATAGACCAAAAACTACAGGAAGTAAAAGATGCAGTAGATAAAGCCAAAAGCGAATTACCCGACGATCTGCGCACCGACCCGGTGGTGAATGATATTGATTTTTCCGAATTTCCAATTCTGAATATCAATTTATCAGGTGATTACAGCACACGCGAATTAAAAGATTATGCCGAATTCCTTGAAGAAGAGATAGAACGGATCAATGAAGTGTCTAAGGTTGAGATTAAGGGAATCAATGAGCGGCAGGTGAATATAAATATTGATTTACGAAAACTTCAGGCCAGGGATTTAACCTTCCGTGATATTGAACAAGCCATTACATCAGAGAACATTTCCATGTCGGGCGGAGAAATCCGGTTCACTTATTCCAAACGTTCGGTAAGGGTAATTGGAGAATTTGAAAACGTGAAGGAGATAGGTAATCTTGTGATTAAAGAAGAAGCAGGGAAAGTGGTCTATTTAAATGATGTTGCCCGTATAGAATTGGGATATAAAGACCCGAACAGTTATGCACGATTGAATAAAGACCCTGTGGTTTCTGTGCAGGTGATCAAGAAAAGCGGCAAAAACTTGTTGTCTGCAACTGCTAAAATACAGGATGTTTTAGATCAAGCAAAAGAACGGAATGAGATCCCTCAAAATTTAGATATTTCCATCACCAATGATCAATCAGACCTGATCAAAACCCAACTTGCTAATCTTGAAAACAGCATTATTTTGGGTGTCATTTTTGTGATCCTGGTCTTGTTTTATTTTCTTGGCACACGAAATTCATTGTTTGTTGGCACGGCCATCCCCATGTCAATGTTTCTTTCGTTTGTGGTATTGGGTATGATAGACGGCCATCTGAATATGATTGTATTGTTTTCACTGATCCTGTCCTTAGGGCTTTTGGTGGACAATTCCATTGTGGTTGTAGAAAACATCCACCGGTTTATTGAACGTGGATATGGCACATTTGAAGCAGCCCGGCAGGGAACCGGTGAAATTGCTTTGCCGATCATCACCTCCACCATCACTACGCTCTCTGCATTCCTGCCTTTGGCATTCTGGGGTGGAGTAACCGGAGAATTTATGAAAAACCTGCCCATCACCTTGATTATTGTGTTGACTTCATCATTGTTTGTGGCATTAGTGATTGTTCCTGTGTTCACCATTATTTTTGTAAACCCCGAAAAAGCCAGGCAGGAAAAAAATAACATTGAAAAAAGAAAAACTCTTAAATATACCGGTATTGTTGCAGGAGTTGCCCTCTTATTATATATTTTAGGAGTAAATGTAATGGCAAGTATATTATTATTTTTAGCTTTTATCGTTGCAATCAATACGTTATTTTTAAATCATTCGCAGGATTGGTTCCAAAATGTATTTCTTGGAAAGTTAGAACAGGTATATGAGCGACTTTTGCACTATGCTTTATGTAAAAAACGGCCCATTATATTTTTTCTTGGAACAGGGTTGTTATTGTTTATATCCATTGGCTTATTAATGTGGCGAAGCCCTGATGTCAGCTTTTTCCCGAACAATGAACCCGATTACATTAATGTAAGGGCTGAACTTCCTGTTGGAAGTAATTTAGAAGCAACCGACTCGGTAATGAAAATCATTGAATCAGATATCTATCAATTCATCAAACCGTATGATACTATTGTTGAATCGGTTTTAACCACAGTAGGAGAAGGCGCTTCAAGTGACTTTACGGCCGGAGAAACACCCAATATGGGCCTTATTACCGTAACCTTTGTAGATTACATTGATCGCCAAGGCATTAACACATCCAATGTCATGAAAGAATTAAGCAATGCTTTGATAGGGCAATACCCCGGTATTCAGATCAGCGTTGAAAAAAACAGGATGGGGCCGCCTACAGGCAAACCTGTAAACATTGAAATAAGTGGTGAAGATTTTCAACAATTGATTCAGATAACAGAAGAAGTGAAATCGCTTATTGAAAAAAATAACATCCCCGGATTGGAAGGGCTTAAAATGGATTTGGAGACAGGAAAGCCCGAATTAGTTATTAAAATAAGAAGGGATAAAGCACGTGAATTAAATATTTCCACGATCCAAATAGCCAACGCCATACGTACCGCATTGTTCGGAAGCGAAGTATCTGACTTTAAAGTGGGAGAAGAAGAATACCCCATCAGGATTATGCTTGAAGATCAATACAGGTACAGTATTCCAACACTTTTAAACCAGACTGTTGTTTCTCCGGAAGGCAAAAACCCCAAACGCATACCTCTTACTGCATTGATTGATTATGAATACAGCACAACTTATGGATCGGTAAAACGAAAAGACCTCGACAGGGTAGTCACATTGTATTCTAATATAGTGGAAGGATACAATGCCAATAATGTTAATAATCAGATATCGGGGATTATGGAGCAATATGAAATGCCCAAAGGGTATATTTATGAATTCACAGGAGAACAACAAGAGCAAGAGGAGTCACAAAATTTTTTGAGCAGGGCGCTTATCATTGCGATGGTATTGATCCTGATTATTTTGGTGACCCAATTCAATTCACTGGTGAAGCCCGGAATCATAATTATGAGTGTTATTTTTAGTACCATTGGTGTATTTGCCGGCATCGCAATATTCAATATGAACATTGTGGTGGTTATGACAGGTATAGGCATTGTGGCTCTGGCCGGCATTGTTGTAAATAATGCCATTGTGCTGGTAGATTATATTGAACTGCTCAAAAAGCGTAAGCGTGACGAATTAGGCATTGATGAAGATGCATATCTTCCTCCCAATGAAGCAACAGATTGTGTGATCAGGGCAGGGAAAACAAGACTGCGTCCTGTATTGCTTACTGCCATCACCACTATTCTTGGACTGGCACCTCTGGCTGTTGGCTTAAATATTGATTTCATGGGGTTGTTAAGCTCATTTGAGCCCCAGTTGTATTTTGGCGGCACAATGGTTAAATTCTGGGGGCCCATTGCATGGAGTGTTATTTTTGGTCTCACATTTTCTACGTTTTTAACATTGGTGATTGTGCCTGTTATGTACCGTATTGCCATTATTGTCCAAAAATTGCTGATAGATAAAGTGGAATATCATACAGGAAAGAGTATTGTGAAAAAGCATGCAAGCGAGGATGGTGCGGAGTTTTGTGAATAATATGTCGGGTTTATTAAATCATAACGGATACCTTATAACGATTGATTTTAATAAAATACAACCCTAAAAAAACAACATTGGCTTTTGCTCTTTCAGAGCAATGGGTTAGTGCTTTATTTGGACAGGGCGTTGCCCTGTTTTGTAACTTTTGCACTGTTGGTGCAGGGAGTTTTATTCACTATTTGAGACTGCCACCGGGTACCACTGCTGACTTGCTTCATCAAGGGATGCTTATGCAGCCATGAAAACGTACCCGGCATACACCACAAAGGCATCATTGCGAGGGCTTTGCCCGAAGCAATCTTTCGGATAAAGCACAAATGCTAATAAGTTAATTATTAATTGTTAATTATTAATTATTAATTGGAGTGTGGGCATGGGTTTGGGTGTGATTATACCAATAGACTTACAGCA
>CAZJWE010000038.1:0-20342 GCA_964549265.1 uncultured Bacteroidales bacterium | reverse complement strand
AGAACCCTGTCTATAAAGACAAGTGTTTGGATCATAATGTTCGATAACGAGGCTTGCGAAGCCCCAAAAAACGCAGTTTACTGAAGTAAATGAGCAATTTTGAGGCAAGCGTAACGAAGTTAGCGGACATTATGGACAAACACGAACTAATCTTCTTGTTTAAGCTTATATATTAATATTTCTGCCTCATAAGGCTGAATAGATACTTCATTGCCTTCAATCTTTTCACCTTTTAAGGTTGTATATACTAAATGATCTTCGAGTGGAAACGTTTTTTCTTCTAATTCGCCATTTACCAATAAAAGTGTTTTTGTATGAAATTCCATATCCAGGAATTCTGAATGTTTATCATTATCGCTATTTGCTTGCCAGGCTTTAAACGTGTAATTCCTTGTAACTTTACATCCATCTTCCATAGTTTCTTTTTTAATATGGTATTGTTCATTCGGACTTGCATATATATTACTGTCAATGTATCCCGGGTCAAATTCGGGTTTAAAAGTATGCATCATTGATACGGTATGATGGAGATTGTATGTATTAAAGAATATATTGTTGGTTGCATAATTATTCTCACATACGGTCGAAAACCTTCCATTTCCCCATTGTGCAAAGGATAATGCTTTTTTATTTCCGTACAAGACATTTTCTTTTATGGTATTATTATAAGCACCGGCATTAATATGAATACCGCTCCCGGCACCTCTTACAATATTTCCTGTAATAATAATATGATGGGCATTATTGTCAATATAAATCCCATTATTCATTTTATGATCTTTCGGGGTTGCTTCTGTATTACCTATAGCATACTGGACAATATTATTCCGAATGACATTATTGTATGTAAAGGCTGTGTCTTTCCCCCAGCAATAGATCATACTTCCATCATTCAGTGTTAACAAAGCATAACTTACATTGTTGTATTCACACGTGCTATTATATCCGTCCATGCGAATGGAGACATACCCTGTACTATCAATGCGGTTATGACTGATCAGGTTGTTATGCCCGGTATTTCTGTTTTCTTTTCCTTTTATTTCACGATTGGACAAGATAATGCCTACTCCACCATTTACACCATCAATCCCATAGCCTGGGATTAACCCGATTCTCTTCATTGTGTTATTTTGGATAATACAATGTGTGGCTTCCAATGCAGAGAATCCTCTTCCGTATACATCATTAAAGATATTATTTTTTACAACTACATGTGAACTGCCAAGATTTGCATTAATGGCTATCTTGTAAATGTGCGAAAAACGACAGTTCTCGATATGTATATATTGATTGTTTGCTGTTAAATTTATACCGGTGTTCAGGTATTGAGTAAAATGAAGATTGTTGATGTTCACATGTTCAACTCCTTTTTCTATAACTAAACCATCATCCAAATAAGTACCATATATCTTATGAGCTTTGCTTAAAGGCTTTTTTGAATAGATATAGACCTTATTTTCTTTTTTATCATAATACCATTCATTGTGTGCATCTAAAAAATCTTTCTTATCGTCAATGTAATATCCCCAGTTGGACTTGGCTGAATGATGTAGTTTTGAAGATAGATTGATTTGGTTTTGTTCAACCTGGTCAATTTGCCTTGTTTCATACTGCCAGTTTACTGTTTTGATACGTATGTTGGCACCTTTCATGATATCTTTTTTAAAAGGCATTTCATTTTCAAGCACATATTCCCGGCTGCCTCCTTCCATTGTCAAATAGCCTGTATTGGGATGCCTTGCCAATGTGAGTAATTTGTCGTTAATATATAGATTATGAATGGTATGCGAAACATTTGCAGAATATATATTATCACTTTCTTTTGCAATGTTCAAGACATTTGATGCACCTGTAATTACAGGCAAATTGCCTTCTCCATAAGAAGTTATCACTATGGGTTTATCTTGTTTGCCTGACTTATTTAGTTTTATACTGCCTTCAAACCGATCTCCTGCATGAAAAAAAACTGTATCTCCGGGACGTAATTTTTGTTTGTTTAATTTGTTTATACTTTCCCAGGGAGTATTCTTTGTTTTCCCCGAAGCATCGTCGTTTCCATTACTGGCAATATAATAATTGGTAGCATATATCGGGAAAGTCATTAAGATGGTCAATGCAAAAGCTAAAGTTCTTCTTTTCTTCATTTTTCTTTTTTTGTAATTAAAAGTTTAGTGTTATTCAATAATTAATTTTTGAGTGTTTAATCATTTAATTTAAGTTTATCACCCAATTTTTCTTTCCACATCATTTCAATTTCTTCAAGGGTTTTCCCTTTGGTTTCAGGAACATATTTAATGGTAAAGATGAGCAATAGCACACCCATTACGGCCAGGAAACTATATACTATGGTTCCGCCAAATTCTTTAAATCCCCATGGGAATAAAAAGACAACCAACCAGTTGAATATCCAATTGGTGAGCACTGCTATGGACATGGCCGTACCCCTTGCTCGATTTGGAAAAATCTCCGATATAAGTGTCCAGAATACCGGGCCGATACATGCTGTAAAAAAACTTAAAAACAAGAACATAAAGATCAATACAACAATCCCGCTAATATTGGGCATTGAAAAAGCAAATGCTAAAAGCGACATAGAAACAGCCATGCCTGCTGATCCGATAAGATATAGTTTTCGCCTTCCGGTTTTGTCAATTAAAAAGATCGCTACCCATGTAAAGATAAAATTCACAATACCAATTCCTATTGTGTAAAATAATGCATCTCCAACCTCAAAGCCTACCTCATTAAGAATTTTAGGAGCATAATCAATCACTGTATTGATACCTGTCATCTGTACAAAAAAAGCAAGAGCCAATCCAACAAATACGATATGGCGTAAGCCTGGTTGAAATATTTTCTTTAGTGGAATTTGTTTTGATTTAATGCTCTCTTTAATTTCTACTATCTCATAATCTGCATTTTCTTTGCCACCAACATTCACCAGTGTTTGATAAGACTCATCCGTAAATCCTTTAAAATAGAGCCATCTGGGACTGCGTGGGACAACAAAAAGGGCAATAAAAAATATAACAGAAGGTACGGTTCCGCTGATAAACATCCAACGCCAGTTGTTTGGGCCAATGTCATGAAGCAGATAATTTACAATATAAGAAATCAATATCCCTAAGATAATAGACATTTGATATAATACGACCATCCTGCCCCTGAATTTCCAGGGCGCGATTTCAGAAATATACATTGGTGACAAAATGGATGCTGCTCCTACTGCAAGGCCTCCTACCATACGCATAAGAAAAAAGAACACAAAATTTTCGGCTAACCCGGTAGCCAAACACGATACGGCAAAGAAAAGCGAAGTAACAATAAGCATCTTTCTCCGGCCGTACATATCAGATAATTTGCCTGCAAAAGCAGCACCAACCACACAACCGATCAACAAAGAGCTAACACCCCAACCGAGCTGTAATTCGGTTAGATTAAAATAATCTTTAATAAACGGAACCGTACCGGATATAATCGCAATATCAAAGCCAAATAATAAGCCGCCCAAAGAAGCTATGATGCTAATCAGCAATAATAGTTTAATGTTCGTTTTTTGTTTTTCCATCATTTAAAATTTAGTTAATTATAATTTATTAATATTTATTTCCATTTTTATTTGTTTTTCCTGTCCGGGTTCTAATACTTCAATGGTGTTGTCATCCAATACCACATCTCTTCCTAATGGCAGGCAATTACAAGGTTCAAGGCCTAAAACATATTCGCCTTCTCCTGTCATTTTCCATTGCGAAAGCCAGGGTAATTCCTTTTTGTCCCAGATTGTAGTCACTTCAAATCCCAATTCTTTATTTTGCAGCGTATATTTGATTTTCCCATTTGCTTCTTCATTCAGGTCATGAAAATACACAATTTCATTGAAATCATGAACAGGTTTTGAAAAATCATTCCAGGTTGTAGCTTCTTTATCAGGTGTTTCCCTGACATACGATCTGTCAGAATTCAGGATGAGATTGCTGTTTTCATTGAAAAAAGGGTATCCCCAGTTCATATGATATAAAAGCATGATGGGTTCGGGTTTGAACCCTTCATTTAATATATGGTCGCTCAAAAAAATTGTATTGTCCCTGCTATTGACAGAAACCGTTCTTTTCACCAGCAAATTTTCTCCAAATGTATTTGCTTCACGGATTTCGCCTGAAATAACACTATGAAATACATCATTTTCCCAATATTCTCTGATGTTAATATTGTCAGCAGGCATAAAATTATACCGCCCGTGCAATCCAAAATGCTCACCTTCTACATCGCAAGCGGGGCCGGTATTTCTAAGTCCACAAGTAGTGATCATACCTCCTGTAAAACTTTTAAACCATCCATAATCTTTATCATCCATAAATTGATTTCCCACCAATCCTGTCTTGGAAATCCAGGCTAATGGGACGCCATTATAATACGACTCAAAAAAGTCAAGCCCCCTATCCGGCAATAGACAAAAATCCAATCCGTTTCCATTTCGCACACGAATAATTGACGTTCCTTTGCCTTTTCCTTCGTCACATGACATTTTACAAGTACCGGCCAATTGATATATATTGCCGGTTCTTTTTTGGAGCTCTCTTTGGGATTTTTTCATCGTTTTTAATTTATTTTATTTTGTGGGACATGAAACAGAATCAACAAATCCGGCTTTTCTTATCTTTTCTCCGGGCATATGCCTGTCTCCCAATTCTTTTCTTATTTTTTGTGCAAAAACCATGATCGAATCAACTACTTCGGAGTTTTCAGTTGCTACGTTCCATGTTTCAGTAACATCTTTGTTTAAATTATAAAGTTGAGGTTCGGGGAATGGCTTGGTATCGCTTTTCCATGCTGCGGGGTATCTTCCGTCTTCCTGAGGGAGATGCAGCTTCCAGTGTTTCCAACGGATTGCCTGCAATTGATCTCTGTCATAATAATAAAATACCTCATACGGTGTTGAGGAAGAATCCGGGTTTTCCAGGACAGGGATAATATTTTTCCCGTCAATGATACGATCAGAAGGGACATTAGCGCCTGTAATATCGGCAATGGTTGGCAAAAAATCCATTTCAGTGACAAGGGTGTTGCATACATTCCCTGCTTCAATCTTTGCCGGCCATTGTATGATGCATGGGACACGCATGCCGCCTTCCCATGTTTGTCCTTTATGCCCTTTAAGCGGATGATTTAAACCTCCTTTTACCCATCCTCCACGGGCTTCTCCGCCATTGTCCGAAGTAAATATCAATAATGTATTGTTTTCAAGACCAAGCTCTTGAAGTGTTTTAATAATTTCACCAACAGACCAGTCTATCTCTTCTATGGCGTCGCCATAAATCCCGTCCTTCGATTGTCCTTTAAATTGCTCACTTGCTGCCAAAGGGAAATGAGGCATCGGATGCGGAAGGTATAAGAAAAAGGTAGAATCTTTATTTTGTTTAATAAACTGAATTGATTTATGGGTCATTTTTTTGGTTAACAAAGGAATATCCACAGGTTTTTCCACGATACTATCCTGTTCAAAAATAGCCAGGGGGCATTCTTCACTGCCCTGATTATGACTGTGCAATATACCATAAAAATAATCGAACCCATGATTGGTTGGAAAAAAAGGCTTTTGGTCACCCAAATGCCATTTTCCAATACATGCTGTTTTATACCCTTTTTCTTTTACAATTTCTGCTATCGTTATTTCATCAGGATTTAATCCTTTGGGGGATTCGGGTGTGAGTACTGCCCTGAATTGATCTTCCGGTTTTTCATTCACATGCATATCCACTCGTTGTGGATAGCACCCTGTAAGCAATGAGGCTCTGGATGGAGTGGAAACAGGAGCTGCCACATAAAAATCAGTGAACCGTATCCCATTCTGAGCCATCTTATTAATATTGGGTGTCTGGTGAATGATTGAACCGTAACATCCCAGGTCTCCATATCCCATGTCATCGGTAAAAATAATGATGATATTCGGGTGTTTCTCTTCATCTTGTTCTGTTATTACCTGGTCGGCACAAGAAGAAAAAATAGTTGTAGAAACCAATCCTGATAATGCAATTTTAGTAAATAATTCAGTGGATGTTTTATTTGATCTGCTTGTCATATGTTAATTGCTTTTAAAATTAATTTGATAAAAAACACTCTCATTGACATACTAATTTAATATTTAACTGTCAAAAATAATAAAAAACAAGTATGATTGTATTGAAAATTATTAAATTGCCTGGAATAAACATACAACCGGTTCAAGACAAACAAATATAATACACAAAAAACGATTGTAAATTTCAAATGCATTTGAATATCATGCGTGTTTCACTATGCTCTTTGTGTTTGTCTCTTATGTAACACTTTTCCAGGTCTTTAAAAATTTAAAAGAGTCCTCCACACACATCACACACTCAATTAATAATAGCTCTATAAATGGTTGATTCATTAAACAATTAACAAAGACACTCTTTTATCCATGCAGTTTTCTCATAAGCTCTTCGTATAGATGTTTCCATCCGGTGTCTTTGCCTCTGTTTCCAAATGATTCGTTGTGCCAGAGGCTTACAAATTGGCCGTCAACATATTTTATTCTGTCCACAATCTCTTTGATATGATCCATGGCATGTCCGGGTTTCATGCGGTAATAATATTTGAATGTTCCATCCATAACTGCAAACGGGATTATTTTTAATTCTGTCTTTTGGTCTTTTTGCAGGTCAAAAAAATAGAAAGGCGTACATGTTCCGGCGCGAAATCCTATTTCTGACGGGTATCCCATGGAATAGTCTTCCCGAATGCCTGCTTCGATGAATTGGTTGTATGTTCGCGGAAGGCTTAGCCTGATATAATGCTGTCTTGCTTTTCGTACAGGATAATTGATCAGATTAGACATCCTGTGTACTTCTTTTCGTAACAGTTTCACTTTTTTAGCTGACTTATAAGAAGGAATGATGCCTACTTCTGCATGTTCTGATTTTTGTTTAATGAGTTTTTTGAATGACTCTTTATCAAATGAAATATTCCGGTCATATTTTCCATAATCTCCTACATGAAAAAAATACAAAGGAGAGGTTCCATATTGATTGTGCAGTATATCCATGTACTCATAATTATCAAATGGGTCTTTTAAATTTTTTGTCAATACTTTTGTGCGTTCAACACTGTCTTTTATATCCAGATGAAACATAGACCGTGCGGTTGCACCAACAGTCCGCACAAGCCCTTTGTACAGATAAGCATACGCATTATCAATATCTATGGTAGGAAGGTGTTTAAAATGACGTTGAGGTATTTTAAGCTGAGGGTAAGCATTCTGAATCCTTCTTTTTAACTCAACAACCCACTCATCAATGACAGGGTACCGCAAAAACTCTTTTTGGTAAGCAAGGCTTTTCCCGGCTTTGAACCGGCCGTGACTGTCGGGTGTATAAGGCAATATTTCTTCATACCGGGATACCAGGTAAAATGATGCAGCAAATATATCAAATGGAAAAAAAGAAATATTGTCTGTTTGAAAAAACATTTTGGTTTTTCTCCATTTGGTTACAATAATATACTGAGGTTGTATATCTTTTTCAAACAATAATGAGGTTGCATGAACAAACAATTCATCTTTAAACTTTCTCTGCGAATAATTTATTTTAGGCCCCTGGGCTTGCATAAATTGTTCTTTATTATCAGTAAACTCAACTGTTAGTTGTAATATATCTACAAAAATGAATTCAAAAATATATTTTACCCTATTGGTGATATATGGTGTATAAATCAACATAATGCTATGAATAATTTTAATATTTGTGCGCTATAAAAATAACGATTTTTATATTATCAACTTGAATTATACCATTTAAATTGTCTTAATCTTCATGATTCATTATCGTGCAATCAGGTAAACAAAGGGACAGAGGGAATCCAAACTTTCCCAAAATCAAACAACTTCATTATAAAAATTAACTTTGAAAAAGTAGTTACATAAAAAACAATTCCTTTACATTTTGTAGTAGTGCCCCATCTTTTAATATCTTTCAAGGATTTCTTTTGCGCTTTTCATTAACCATTGTGGTGTTGAGGTTGCTCCTGCTATTCCAATGTTTTCATGTTTTATGAACCAATCTTTTTTAAGCTCATCAGGTGAATTAATGAAAAACGTATTGGCATTTGTTTTTTCGCAAATATTGAACAGGACCCTTCCGTTGGACGAGTTTTTTCCTGCGATAAAAACCATTTTATCATGTTCTGCACAAAATTTCCGCAAATCATGTTTCCTATTGGCAACATGCCTGCAAATGGTATCATGCACTTCAACATGGATGCCTTTTTCCTTGAATTTTTGAATGATCTGTTTAAATTCTTTTAAATCTTTTGTGGTCTGACTGTATAAGATGATTTCTTCAGGAATTTTATCCAAATCCAATTCACCAATATGTTCAAACACTATCCCGCCTTGTTTTACCCTTCCATTCAGCCCAATTACTTCAGGATGATTATGTTTTCCAAATATATAGATGGGTCTGTTTCTTCCGTTTGAATTTTTGATTTTTTTATGAATATTCAAAATGATTGGGCATGTGGCATCAATAATCCTGTTATTATTGTGTTCAGCCATTTGATATGTTGAAGGCGGTTCGCCATGAGCACGAAAAAGAACAGTTTTGCCATTTATGTTTTTCAGTTCATCCCGGCCCATTATATGAAGCCCTTTGTGCCTGAGGCGTTCCACTTCTTTATCATTGTGGACAATTTGCCCGATACAATAAACATCTTCTCCTGTATCTAAGATTTCTTCCGCCATTTTGATGGCATTTGTCACTCCAAAACAAAAACCACTTTTGGAGTCTATGTCAACGTTTAAATGTAATCTTTCTTCCATACTGAAATTTCAAAATTTCATAAATACTAAAATTAATGAATAACAAAATCAACAAGTACACTACATCTTCAACAGGTATACTAAACATTCGCACGCCAATCATCTGTTCGCTATTATATATCACTACAGGGAGATACGTCAGCACTCCATTAATAATAAGGAATGGAATAAGTGTTAAAAACCATGACACATAAAAGTATGGCAACCGTTTTTTGATAAATGGTATAAATCCCATGATGATCATCAGGCCGGCAGCTGAAACAAAGCAAGTAAATGTATATAAATTGTTTTGATGCCAAAAACCTAAAAACAGAAAGGTAATGATCAATAAAAAATGCAACCCAAAAAACAGTTCGTAATACCTTTTTAAGCGGAAAAAATAACGTGTTACTTCATAAATAAAAAAACAGGCATACGGGATGATAATGAAAAACAGCCATTCTTCGACAGGTAGCTGAAGGAATTCAATGCCCAACACATAATGCTCATTAAAATGCCATACCGATTCACGGACAAACCAATAATCCCATACAATAAAGACTAAGGCTGTTATGAAAATAGCAGGAAGCATATACTTCCATTTCCGATGCATCCGTATCCGGTGCTCAAAACTTTTAGCAAACGGATATATGAATGTAACAAATAACAATAAAAGGTAAACAATATGGCTTAATTCATCTATGGCTGGCTTCATTTATTATCTACCTGAAGATTTATTATTATTTTGAAAGATGGAACTGGATTCTGTTATCCAGCTCCTCCTGTATGATTTTACTAATGTATTTACCAATGATATCAAATTCGAGATTTACTTTTGTGCCGGGGTTGATCTCATGGAAATTGGTTGCCTCGTATGTATAAGGAATAATGGCCACCTGAAATGAATTTTTCTTTGAATTGACCACTGTTAAACTCACTCCATTTACCGATACAGAACCCTTTTCGACTGTTATGTAATCGGCTTTTTGCGGTTCGTATTCAAATGTAAAATACCAACTGCCATCTTCTTCTTTGACATCACTGCAAACCGCAACCTGGTCAACATGCCCCTGCACAAAATGGCCGTCAATACGGCTATCTGCTTTCATGCTTCGTTCAAGATTGACTTTGTCGTGTATATTCAAGTCTCCGAGATTAGACTTGATGAGTGTTTCTTTGATAGCAGTAACTGTATAATCATCATCTGTTTTTTCTACCACAGTCAGGCACACGCCATTATGGGCTATACTTTGGTCAATATGCAATTCATATACAAATGAGCAAGAAATAGAAAAATGAATATTTTCTCCTTCTTGTCGTATGTTTGTGACTTTACCCGCTTCCTCTACAATTCCTGAAAACATAATGAATTAATTTATTGATTAAAAGAAAAGAAATCCGCCTTCTTCAAGTGTGAATTTTGTTTCGCCGATAAGGTGTCCTTCAGAATATAAATATACATTATATGTACCGGGCACCAATTCACCTTCTTTATTATCATAATAGATGCACATATCAATATCCTGGTTTTCATAACTTACCTGTCGTTTCGCAGAATATATAATTACATTATCTTCATAATTTAAAATATTCTCTGTTGAAGTAGTAAGCACAGAACTATCCGGCCTCACTATTCTAAGGTAAACATATCTTTCCCCGGGTTTTGCAATGGCATTTTCTCTAAGCGTAAAACATGTTCTGAGTTTCACAATATCGTCTACATCGTCTTTTGCCTTGCTGCGTTTGTTCAAGCCAACGGCTTCAATATCTTTGGCCACCAGTGCTTCTGCTTTTTTCACCTTAGTGGTTAATTCTTCCTTCGATTTTTCAAGTTCTTCTTTCTTTGCCTGGGTTTCTTCAAGCTCTGTTTTGACTTCTTTATTTTCAGCCATTAATTTTTGATTCAATTGATTTAAAGAATCAATTTGAGCTACAAAATCTTTTAATACCGTACGAAGCGTTCCTATTTCTTTTTTATACTTCTTTAATGTTGAAACATTTACAGCATTAACCCTCAACAAACGTTCTATTTTTGAACGTTGTATTGATATTTTTTTGCTCATGGTATCATTTACTGTTTCAAGAGCATCATATTCATCCCTTAACGTATATAACTCACTTTCTAAAGAATCTTTTTCTGCTGTCAGATAAGCCTGTACTTTTTCACTTTCTTTCTGCAATTGATTGAATTCATTTCGTTGATAGATATATCCAAAAATCAATACTCCTGCAATAATTGCCAGGATAATTACAATGATCCCCATTTTTTTAGAAGAACCACTGCTGTTATAATTTTGTGTCATGTTTAAAATGTTTTGTTTAAATGCAAATTTATATTTGTTTTATTAAAAATACTTTGATTTATTTAAATTTATTGTGTTAATTTATGCTAATATAATGATTTATAAAGAAAATCAAAATTTTTATTGAAATCGGCATATTATTCATCTTTAAAGAAAAAAATCAGAACACCATCTAACGCTACAAAAAATCCACAGGATTCATTATATTTGTTACAAAAAAATATTTTATTCTTTTAAATAATCATTGAACGAATGGCAGAATTAGCAACCAAGTATTTAGGATTAACATTACGAAACCCATTGATAATAGGAAGTTCCAATTTAACAGATTCCGTGGAAAACATCAAAGAGTTGGAACAAAACGGGGCTGGTGCTATTGTATTAAAGTCTGTTTTTGAAGAACAAATCGCACTTGAAAGTGAGTCGGAATTACAGGATGCACAATCCGATCAGCTTATTTATTCAGAGAAATCAGAATCATTGGATTACATTGATGTGCATATCAAGGAAGACACCCTTCATCATTATATCAATTTAATTAAAGACGCTAAAAAAGAAGTGCTGATCCCGGTCATAGCCAGTATCAATTGCATCACTTCTGCAGAATGGACTTCTTTTGCCAAAGAGCTTGAAAAAGCAGGTGCTGACGCACTGGAATTGAACATTGCCATTCCTCCTTCTGAATTATTTAAAAGCACACAAAAAATCGAAAACACCTATTTCGAGATCATTAAAAAGGTCTCTGAAATTGTTTCAATTCCGATTGCGATTAAAATAAGCCCTTATTTTACAAACCTGGGCAAAATGATTGAAAAATTAGCCAATACGAACGTTTCCGGTATTGTATTATTCAACAGATATTATAGTCCGGATTTTGATATCAATAATTTTTCTGAAATATCAGCCAACACATACAGTCATTCAAAAGAGTATACCAATTCGCTGCGCTGGATTGCCATTGCATCTGACCGTATCAATAAAGACCTTGTAGCATCTACAGGCATACACACCGGGGATACCGTGATCAAACAAATTCTGGCAGGAGCTAAAGCTGTGGAAATTGTATCAACCATTTACAAAAATGGCATCGGGCAAATTCAAAATATTTTAAATGACCTCGATGAGTGGATGGAAAAAAACGGATATAATTACCTTGACCAATTCAGAGGAAAAACAAGTCAGAAAAACATTAAAAACCCAGGCACTTATGAACGGATACAATTCATGAAATATTTTGGTAATATAGGGGGTTAATATTTAGTTTTTTTATGTAAATTTGATATTATAATCCATTTCTCATGTTATAAAAAATGAAATTATGAATGTACAAGCACAGAAAGCAAAAATTATTGAGCAATTTAAACAAGTAAATGATGAAAACCTGATTAAAGCTATTAAAAACATACTTGATTATGCCATAGAAAAAGAACAAAAAAGCGTTGAAGTACCGGAGGCTCACCAAAAATTAGTTATGGATCGTTTCAAAAAAGCAAGGAACAATCCTGAAAGGCTTTTAGATTGGGACGAAGCTAAAAAGACGCTTAAACCCTAATGAAGAAGTACAGCATGAAAATTGAACCGGAAGCCTTAGCAGATATCCGGGAAATTACAGATTGGTATAATGAACAGCAGGCCGGACTTGGCAAACAATTCCAAAACACAGCTATAAAACAAATAAACTCACTGAGTAAATCTCCACAGATTCATGCTATCCGATACAAGGAAATTCGGTGCATGATTATTAAGAATTTCCCATACATGGTTCATTTTTATATTAATGACAATAATGATAAAATTGAAATATTTGCTGTGATTAGTACATCCCGGGATCCAAAGATATGGACTAAAAAGACCGGAAAGCGGAAACAATAACTTCAATTTCATTCATTGTAAAAGCTGTTGCACAGAAAGTGCCTCATAACAAAATTTTGTAGTGATGGAATGTGGTGTTTTTTGTTGACAGGCTCTATTTAAATTTTATCAGATATTTTTGAAATACATTTTTTTCTATTAATTTAGCAACAATAATCTATTTCTCATGTTACAAAAAAAATCATTGTTATGAAAACAATTACTTTATTCGTTATGATGATGTATGTCAATATCATCATATTGCATGGCCAATTGAAACAAAACGACTTTTTTATTGGTGGTAGTTCAAATGGGTCTCTTTATTTTGGAGAAGACCGGGTTAAAAACGATGACAATAATTTTGTAAGTGCCAATACTGCTTCATGGGGGCTTAATGTACCTGCCGGCTATTTTTTGATTGAAGCATGGGCAGTAGGGATCACCCCTGGTTATCATTATGATTATCGTAAAGAAATTAACCGTACCAAAAGAAAGCATAGTACATTAATACTTTCTCCATTCACACGTTATTATTTCCTTAGGTTGTTTCCGCGCATAGATGCTGAGCTCTTTGTTCAAGGCTCTTTCGGATTCGCAAGAACGAAAGAAAAAACCGAAACTATCTACAGGACGTATATTGACAGGTATAATCAATTCACACATCAACTTGGAGGAGGTGTTGCTTTTTTTATTCATGACATCGTTTCTGTTGACGCTCTGATCGGATACCGTTCTACGTATACGAAACAAATCAATGATAATGAGTCCAATGAACGTAATATTCAAAATGACGTTGGATTTTCAGGTGGAATCACCATTTATTTTAAACATAGTGATTTGAAGTGATTCGTGTTTGTTTGAGCAAATACACCAACACTCTTATTAACTCATCATCACATCCCTTGTCTCCTGGTATTCACTATGCTTTCAGTTCCACATCAATCTGCTTTGCAGCTTCTTTGGCGTTGGCCATGGCGTTGACTACCAATGACGCGCCACAGGCAGCATCTCCGGCAGCATAGACCTTAGGTTTAGAGGTATGGAATTGTCCATCAGTCTTCACATTGCCCCGCTGATCGTATTCAACGCCCAGTTTATCGAGCAGTCCTTTGTGTTCGGGATGCAAAAAGCCGAGTGCTAAAAACACCAGGTCAGCATCAAAAAGATGTTTTTTGTCTTGTTGCTTGTGCATGTTCATCTTCCCGGAATCATCTATTTTCCAATCCACTTCCACGGCTTCAACTTGTTTTACTTTTCCATCCTCACCAATGAACCGTTCTGTTGCGATGCCCCAGTACCGCTCACATCCTTCTTCATGCGAAGTGGATGTTTTGAGCAGTTTTGCATAATAAGGCCACGGATTATCATCTGAGCGCCTTGACGGCGGTTGTGGCATGATCTCTATCTGATTTACGCATTTAGAACCCTGACGGTTGGCTGTTCCCACACAATCGGATCCGGTGTCGCCTCCACCGATGACCAGGACATGTTTGTCTTTTGCATTGATCAATTCATCATCAGGAATTTTTATCCCCTTCAAAAGCTTATTTTGTTGTGCCAGATAATCCATTGCATAATGAATACCTTTCAGGTCTCTTCCTTCAACAGGCAGGTCGCGCGGATACAATGCGCCAATTGCAATGCATACAGCATCATATTGGTTCAACAGTTCATCTACAGATATATCCTCTCCCACCATTATGTTGGTGCGGACTTTCAATCCTTCCTGTTCAAGAATGTTCATCCTCCTGTCTATGATAAACTTGTTGAGTTTAAAATCAGGTATTCCATAACGTAAAAGTCCTCCGGGTGAATCATCTTTTTCAAATAAGGTAACCGTGTGTCCGGCTTTATTCAGGTCATCGGCGCAGACCAAACCTGCCGGTCCGCCACCAATCACAGCCACTTTTTTGCCGGTACGCGTTTTCGGTGGCCTGGGTTTTACAAATCCCTCATTAAAAGCCCTCTCCACGATTGCGACTTCATTTTCCCGGATGGTCACGGACTCATTGAATCTGCCAAGCACGCACGAATGTTCACAAAGTGCCGGACATATTCTGCCTGTAAATTCAGGAAAATTATTAGTGGATTGGAGTATATTGAATGCTTCTTGCCATTCGCCCCTGTACATGGCATCCTGGAATTCGGGTATCAGGTTTCCGAGGGGGCAATGCCAATGGCAAAAAGCCACGCCACAATCCATACACCGTGCAGCCTGTCTGATCCGGTCTTCTGTATTCAATGTTTGTTCTACTTCGCTAAAATCCTTTACACGCTCTTTCACAGAACGATTTCCTGCTTCTTTGCGTTTATATTTAATAAATCCCTTTGGATCTGCCATACTATTTAATTTTTAAATTACTAAAAATGACAACACCTACTCATGCTCTAACTCTTTTATCTTTGAGTTTATTTCACTGATTTTATGTGCTTCAAAAATTTTTTTGTATTCATATGGAATGACCTTTATGAATTTACTTTCATATTCATTCCAATGCGTCAATATTTTCGATGCTGTTTCACTTTGTGTATATTTCAGGTGTTGATTGATCATTGCCTTCACTACTTTCACATCTTCCCTTGTTTCAAGCAATGATAATTCCACCATTTCCATGTTACAGAAATAATCAAAATTGCCTTCCAAATCAAGCACATAGGCAATTCCTCCGCTCATTCCAGCAGCAAAATTTCTTCCTGTACTGCCCAGTACAACCACTCTACCTCCGGTCATGTATTCGCATCCGTGGTCGCCTACGCCTTCTACAACGGCTTTTGCCCCGCTATTACGTATTGCAAATCGTTCTCCGGCCAATCCGTTCACATATAATTCACCACTGGTTGCTCCATATAAAGCTACATTTCCGATGATTACATTTTGATTTGCCTTAAATGGAGATTTTTCAGGCTTTTTCACTATAATTTTGCCTCCTGATAATCCTTTGCCGATATAGTCATTCGAATCGCCTTCCAGATAAAAGGTGACTCCTTTCACAAGAAATGCACCAAAACTTTGTCCAGCAGAGCCTTCAAAATCCACTTTGATCGTATCTTCCGGCAAAGCATTAATGCCTTTCTGTTTTGATATTTCACCGGACAACATAGCACCAGTAGTACGGTCTATATTGGTAATGGTTTTCTTTAAATGCACGACTTCTCCAGTCATGGCGGGCCTGGTTTCGTTAATCAATTCTCTGTCCATCACTGTATTTATCTGATGAACCTGTTTTGTCTTTTGTGAAAGAGAATATTGTGAGGCTTCTTTTTCAGGAAAATAAATAATTTTAGAAAAATCAAAATTGGCTGCTTTCCCCAGTTTGATATCAGGGTTTACATAAAGCAAATCGGTTCTGCCAATCAGGTCTTCAAATTTTCGTATTCCTGTTTCAGCCATGATCTCTCGTATTTCTTGTGCTAAAAACTGAAAATAATTTACCAGGTAATCTGCTTTTCCCAGGAACCGTTTTCTTAATTCTTCGTCCTGTGTAGCTACACCAACCGGACACGTGTTGAGATGGCATTTGCGCATCATCACACAACCTAAAACCACAAGAGCGGTAGTTCCAAAACCAAACTCATCGGCTCCTAACAATCCTGCCAGTACCACATCCATTCCTGTTTTAAGCTGACCATCTGTTTGCAGTCTCACTTTACCACGAAGGTTGTTTAGTACCAGTGTTTGCTGTGTTTCAGAAAGTCCTATTTCTACAGGCAATCCTGCATGTTTAATAGAACTTGCAGGGCTTGCACCCGTTCCGCCTTCATATCCGCTGATCAGAATTCTGTCGGCTGTGGCTTTGGCTACTCCGGCAGCAATGGTACCTACACCGGTTTCAGAGACAAGTTTTACACTGACCTCTGCATCAGGATTCACATTTTTCAAATCGAAGATAAGCTGTTTCAAATCTTCTATGGAATAAATATCATGATGCGGTGGTGGAGAAATCAATGTGATCCCAGGTGTTGAGTATCTGGTTTTTGCAATGATCTCATTCACTTTATGTCCCGGAAGTTGTCCACCTTCTCCAGGTTTAGCCCCTTGTGAAATTTTAATTTGTATTTCATCTGCGTTGACAAGATAATGACTGGTCACCCCAAAACGGCCCGAAGCGACCTGTTTAATAGCACTTCTCGGATTATCGCCGGAAGGCAGGGGTGTAAACCGTTCAGGGTCTTCACCTCCTTCTCCTGTATTGCTTCGTGCTCCGATTCTATTCATGGCAATGGCCAGGGTTTCATGTGTTTCGCGACTGATGGAACCAAAAGACATGGCCCCTGTAACAAATCGTTTCATGATTTCTTCTGCTGGTTCCACTTCTGAAATATCAATAGGATTGGATTTAATTATAAAATAATCCCGTATGAATAATGGGTCTGTTATTTTCTTATTATTGATTTGGCCTGAAAATTCTTTGAACTTTTTATAATCATTTGTTTTGGTTGACCATTGCAATAATCCGATGGCTTCTGGTGACCATGCATGTTTTTCTCCATTACGCCTGTACTTATAGACTCCATAGCCAGGCAATATCTCATCTTCTTCATGCGGTTCAAAGGCTTTTTGATGTGGTTCAATGGTTTCCCTGGCGATTTCATCCAGGCCAATCCCGCCAATCCGTGAGACAGTACCTTCAAAATATTTATTTATCACGTCATCATCCAGGCCCAATGCTTCAAATATCTGAGCTCCCCTGTAGCTCCTGAGGGTTGATGTGCCCATTTTTGATAATATTTTGAGTACACCTTTATTGACAGCATTGATATAATTTTTTTCTGCTGTTATCTGGTCTACTTGTATTTTCTGCCGCTTAATAAGATCGGCAATGATGGCATAGCTCATGTATGGATTGACAAGGCTTGCACCAAACCCGAACAGCAATGCAAAATGCATAACTTCTCTGGCTTCTGCTGTTTCAACGATGATCGCCACCTGGAGTCGTTTTCGTTTTTTTATTAAATGATGATGTACTGCAGAAACGGCAAGCAACGAAGGTATGGGTGCTTTTTTATCACTTATATCCCTGTCTGATAAAATGATATAATTATTTCCTTCATCTACTGCTTTTTCTGCTTTTTGACATATCTCATCAATAGCTTTTTCTAATCCTTTGTGTCCCTGATCAACCGGAAAGTGTATAGCGATGCTCTGATTGGCAAATCCTTTATATTGCAATGATTTTATAATAGTGAGGGTTTTGTTTGTTACAACCGGGTCTGTAAATTTGATCATTTTACAATGTTCGGGATATTCTTCCAAAAGGTTCTCTTTTAATGACCCGATATATCCGGTGAGTGTCATCACCAATTCTTCTCTGATTGGGTCAATGGCCGGATTGGTGACCTGGGCAAAAAGTTGCTTAAAATAATTAAACAAACGTTGTGGCTGCTTGGACAAAGCCGCAATAGGGGTGTCATTGCCCATTGAAGCAACGGGTTCTTTGCCTGTGGTAGCCATTGGTTTGATCAACACGTCAACATCTTCTCTGGAATACCCAAAAGCATGCAGATATGTTCTATATTCATTTCCCAGGCTTGCTTCCACTTTTTTCCCGATTTTTATTTTATCAAGTGCCACCCTATTTTCATCAAGCCATTTCCTGTAAGGATGCCTTGATTTCAGCTCGTCTTTTAATTCGTCATTGTATTTAATTTTTCCTTCTTTTGTGTCTACAATAAGGATTTTACCTGGCTTGAGCCGACCTTTTTCTCTAATTTTTTCAGGTGGAAAGGCCTGCACACCAACTTCTGATCCCATGACCATAACATCATCGTCTGTAAGCACATATCGGGATGGCCTTAGCCCGTTTCGATCGAGCATTCCTCCCACGTACCTGCCGTCGGTTACAATCATCGAAGCTGGCCCGTCCCAGGGTTCCATAAAGGTTGAGTAGTACTCATAAAAGGCTTTCAGGTCATTCGGCAAAGGATTTTTTTCATTCCATGACTCAGGGATCATCATGGCCATGATCAGAGGCAAGGGTTTGCCTGTCATATAAAAAAATTCAAGTGCATTATCAAACGTGGCAGAATCCGATCCTTCGGGAGTGATGATTGGAAAAATCTTTTCCATATCATCCTTAAATAAGTCTGATTGCATTAATGATTCCCTGGCCTCCATCCAGAATTTATTTCCTTTGATGGTGTTGATCTCGCCGTTATGTGCAAGAAAACGGAAAGGCTGTGCCAAAACCCATGATGGAAATGTATTGGTACTAAAACGTGAATGCACAAGAGCTATGGCTGTTTTCACTCGCTCGTCCTCAAGGTCTTTGTAATATTTACCCAATTGGCTGGCAGTAAGCATTCCTTTGAATACAATCACCCTGTTTGATAAGCTGGGGATATAAAAAGCATCTTTCTCTTTTAGGCCAGACGCTCTTATTTCTTTTTCAATGCGTTTCCTGGCCACATATAATTTAATTTCAAACTGTTGTTGGTCATATGAAGAAGTCACAAACACCTGTTCTATATAAGGTTCTGCCTGCAATGATATTTCTCCTGGTTGTGTATGGTCTACAGGGACTTCCCGGTATGTTATGATGTCCAGTCCTTCTTCCTGAAAAATATTATTCAACCGTTCTTTACAGTATGAAGCCTCTTTTTTGTCTTTTGGCAAAAACAATAATCCTGTTCCATAATCTCCTTCCTGAGGCAAATCAATGCCTTCAATCAGATAATAGTCGCGCGGAATTTGAATGGTGATGCCGGCTCCATCTCCTGTTTTATTATCTGCAAGTTCTGCTCCACGGTGACTCAGATTATCGAGTACCTCCAGTCCCTGCTCCAATATCTGGTGCGATGGTTTTCCCTTTACATTTACGACAAATCCAATCCCGCAATTATCATGCTCAAAATCCGGCCTGTATAATCCTTTTGATGTGTTAAATTGTTGTTGCATCTACTGCTGTTTTTTATCATTAAAAAAGCCATTCATCATAGTGAGAATGGCCTTTATATATATTAATCAATTATAAACATTCTCACCATTGAACCAAAGGTGTACATTTCTTATTTGAAATCATATTAATATGTTCACAATTCATTATTTTCATGTTACTATTTGTTTACAAATATACAAATAAATTTATTAATATTAAATTTTTATTAACTTATTCTTTAAAATATTCATAAAAATCATCATTTTAGTAAATATTTTTTATATAATCCGGCTATTTTAAAATATTTTTGGGAGTTTGTGAGTTGAGTTGATTAAGTGGGGTTAATTTGCCCCCTTTGTTTGCTGTATTGGAATATTTACAGCCCCAAAAAATATAGTCAATCCAAATGATATTTTTAAGGGGACATTTTTATGTTGGGCAACTATAGGGGACTTCTATTAATTCCTTTCTTTCAAAAAACAAATATAATGAATAAGA
>CAZJWE010000037.1:0-20573 GCA_964549265.1 uncultured Bacteroidales bacterium | reverse complement strand
GCTGCGCAAGCCTCGTTATCGAACATTATAATCCAAACACTTGAGTTTATAGACAAACACTTTATTTTATGGATAGTCACTTAATAGTGATTTGAAAAATATTAAAACAAAAATAATGGAAAGAAATCATATAATTATTATGTTAGTAAAGAAAAAATATAAAATAGTATAAAAAAAACATGATGAAGAATAAAAAAAATAATTCTGCACATGAAGAAATGAGCTTTTTAGACCATCTTGAAGAATTCAGATGGCATATTATCCGCTCTATTCTCGCCATAACAATACTTGGATTGCTGGCCTTTATTTTTAAAAAAATTGTTTTTGACGTCATTTTAATGGCACCAAAGTCTCCCGGTTTTTTTACAAATCAATTATTATGTGATATTGGAAAACTTATAAATATACAAAAATTATGCATTAATGCCAATACTTTTCAAATAATAAATATTAAAATGACAGGACAATTTATGTCACATATAATAGTATCGGTGGTTACAGGAATAATTTTAGGGTTTCCCTATTTGATATATGAAATATGGAGGTTCATGAAGCCTGCTTTATACAAGCATGAAATTAAATATACCAGGGGCATCATTTTTTTTGCTTCTGTCTTGTTTTTTATAGGAGTGCTATTCGGATATTATATTGTATGTCCCTTATCTGTCCATTTTTTTGGTTCATATTCAGTTAGCAGTGACATTCCGAATACGATTCATCTTTCATATTATATTTCAATGATAGCTTCTATATTATTATCCTGCGGAATTCTGTTTCAAATGCCGTTGGTTATTTATTTTTTATCCAAATCGGGCCTGATAACCCCCCGGTTTTTAAAAAAATACAGGAGACATGCTGTCGTTATAATATTGGTTTTAGCTGCCATCATTACACCTCCGGATATCATAACTTTAGGATTGGTATCGTTGCCTTTACTATTGCTTTATGAATTGGGAATTAAAATATCCGGGAGAATCATGGAAAAACAATTGAGAAAAAAACATGAAGACACATAACAAAAGCTGGAACTTAGGATTACGGGTATTTTTTTTATTTTTGCATTTATTTTAATAATATGGAATTAAGAACAAAAGATCTAATCAAAAGATATCGAAAACGATGTGTGGTAAATCAGGTTTCTCTTAATGTAAACCAGGGAGAAATTATTGGTTTGTTAGGCCCTAACGGAGCAGGCAAGACAACAACATTTTATATGATTGTGGGCTTGATTTCCCCGAATAACGGGAATATTTTTCTGGATGATAAAAACATCACAAAAGAACCGGTATACAAAAGGGCGCAAAAGGGCATTGGGTACTTGGCCCAGGAACCATCTGTGTTCAGACAACTTAGTGTTGAAGATAATCTGAAAGCTGTATTAGAATTATCAAAGCTCACAAAAAGAGAACAACATGAAAAGGTAGAACAATTAATAGAAGAATTTGGATTACAGCGTGTTCGCAAAAGTCAGGGCATTCAATTATCCGGAGGAGAACGAAGAAGAACCGAAATTGCCAGGGCACTCGCAATAGACCCTAAATTCATTCTTTTGGATGAGCCCTTTGCTGGTGTTGACCCTATTGCTGTGGAAGACATACAGGAAATAATTTATAAATTAAAATTTAAAGATATCGGAATTATCATAACAGATCATAATGTACATGAAACACTATCCATTGTAGACAGGGCATATCTTATGCTCGACGGGTCTGTGTTCAGGTCAGGGAAAGCCGTTGAACTTGCTCAAGATGAACATGTAAGAAAAGTTTACCTCGGCAAAAACTTTGAATTGAGAAATATAGCCAGGCCCTCTGTATGATAATTTATTATTGAAAAATAATAATTCAAGAAATATAAATATGGATACAATTAGATTGAATGAACAGCAAAAGATACGAAGAGATGCTCTTAAGCAATTGAGAGAATTGGGGATCAACCCTTATCCTTCCGAAGGATTTACAGTGAATACAACTGCACATCAAATTAAAAGCGAATACAACGAAAAGCAAAATAATTTCCAGGATGTCAGCATTGCCGGCAGAATCATGAATAAAAGAATTATGGGCAAGGCATCTTTTGCTGAAATACAGGATGAAGAAGGAACCATTCAAATATATATAAAACGTGATACACTTTGCCCGGAAGAAGATAAAACATTATACAATACGGTTTTTAAAAAATTAATTGATATAGGAGATATTATAGGCATCAAAGGACATGTTTTTATAACCCAAATGGGAGAAATCACCATTGAAGCAAAAGATTTTTGTCTGTTGAGCAAATCCCTTTCTCCATTACCAATAGTCAAAGAAAAAGATGGAAAAGTGTATGATGCATTCACAGACCCTGAGCAACGCTACCGTCAACGCTACCTTGATTTGATTGTAAACAAACAAACCAAGAAAACATTTAAAACACGAACACATATCATTAACTTCATCCGTTCATTTTTAAATAAACATGAATACCTGGAAGTTGAAACACCTGTATTACAGCCTATTTATGGTGGTGCTGCGGCACGACCTTTTAAAACTCATCATAACACATTGAATCAAACCCTGTATTTGCGAATAGCGAATGAACTATATTTAAAGAGACTCATTGTTGGAGGTTACAAGGGTGTTTATGAATTTGCAAAAGATTTCCGCAATGAAGGAATGGATCGTTATCATAATCCGGAATTTACACAAATGGAATTGTATGTGGCGTATAAAGATTACAACTGGATGATGGATTTTGTTGAGGAAATGATAGAAGGTTTGGTAAATGAGGTGTTTGGAACTACAAAAATAACGATTCAAGATAAAGAAATTGATTTTAAACGTCCATGGAACAGATATACCATGTTTGAAGCCATTGAAAAATATACAGGCATCAATATTAGCGAAATGGACGAAACCCAACTAATTGAAACAGCAAAAAAACTTGAAGTTGAAGTAGATAAAACAATGGGAAAAGGGAAATTGATAGATGAGATTTTTTCTGAAAAATGTGAAGCAGAACTCATCCATCCTACATTTATAACAGATTACCCTGTTGAAATGTCGCCTTTAGCAAAAAAACACCGAAACAAAAATGGGTTGGTAGAACGATTTGAGCTTATATGTAACGGAAAAGAATTATGCAACGCCTTCTCAGAATTGAATGACCCGATAGATCAACGGGAGCGGTTTGAACAGCAACTGCTTCTTGGTAAAAGAGGAGACGAAGAAGCCATGATGCTTGATGAAGATTATCTGAGGGCACTGGAGTATGGTATGCCTCCGACTGCAGGTTTAGGAATTGGAATAGACCGCCTGGTTATGATATTAACCAACAGCAACTCCATACAAGATGTGCTTTTCTTCCCTCAAATGAAACCAGAAAAAAAGAAACAAACTGCTGATTTATTACAGGAGCTAATCCAACAAGGCATACCAGAAGAATGGATTCCGGTAATTCAAAAAGCAGGGATTAATTCTTTTAACGAACTTAAAAATTATAAACCCGGAAAGTTGCACAATGATCTTTGTGGAATAAATAAAAAAGAGAAATTAGGATTGCAAAATCCTTCTTTGGACGAAGTGAAAGAATGGGTCAAAGCAGGCTAGTTTTTACTCTATTAAGTTCAACTTCTTCGTTGTTGCTCGAAATCTAAATCCTCAAATACCCCGGTATTTTCTGGATTAGATTTCTCCCACACCTCGAATTTGAACTTGACAGAACAAAATCGTGGATTAATGAATAGACATTAAATAGTGTCAGTCTATAAATTAAAAATATAATTATGAAAGACCGGTTTACAATTGGCGTATTAGGGGCAGGCAGTTGGGGAACAGCCCTTGTAAAAATATTATTAAATAATGTAGAGTCTGTCAATTGGTATGTAAGAGGAAAAGATAAAATTGAATACATCAAACAGCATCGTCATAATCCTAAATATTTATCACATACAGAACTTGATACAAAGAAAATTCGTTTTTTTTACGATATAAATAATGCTATAGAACACTCTGATATTCTTATTTTTGCAATACCGGCCGGTTTTTTAAAACCACTTTTAGATCAGGAAAATATTACATTTGATAATAAATTTGTTATATCTGCCATCAAAGGCATTGTCCCGGGAGTCAATTTAACGGTCACAAAATTTTTTCATTATCATTATAAAATCCCATATACTTCATTGGCTGTTATATCCGGCCCGTGTCATGCCGAAGAAGTGGCGATGGAGAGGCTGTCTTATTTGTCAATTGCTTCCAAACGGTCAGGTAAGGTTAAAAATATCGCCAGAAAATTAAAATGTGATTACATCTCAACCATTATATCCAGAGATGTCTTTGGAATAGAATATGCCGGAGTGTTGAAAAATATTATCTCTATTGCATCCGGTATAGCTCATGGACTTGGATATGGGGATAACTTTCAGGCAGTGTTGGTATCCAATGCAATGAGGGAAATAAGTCGTTTCCTGAGAAGAACCTCAAGGACGAAAAGAAAAATATACAGCTCAGTCTATTTAGGAGACTTAATGGTGACATGTTATTCAAAATTCAGTAGAAACCGTACATTGGGAATTATGATAGGAAAAGGGTATACTGTAAAATCAGCCCTGCTTGAATTGAATATGGTTGCAGAAGGATATTATGCATTAGATAGCATTAAAAATTATCTTGGCAAAAGCAGAATAAAAATGCCTATAATTGAAACGGTCTATAATATCATAAAACTCGACCGGCCGCCTGTTGAAGAAATGAATTCTTTAGCAGAAAAACTCCGATAACATGTATGAGACGACTGCAAATATAAAGAGATTATTTTTAACTTTGGATTTGCTCCAGTCAATCCCCAAAACAATTTGCTAAATTTATCAATCATTTATAAAATAGAGCAATAATCATCAAATTCCTTCAACTAAATTTGCGGTAACACTAAATTTAACGTATGATTCCACCGGAAAAAATTGAACAGGTCAAACAGGCCAATAAAACAGGCCCGGTTATTTATTGGATGAGCCGGGATCAACGGGTTGACGATAACTATGCTCTCCTCTTTACTCAACATTTGGCATTGCAAAAAAAAGCACCTATGGCAGTGGTGTTTACGCTTGTACCCTCTTTTTTAGATGCATCATTCAGGCAATATGATTTCATGATTAAGGGATTGAAACAAATCCATCAAAAGCTTTCCCGGCTTAATATTCCATTTTATATTTTAAACGGACACCCAACGGAAAAAATACAACAATTTATTCATTCAAAAAATGTTTCTGCTGTTATTACTGAATTTGATCCGCTCAGGATAAAGAAAAAATGGCAGACAGAAGTGGCAAGCAAAAACAACATCAATTTTTATGTTGTTGATGCACATAATATTGTTCCTTGTCGTTTTGCCTCAGAGAAACAAGAATATTCCGCAAGAACATTCAGGCCTAAAATACATAATAAACTCAACCAATACCTTATTGAGTTTCCCGCAATCAGGAAACAGCATTCGTCAACACACTTTGAAATACAACAGTTTGAATGGAAAGAACTCTATGACTCACTGCAGGTTGATAAGTCAGTACGCCCCGTTGATTACATACAACCTGGCGAAAAAGAAGCAATGAATCATCTAAATGATTTTATTGAACATAAACTTGAATATTATGATAACGAAAGAAACAACCCCAATAAAGATGTTTTATCAGAATGATAAATATGAACTTGACGGACGAGACCCAAACGGATATACAGGATGTATGTGGTCAATAGGTGGTGTACACGACAGAGCATGGAATGAGCGGTATGTTTTTGGCAAAATAAGATATATGAACTATAACGGATGCAAACGAAAATTTAATATAAAAACATATATTGATAAATATTCTAACGACCAATCTGAATAATTTGCCATATTATACTATAAAATGATCTCATAGAATTCGAAATCGAATATTCTAAGATGTTCATAGTGAAGTATTTTTTTTGTAAAAATTTGATTTTTAACCAAATTTGTCATAAATTTGTATATTAATTTAAAGTACTATTTAATCAAATTAAACTATTTTAAAAATGAAAACAGTTATAAGTCTACTGATCATAAGCTTCTTGCTACCTTCTTATTTTATATTTGGACAAATACAAATTAATAGCGAAATAACAAATGTAAGCTGTAATCATACAAATGATGCAGGAGTAACAAATGACGGGGCTATTGATATTTCTGTAACAGGCGGAACACCACCTTATGAATATGTCTGGTCAAACGGAAAAACAACCGAAGATATCTCAGGTTTAACAGTAGGTGGTTACCAGGTAACAGTTACAGATGAAGTAGGAACTACTAAAACTAAATTTATGCAGGTAGCTGAACCTCCCAGAATAGAACTGGAATTATACATTGAAAAACAGAATATTTGTTATGATAGCACAACACTTGCTATTGCTGCTGCTGATGGAGGAACAGGAAGCCTTAGTTACAAATGGAATGACCCGATGCACCAACAGAGTGTTATTGCAAGAAATTTAGAAGGAGGCTCGTATACTGTTACAATCAGTGATGAAAACAACTGCAAAGAAATTGAAAATTTCTTTATTTATGGGAATACTGAACCAATTAATATCACTGCATATAAAAATGATATCGTATGCTTAGATCAGGAAAACGGTGAAATTTCATTGTCATTGAACGGAGGCAAAATACCATATAGCTTTCTTTGGTCAAACGGAGAAACGTCAAGAAATATTGATTCGTTAAGCAGTGGCCAGTACATTGTTACTGTAACAGATAATATTGGATGTAAATCTTCCAAACCGATAGAGATTACTGCACCTGATGAATCACAGATTGTAGTTCAGAATGCCAACATTCAAAATGTCTTGTGCTATAATAACAATAGTGGTTCAATCGAACTGATCATGGAGGACACAATTAATACAACTTATACATATTATTGGGTACATGAGAATCAGGAACTAAGTGATCATGATAATAAAATCACAGATTTGTCAGCAGGAACGTATGATGTTACAATCTCAAATCAAAATGGATGCACACTTGACGCGAGTTATGAAGTAACAGAACCGGCAAGAATCATTATCGATTCAACATATTTTGTATTACCGGAAGATGGGAACGACGGTGAAATCGAAATCAGCGCTTCCGGGGGTGTAAACAATTTTATGTATTCAATTAATAGTGGCGTTGATTATTATGATAATAATGGCGATTTTGACAGCGTGTCATCTGGAACTTATACGGTAGTTGTAAAAGATGGAAACGAATGCACAGTAACCGGAGGAAAAATCAGGTTTTCTGTTAAATCAGGCTCAAGTAATGATACAACAGACATAAAAAAACTTAAATCTTCGTATCCGGCCAAAATGAAACTATATCCTAATCCTAATGAAGGAAGATTTTATATAGAATTTGATAATAAATTCAATGAAGATTTTACAATTCGTGTTTTAGATGAAAACGGAACATTATTAGACCATAAATTTTACTCAAGCAATGCCGACCACTCATGGGTAGAGATGGATTTAACAGACTACCCACGTGGAATGTATATCATTGAATTAAGTACAAATCAATTATATTTTACTGAAGAAATCATTCTTGAGTAAACGCAGACTCAATTCCTTGTAATTTGCGCTTGCCTGATTTATCTTATCATTGTCTTTTTTTCCCGTAAACCCTATATCTTATTGTTTAAATTCTGAGCGCTAATTGATATGCTCTCCACTCTCTGGAGTCTCTGGCGTATTCCTCCTGGAAGTATCCTTAATAATTTTGTCAATAAGTAGTTGTATACATCCTTTTTTTTACTATATTTATATGTGATACAAATGAGTATTTTAAAATGATTTGGTATTTATTGAATCATTTTAGATGCAACATAAAGAAAAGAGCCTGAAATGATGCATATCATCAAACAATACAAATACCTAATAGTGAATTTGGTATCATTTCAATAATATCCGGGTGTTTTATAGAAGCTATAAAAAAATTTCTCTGCTTCATTGGATGTTATTATATTTGGAAACGAGATTTTAAGTACATGAATAAACGAAAATATCATATTATTTTATTATTTGCTTTGGTATTTAGCCAACAAGGCTACTGTGATGTATTTACTATAAATGACTCTATTCCAAATTTTTATACAAAAGTAACAGATGTATACCAAAAAGACCCTTCAACAATTGATAGTGTTAAAGTGAGTAATACAGGGTTGTTTTCTGACAATGATTTAGCACTTTTAATACAAATGAAAGGTGCAGAAATTGATTTGGCCACACAAACAATCATGAACATTCACAACAGCGGGAAATATGAGGTTTTAAAAATTAACGACGTAGATGACATAAACGGATACATAACTTTTTCGTCAGATTTTATGAATGAATATGATCCGCAGCAAGCAGTCCAATTGATTCATATTCCTGATCATTATAATGCCACCATAGAAAAAGATATTACCTGTAAGAAATGGGATGGACAAACAGGCGGAGTACTTGTATTATTTGCTCAACATAAACTGGTACTTGAAGCTGATATTAATGTAAATGGGAAAGGGTTCAGAGGTGCTGATCCAACCGGAGATGTGTATAATGGAGATTGCTCTTCTGTAGATTCTGCCGGTTATAGCCGTTTGTATTTTACCTCTTCGGGCATAGACAGTGCAGGAAAAAAAGGAGAGGGAATTATTAATACAGGATTTTCATATACGCGTGGCATGGGTAGCGCAGTGAATGGAGGTGGTGGAGGCAACGGAATGCTTGCAGGCGGATATGGAGGTGGCAATTTGAATTATGGCGGCACCGGTGGAGATGAATATATTGTGTGTAATACAATATATAACAAGCCACAAAGCGCCAAAATACCCAGTGGATATTATACAAATAATGCACCCCATAATAACAGGGTATTTTTAGGCGGCGGCGGTGGATGCGGAACTCAAATTGTTGACGGAAGCGCCACAAAAGGAGGAGATGGTGGAGGTATTGTAATTATTATTACAGATACATTGGAAACAAATAATCATATTATTTCTTCAAATGGACAAGATGTGACAGATACTGCAAATAATAATGGTGGAGCTGGAGGTGGTGGAGCAGGCGGAACGATTGTTTTAGATGCCCAATCAGTGATAGGAACATTAAACATAGAAGCCAAAGGC
This sequence comes from uncultured Bacteroidales bacterium, assembly GCA_964549265.1. Taxonomy (GTDB): domain Bacteria; phylum Bacteroidota; class Bacteroidia; order Bacteroidales; family JBBRXJ01; genus CAYMKE01. The sequence goes on along the minus strand of CAZJWE010000037.1, from coordinate 11,428 downwards.
GGAAACGGAGGATATACCAAAGGTAGTAATTGTACAGGCCCGGGCAGCGGTGGTGGAGGAGGCCTTTTTTGGTTTAGTGATGCCTTGTTACCCATTGAACCATTGAATTTAGAACTAAACGGAGGCAGGCAGGGCAGAACAAGCGATTGCGGTTCGCATGGAACTACAGCAGGCTCTAAAGGAGATACAATGAGCGGATTAAATCTCACCCTGAATGGGTTTTTATATAATTATATCAAAGAAAAGATAAAAGAAATATGTCAGGGAGATATTCCCACATCGTTTACTGCAACAACACCCAAAGGAGGAGACGGCACATATTCTTTCATCTGGCAGCATAAAAGTACTTGTTGTGATTGGGAACCGGCATCAGAAGGCACATATTTGCAAAAAGATCTTTCATTTATCAATCCGTTAATTGATACAATGCAATACAGAAGAATTGTAGGTTCAGGAGGAGTGTATGATACCAGTGAAATTGTTCAGGTAAATGTTATTCCTTCCATTCAAAATAATATAATAATTAACAATCAAACCATTTGTTTCGGGAATAAATCTGATACTTTAAAGCAGGGAGCAGTGCCTCTTGCCGGTGGTATCGGTTCATATCAGTATCAATGGGAGTATTCTTATGATGCTGCAAATTGGGATACAGTCAGTGATGCAGGAATTCAGGAGTTTTATTTTCCGGGGACACCGGCAGATACTGTTTTTTACAGGAGAGAAGTGACATCCGGGCTTTGTAGTGATACAGGTAACATTATTTCTATTAATGTGTTGCCGGTCATAGCAAATAACATGATTCCCGAAGAGCAATATGTATGTGGCACCGGCCAACCCGACACAATACAAGGCAGTAAACCTACCGGAGGAGATAGTGTGTCTTATTCATACAGATGGGAGAAAAGAGAAGATACATCAATGATTTGGGACACTTTGGGTGACCAGGATACAAACTCATTTTACCTTCCCGGTGTATTATCAGATACTACTTATTACAGGAGAATTGTATATTCAGGTACAGGACAAGCCTGTGTTGATACAACCAATATTCATGCTGCAAAAGTTATTCCTCCTTTAGAAAATAATGTGTTATCCATTCAGGCAGATACAATCTGTAAACATTCAATGAGTGATACGATAAAAGCCTCGCTTCCTCAAAAAGGTGGAGGCATGTCAACATATCAATATGAATGGATAAAAAGTTTCAATGATAGCGATTGGGAAAGAACAGCCTGTACAACACGTTTTTATGCTCCGGATATGATTTCTGAACCTGTGTCTTACAAACGCATTGTGCATTCATATACATGCCATGATACAAGCAATAAAATGCATTTTACATTATATCCATCCCCCAATGCTGTGCTTGTTCCAATAGATACAAGCATTTGCAGTGGAGGTAGTATTCAACTATCTGTCAATATATCCGGAGAATACAGTCCGTGGAAAATTAAATATACCGGAGGATATGGCACATTTGATTCTTTAACTAATATCCATCGTGATACAATGATGATAGTTGCCCCTGAAACATCAGATAGTAACAAGCAATTTAGATATAAAATTGCGACTATAACCAATCATTTAGGGTGCTTAACATCCGATACAAATAACATTGAGGGAACTGCTGTGATTAATACATTTGGTTGGCCAACACCTTATGCCGGGCCCGATACTGAATTTTGTGACACTACCGGGGTAATGAATGCAACACAAAGCTATGGAAATATTCAGTGGCAGAAATTAACCGGAAGTAATCCTGTTACATTTGAACATCCTCAAAATCCAGATACCAGGGTGAATGTTAATATCACACATGAAGAAACATTCACATTTCTTTTGAACGAAACCAACTGGCAATGCCAAAGCCAGGATACACTAAATGTAACATTCTACTTTCCCCCTCAGCCCGATGCAGGAGAAGATATCGTATTACTGTTTAAACGGGATACTGTATTGCATGCAGACTCACTTGCACATAATGAAACAGCATACTGGGAAATTATTCAAGGGGCCGGATACATTGAAAATGACTCCTCTTTATCAACTGAAATTTATGACCTGTCATATAATGAAAAAAATTACATTACCTGGAATGTAAAAAAAGGGGTTTGTGATGTGGTTTCCGATACCATAAAAATTACCATATTAGACATGGAAATACCCACAGGCTTTTCTCCAAATAATGATGGAGTAAATGATCGTTTTTTTATAAAAGGGCTTAATGAATCAGACAAAAATGAATTAATCGTATTCAACAAATGGGGAAATATTGTATATTCTTCAAAAAATTATCAAAATGATTGGGAAGGATATAATCAAAATAACAAACAATTGATGGAAGATACATATTTTTATGTTTTAAAAGTAAAAGGAGAAATCTCATCAGAGAAAAGTGGATTTATTGTGATAAAAAGATAAACATAGAGCATGAAGATCATTGTTTTTAAAATTTTAATATTTTTTATTTATATTCAGCTAAATGCTCAAACAGCTCCTGTAATAAGCCAGTATATGTTTTCCGGTTCTATATACAATCCTGCTTATACAGGGAGTAAAGAAGCACTTGCAGCATCTGTAATTCATAAAAACCAATGGATAGGAATTAAAGGTGCACCTGTAACAGAGCTGTTTACATTACATGCGCCATTAAAAAAATACCGTTCTGCAGTTGGCGTTGCTTTTACACACGAAAGCATCGGGATTTTCAATAAGAGCAGACTATTAATTAATTATGCATACCGTATACCTGCAGGCAATGGAAAATTAGCAATGGGGATATCAGCCGGTTTTATCAACACCAGTGCACATTATCAGAAAATTCACCTGATTGAAGATAATGACAGGGCATTTACAGGCCAGGCTTCATCATACTTATATCCGAATTTTGGGCTCGGTTGTTATTATTATTCAGACTTTTTTTATTGGGGATTATCAATTCCGTCAATAGGAAATGCACAAAGCGCAAAGTATGGATATGATAATATTTCTCTTGACTTTTCCCCTGCAAACTACACATATATCTTTGCTACAGGATGGAAAATGTTCAACAGGAATGATAAATTTACATTAAAACCATTAATTTTATTGAAATATAATAATAATTTTAAATTTCAATATGACTTAACCTTATTTGGGATTTTGCATAAGAAAATATGGCTTGGAACTACTTTTCGTATAAAAAACAATATGGCAGTACTTGCTAAATACCACATAAACAACCAATTAAGTATTGGGTATGCATATGACATGGGCATTGGTGAACTGAGCAATACAAGTAGCGGGTCTCACGAAATAATGCTACAGTACGTGTTTGATTATTTGGTGAAAGCTGTAAAACCAAGATTGTAAAAAAGGTACCGGAATATGATAATTTATTTGATATACAGGGTTGATAATAAATGCAATTTCGGTTGCCAATATAACATGCTATTAAATAATTACGAGTCACTAACTTAATTAATCACAAAAAAATGAAGGTGATACTCAGACTTTTTATTCTTGTTCTTTTTGAATGCATTCTTTGCCATTCTTATTCACAATTTAGGAATAAAAATTATAGTTTAGAAAGACTCCCTTTTAATACAGATCAATACGATGAATTTGCCCCTGTAATGTATCACAATGGAATTGTATTTTGTTCTGACAGAGAAAAAGGGAAATTTATAAGGTACTCTACTCCTGACAATAAACCGGTTTTTGATTTATTTTTTATTGAAAGGTCACAAGAAGGCTGGGACGAAGTTAATATTTTCTCTAAACACCTGAATTTTCCTATACATAAAGGAGCGTTAACATTTTCAAAAGACAAAAAAATCATGTACTATACACGAAATATTAATAAAAACAGAAAAGCCGAAAACAATAAGCTTGGAATTTTTATAGCCGAAAATACTGGTGACCAATGGGTCGAAAAAGGGCCATTCAAATACAACCGGGATACATTCAATGTACAATCTCCTGCTTTAAATCCAGAAGGCACAATGCTTTTTTTTGTTTCGGATATGCCAGGTGGATTTGGAGGCAAAGATATATATGTATGTACAAAAAAAGGAAATGAATGGATGAAACCGCGAAATCTCGGAAAGGTAATTAATACAGACGGAAATGAAGGCTATCCTTTTATTTCTGAAAGTGGTAGAATTTATTTTACATCTGACAAGCATGATAAAATTGGAAGGTTTGATATCTTTTTTTCTGATAAAATAAAGGAAAGATGGAGCAAACCTGTTAAACTGCCGCGCCCATTCAATTCGTCTGCAGACGATTATGGGTATGTGTCCAACAGAAATAATGAAATGGGATACTTTTCCTCTAATCGTGAGGGCAGTGATGATATTTATTATTTTACGATACCATTCCCCGAATTTGAAAACTGTGATAAGATAAGGGATGAAGATTATTGCATTGAAGTATTTGAAAAAGGAGCTATGGAACTGGGGACAACTTCGTTTAAATATGAATGGGATTTTGGAGACGGCACAAAAAAACGCGGCCTGAAAGCAGAACATTGCTATTCGGGGCCGGGAACATATACGATCGAATTAAATGTTATTGATACGGTTACAAACCAAGTGTTTATGAATGAAGCAACATATCCTTTAGAGCTTGAACAAATTCAACAGGTATACATTACATCTCCCGACACATCCTATGTAAATAAAAAAATTGAATTAACAGGCCAACCGATGAACCTGGATTTTGAAATTAGTGATTATTATTGGTCTTTAGGAGATGAAACCCAAATAAGAGGAAAAAATATATACCATAAATATCAAAAACCGGGCGATTATAAAATCATTTTAGGCATAAAACCGAAAGATGATGATGAGTATTCAAAAATATGCAATTTTAAAATGATAAAAATATTACCTAAGTAGTGTTTGTCCATAATGTCCGCTAACTTCGTTACGCTTGCCCCAAAATTGCTCATTTACTTCAGTAAACTGCGCTTTTTGGGGCTGCGCAAGCCTCGTTATCGAACATTATGATCCAAACACCTGAGTTTATAGACAGACACTAAATAGTGTTTGTTCTTTTATCGCAACATCGTGTTGGCTGTCACCAATATCGATACCTGCTGCATTTGAATTACTTACAGGTAAACCTTGCATATACCTGATTCGCTCTTTGTGGTTTGATCTTTCTCTATTTGACATCATGCTATAAATTTTAGAGACCTGAATAGGTACATATTTATTGAAATTGATCTACTATACGGTGTCTTAAAAGCATCCTGTCGGAATTCCAACAATGTACCAAACTCAAACTCTTAGAGGGATTTTGTCCAAGAAAAAATCGAGTTTTGCTCAGGTCAGATTAAAAATTCAAAGTTATATATTTCGGTGTTTGATTCCAAAATCATGTGCACTCTTATGTAACTACTTTTAAAACCCTTTGGCTTAAATCTAAGAAGTGGTTGATAAATAGAACAAATTGGATTTTCAGGAATCACTGAAAAATCCAAAAAACAGAATCCAAAATAAAACCCAAATTCAAAGCTCAAAACAGTTGGTGCTGCATGATTAACTCAACAACTAAACACAACATCACATACCCATGACAAAAATATAACACAAACATTTTTGGGGAAGCTTGTGCATGAGACTCCGCAGCCGGGAACCCATCCGGTGAAGACAGCGTAAAAAAATATGTAGTCCACGTAATTGGAGAGAATTCAGGAGTCAGAAACCAGAATGGATGGGAAAGAAGCCTCAATCACCCCCTTCTAACTTCTATAATTCTAACTTCTACAATTCTAAAAAAAAGCTGAAAGCGAAGTGCTGCATAAGCTCACAGGCATGAACACACCCAGACTCATGCCCACACTCCAATTAACAATTAACAATTAATTGTGTTGAGTTGATTGGGTGAGGCATTGGATGACACTTTCTTTTCCGGATTAAAAGATGAATTAAGCCGGTAATATGACTTTAAAATTGTAGTATGACTTTAGATTAATTGATTAAAATTTTATATCTTACAAACGGAATTAAAAATAAATTACAAAGCAATGATTCGATGTGTTTTAATTATTTTTCTTTTTAATATATTGTTGAATGCTATTGGGCAACCTGTGCCGGCAGAAGATGAGAACATACCTTATTTGATGACGTTTGGGCCGGATGCCTCAAAAAAATGGGGTGATGATGATTACACTCAAATATTTTTCTTTCTTGTACCAAAATCTTTTTCAATGCCCGTTTTTATTAGGATATATGATCCTGATGTAGGAGGTGAAATAGACGAAGTCAATGGAGACTTCAACACGAAAATGAGTTACTCAATATATGGAGGCAAGGGGGCATACACAGACAAAGATGCCCAGAGCACACAACCGACGGGAAACTACAACAGTGGGAACTTGTTGGATACTAGAACCTTTGGAATGAGTGACCAGTATGATAAAAAATGGTTTACATTTGGTCCGTTCAATCCAACAGAAGGAGAGTTTGTTGAAAAATTTGACGGACATATATTTAAAATTATTGTCCAGGGGGAAAGTGGAAATGATGGGAATCTCTATCGTTTTTTCCTTAGTACTCAGATGAATGAAAACAAACGAATTGAAGGAGCCAATGCATTTGCATATGAATATTCTTTTAGAATGCACGACGACCCCAATGAAATATCTCACATTTATCCTTATGTAGATGATAAGACAATCTCTGTCAAACAATCGAATTTTGATTGGGACAATGATGGATTCATTCGAATCGTTTCCGTTGCCAGAAGAGGGTCTTTCGTTGAAGCGTCAGGAGATAAAAACTGGGAGTCAACAGAATTTAAAATTAAAGAAGAGGAAAAAGGGACATCATTAGACTTTCAATTTATCAAAAATAAATCTTCACCCATCAAAAATAATAATGTTGTAATATATGTAACAAACCAGTATGGTGAGCTTTTACCTTTTTACACTATTCCAATTGGCGGAGTACCTAAATATAAATATCAAATAGGGGTGAACAGAAAGTAAATAGTGCCTGTCTCTAAACTCAGGTGTTTGGATTTTACAGGGGTTTTCATGAAAAATGTATCCATTATTGAAAATTTGCGTAAAATAAATTATCTTAATTTTTCAATACATATTTATTAAATATGAGGAACAGATTTTTTTATGCGAGTATAGTTTTTTTGACAAGTGTACTTGTTAGTTTTTCACAGCATTACAACTTCAGGCATTATGATATTGAAGACGGATTGTGTCATCGTTTCATATATACCATGCATCAGGACAATAATGGATATATGTGGTTGGGTACTGGCGAAGGACTCTGTCAATTTGACGGGATTAAGTTCTCAAGCGACCTAAAAGGAGATACTATCTCTTCTTCTTACGTCACATGCAGCTATAAAGATAACCAGGACAGAATTTGGTTCGGACATAACGACGGAAGCATATCTTTGCTAAATAAAGGCATGTTTCGCAAAATCAATACAAATTCTTTCTTTAAAAGCAAAGTGAATGCCATTACAGGTGATGGTCAAAATACCATTTATGCACTATCGCAAAATGAAGGAATCGTTAAAATTGATAAACAGCACCATACACAGTTTATCTCCACAGGATTAAACAATAAATTGCTTTATTCATTTGCACTAGATAATAAAAACCAATTGTTATTAGGGACCAATGAAGGTTTATTCTTTGGTAATTTGAATGACACCACCTTATTTCTGCATAGAATTGAAGAATCCCCTTCAACAAAAATCACATGTATTATTCCTTCCAAAATAAAAGGTGGCTTTTGGTTTGGCACCAGTACAGACGGGTTGTTTTTTATTCGCAATATAAACTCAAAGCAAAGCGAAGTAAATGATTTTGGGGAAAAATTTAATCTGGAAAATATAAATGTGCAATATTTAATGCAGGACAGTCAATATAACCTATGGATTGCAACATTTGGGAATGGAGCCTATAAAGTAAATTATTCTGAAAAAGAAAAAAAATACAACCAAATCATTCATTATAATCAAAATAACGGACTGGGAAGCCAGTATGTTAAACAAGTTTTTGAAGACAAAGAAGGCAATATATGGTTTGCAACTTATGGTTCAGGATTGGCAGGGTTGGTTATGAAAGCATATAAGTTTTTTAATTATAAAGAATATCCCCTGAATAATAATGCTTTATCTATTGAACAAAATGATAGCGTTTATTGGATTGGTGGAGAAAAAGGCCTTCTGAAAGTTATTTCAAAACCTGGAGGTGGGTATGATTTTTTTTCTTTTGATACAAAAAACGGATTGCCTGAAGACCGGGTAATCTCGTTGTATATTGATGATGAATATACCCTTTGGGCCGGGACCGAACAACATGGAATATACAGAAAAGCACAACACCAAACATTTTTTACTCAATTTTTTAAATCAGACAATTCATTAGCCAATAAAGTCACAGATATCATAGGAGATGGTTCAACATTGCTTTGTGCTACACATAATGGTGTGTATGTGTTTGATACAAAAAATAATGAACAAAAACACTATAACACATTAAACGGCCTTCCTCACAACAAAATAAATGATATATGCAAAAAAGATAATAATACAATTTACATTGCAACAAAAAGCAATGGCATCTATACATTAAACGGACGTGAAGCATTTGCTCTGGAATCGAATGTTCAGCTTGAGTTTACATGCCTCACTATAGATGAAAAAGGAGTGTTATGGGCAGGAACATATGGCGACGGAGTATTTAAGTTCACCAGCGATTCATTGGTCAATTATTCTAAAAACAAAGGATTGAAATCAAATTATTGTTATAGCATAGGCCAGGATACAAAAGGAACCATTTGGGTCGGACACCGGTTAGGGTTAAGCAGAATATATTCAGATCAAAAAATTGAGCAATACGGCCCAAAACAAGGATTTAAAGGAGATTGCAATAAAAATGCCATATTAAGGGAAGGCCCGGTTTTTTTAATCGGTACCAGCCAGGGAATGGTATGCATCAACAGTGATAAAGAAAATCCCAACAAAATACCGCCCAAAACAAATATTCTATCTGTAATTATTAATGATAAGCCCTATGATCCAACAGGGACAATCAAACTACCTTACGGTTCGTATAAAGTTGAATTTGAGTTTATAGGCATCAATCTTACAGCTCCTGAAGATGTAACATATCACTATAAATTAGAAGGATTTGACCTTGACTGGAACCAGGGAGGGAATAATCGAATTGCTAAATACAGCAGACTGGAAGATGGGAATTATACGTTTTTAGTGAGGTCATGCAATGAAAATAATATTTGCAATGAAGAACCAACACCATTTAATCTGAAAATTAGTATACCATTTTGGAAAACGTGGTGGTTTATACTGACTGTTATCATCCTGTTAATATTACTGGTCATTCTCATTGTCACAATTCGTGAACGCAATCACAGAAAATTGCAAGAATACCTTGAAACACAATTGGATTTAAGAACAAAAGAAGTTCAACAGCAAAAAAAAGAACTTGAAATAAAAAATAAAAATATCACCGACAGTATTAATTATGCCAGAAAAATTCAATCTGGTATGCTGCCTTCTTTAACCCGGATTCATCAGGCAGTAAAAGACTCATTTGTATTTTACCTCCCGCGTGATATCGTAAGCGGTGACTTTTTCTGGTTTAATCATTCAAAAAGTGGAGAATACATTATTGTATGTGCCGATTGTACCGGACATGGGGTGCCGGGTTCAATGTTGTCAATGATTGGAATGACGTTATTAAAAGATATTTGCAACAGAGACAATGTCAATACCCCTTCTGATATCCTTTCTCACTTAGAAAAAGAAATACAAAATATTCTCAATCAAAACGATGATAAACAATCCAATGATGGCATGGATATGACTGTTGTACAATTCAACCCTAAAACTTATAAAGCACTCATTTCTTCAGCGATGCAGACCCTGGTAGTGATTAAGAACAATGAACTAATGAAATTAAAAGGCGAGTCTGTGCCCATTGGCGGCGATCCTTTGATCAGGAAAAAAATGAAAAAAGATTTTAAAACAATGGAAATTCAGTTGAATGAAAACGATATTATATATATGTTTTCCGATGGATATGTTGACCAGTTTGGGGGAGAAAATGAAGATAAATTCAAGATGAGACGAATGATAGATTTGATAAAAAAAATACATCATAAACCAATGAATGAGCAACAAAAATTGGTTGAAAATAGGTTTTATTCATGGAAAGGAGACAACAGCCAGATAGATGATGTTATATTTATGGGAATCAAAGTTTGAGGTGATCAATAATCTACTCCAAGCTTTTTTCTTAATTTCCTGTCAGCTTTTTTGTTTTTATTCCAATAATCAATCATAATGGCTTCTTTTAATATTGCTTTTGTGGTCATCCCATCATGCGTCTCTTCCCACGAAATAATATGATATGGAAATGTGTTTTTGAAGCGAATGGATAATGTTCTGTCCAATGTCTGACACGTCATCGTATAGATTGAAACAGAATTGTCCTCATCGGATACATTAAGTTCTCCGGTTGCATTATATATTTTATACTCGCAATGCGACAAACGCTGAAAAAGAGTGCCCGGGATGAGCTTGAATTGTCCCCTTGGCAGTTTTTCAGGAGCAAGCCGGATCATTGTCCATATCTCGTCTTCCGGGATCGCATTTTTCAATACAAAATCCTGGTCCCCTTCTTTTTCAAAATAAGAATATAAATGGCCTTTATACCCATCCTCAACCCTGTTCATTTGAGTAAAAGTATGCCCGCACCATTCCTGGGAAGTAGCAGTGATCTTCATGGTCGGATTATATTGTTCCTGTTGAACAGGTGTAAAAACAGAAACCATCATGGAATATGGATATATGCCGGTAATGAATTTTTTAGTGAAATTCAGTTTTAAAACCTTTTCAGCATCATCTCCCGCTTGCTTCGGATTATCGAGCTTTACATGTTTGCTCTTTGAAAAATCCTCTGTCACAAAAATTAACACAGCATGCCCGTCTCTTGTTTCACCGTATCGTGATTGTTTCAGGTCATAGGTGACAATTTCCGCTTCCCCCTGATACCAATAAGAGCTGAATTCTGACTGAGAGTAACCAAAATCATTTTTATTTGTGTCCGAAGAGCAGCTGATATGCTGCATGCTTAAAAGCGTCAATAATGAAATTAAAAAAGTCCGTATCATATGTTTATTTATTTTTATTGGTTTTACTGCAAATTAAATGGAAAGAATAGAAAATTGGAATTTAGAAGCTATAAGTGTAGAAGTTTAGAAGAACAAAGTCAAGCTTTCATTGTTTTTCATTTCTTCTTTATTTATTGTTAAAGTGGATATTCTTCTGATTTTAAATTCTGCATTCAAAAAAAATTGGTTCCACTAAATTTGCAATAGTACCTTTTTATTAAGGGGACTTCTAATAATTCCTTCGCATCAAAATTTTCAGAGTTTTTCAT